>JAPSJX010000085.1 GCA_031178105.1 Agrococcus sp. | reverse complement strand
GCACCGGGCTGCTCGCCGCCGTCGTGCCCGGCGCGGTGCCCGCGTGGCTGACCCTCGTCCGCGACCACGGCAGCTGGGCGCCCGCCGACGTGCTCGCGTTCGCGATCGAGCTCGCCGAGCGCGGCCACCGCGTGCTGCCCCGCGTCGCGCGCACGATCGCCGGCCGAGCCGACTTCTTCCGCGAGCATTGGCCCTCCTCCGCGGCGCTCTGGGCGGATCCCGCGCCAGCCGAGTGGGACGTCGTGCGCAACTCGGCGCTCGCCGAGACGTACCGCCGGCTCGCCGACGCCGGTCACGGCAAGGAGCGCGAGGCGGCGTGCGACGCTGCGATCGCGGCGTGGAGCGAGGGCTTCGTGGCCGAGGCGGTCGACCGGCATGCGCGGCAGTCGGTCGTCGACTCCACCGGCGCCGCCCATGCGGGCCTCCTGACGGGCGACGACCTCGCCGCGTGGCGCCCGACGTGGGAGGAGACCGTCGCGATGCCGTGGCGGGGCACCACGGTGCACAAGGCCGGCGCATGGTCGCAGGGTCCCGCGCTGCTCGAGGCGCTCGGCATCCTCGACCCGCTGCTCCCCGAGCGTGCGGACGGGTTCGACGCCGACCTCGTGCACGTCGCCGTCGAGGCGACGAAGCTCGCGCTCGCCGACCGCGACGCGTGGTTCGGCGACGGCGCCGACCTCTCGCGGCTCCTCGACCCGGGCTACCTCGCCGAGCGCAGATCGCTCGTCGGCGGCGCCGCGTCGCTCGAGCTGCGGCCGGGCGCGCTCCGCGGCGAGCCGCGCATGCCGCGCCTGCCCGAGGGTGCGCCGGCCGTGCGCGCCGCGGGGACCGGCGAGCCGACGCGCGGCGACACGTGCCACATCGACGTCGTCGACCGGTGGGGCACGGTCGTCTCCGCCACCCCCTCGGGCGGCTGGCTCCAGTCGAGCCCGACGATCGCGGAACTGGGCTTCTGCCTCGGCACGAGGGCGCAGATGCTGTGGCTCGAGCCGGGCCTGCCGACGAGCCTGGCGCCGAGCATCCGCCCACGCACGACCCTCTCCCCCACGCTGCTCGTCGACGACGACGGGGCGACGGCGGCGCTCGGCACGCCCGGCGGCGACCAGCAGGACCAGTGGCAGCTGACGATGCTGCTCGGCATGCGCGTGCTCGGGCTCGACCCGCAGGCTGCGATCGATGCGCCCTCGTGGCACGTGACGCACCTGGTGTCGTCGTTCGAGCCGCGGATGTGGGAGCCGGGCGGCCTGCACGTCGAGTCGCGGCTCGGCGAGGCGACGATCGCCGAGCTGCGCCGCCGCGGGCACGTCGTGACCGATGCGGGCCCGTGGTCGCTCGGCCGGCTCTCGTTCGCGTCGCACGAGCCGGACGGCACGATCCGGGCGGCGTCGAACGCGCGCGACGAGCAGGGCTACGCCGCGCTGCGCTGACGCCGCGGGTCAGGCGAAGAGCTCGGAGATCTCCTCGACGGTCGCGGCGTCGAGCTCGCCGCGGCCGGCCGCCGCGTTCTGCGCGACCTGCTCGGGCCGCGTCGCACCCGCGATGACGCTCGTCACCGCCGGCTGCGCGAGCAGCCACTGGAACGTCGCGTCGAGCATCGTCCGGTCCGCGCGGCGCACGATGCGCTCGTACTCTGCGATCCGCGACCAGTCGGTCTCCTCGAGCAGCTGCGGCTTGAGGGCGGTGAGCCGCGCACCCTCGGGGCCGGTGCCCTGCGAGTACTTGCCCGAGAGCAGGCCGTTCGCGAGCGGGAAGTAGGGCAGGAAGCCGATCCCGACCTCGAGCACGGCGGGGAGCACCTCGCGCTCGACCCGGCGGGCGACGAGCGAGTACTCGTCCTGCGCCGACGCGAAGCCGTGCTCGCTCTGGACCGCGGCGGCCTCCGCGATCTGCTCCGCGCTGAAGTTCGAGTGGCCGTAGGCGCGGATCTTGCCCTCGGTGACGAGCTCGTCGAGCGCGCGCACCGTCTCCTCGATGGGCGTCGACTCGTCCGGCGTGTGCAGCTGGTAGAGGTCGATGCGGTCGGTCTGGAGGCGCCGCAGCGAAGCCTCGACGGCGTTGCGGATGTAGGTGCGAGCGCCCTTGGGACCCCACGCCTCGGTGCCCTCGATGCCGAAGCCCGAGTGGCCCCACTTCGTCGCGAGCACGACCTTGTCGCGGGCGGCGCTGCCGGCCTTCGCGAGCGCGACGCCCATGAGCGTCTCGGAGGTCGTGGGCGGGTTGCCGTAGATGTCGGCGGTGTCGAAGAGGGTGATCCCCTCGTCGATCGCCGCATGGATCACGGCGTCGGTGCCCGACTGATCCTCGGTGACCGTGCCCCTGCGGCCGAAGTTGTTGCATCCGAGGCCGATGGGCGAGACCTCGATGCCGCTGTTCCCGAGCGTGCGCGTCATGCGTCCACCCTAGGCGCGGCTCGGTGGACGAGCGCTCCGCGCCCGCGAGGGCTTGTGCGGCTGGGTCGCTGCGATGGTCTGCGCGATCTCGTGCAGCCAGTCGGTGTCGCGCATCCGCTCGTCGTCGACGATGCCGTAGGGCTTCGAGCCCGGGTACGCCTCGCCGCGCGGGAGCTCGGCCCAGAGCTCCTCGGCCTCGGGCACGAGCTTGAGCAGCAGCACGTCGTCGCAGACGAAGCCGAAGATGCGGTCGTCGCAGTAGATGGCGTGCTCGCCGAACATGGGCTGCAGGCGGATGGGCAGGGGCTCGAAGGCCTCGTGCAGCCGCTCGATCGTCTCAGGCCGATTGGGCATGCGCCGATGCTAGGCCGTCAGCGGGGCTGCAGCACCCCGGTGCGCTCGACGGCCTCGAGGGCGAGCGTCTTGTAGCCCTCCTCGTCGAAGAGCACCGTGATGCGATCGCCGTCCTCGCTGACGACGGCGCCCTCGCCCCACACGTCGTGCCGCACGTCGAGCCCGACCGGCCAGCTCGCGCCGCCCTCGCCCCCGGCCCCGTCGCGGGCGTCCTCCACGCGCGCTGCGGAGCCGCTCCTGCACGTGTCGCACGCGCCGCACAGCTCGGGCAGCTCCTCCCCGAAGTAGCCGAGCAGGAAGCGCCGTCGGCAGCCGCCGGTCTCGGCGTAGCCGCGCATCATGTCGGATCGCGAGCGGTCGACCCTGCGCCGCGCCTCCGCCAGCCGCGCCGCCTCGTCGACCGCGGGCTTCACCGTGCCGCCCTGCCAGACGAGGTCGCCCTCGCCCGTCGTCTCGACGGCGCCCGCCTGCTCGAGGAGGTTCACCGCCGAGGTGAGCCGGCTCGCGCCGACGTCGAGCCGCTCGCGCAGCCGCTCCGGCGGCACGGGCTGCTTCGCGCGACGGATCCTCGACGCGACCTGGTGGAGCATCTCGGTGTCCGCGGAGCCGCCCGTGCGGAACCGGTGGACGCCGAAGTCCTCCTGGCGGAAGTAGAGCGCGGCGAGCGCCGGCTCCCCGTCGCGGCCGGCGCGGCCGATCTCCTGGTAGTAGGAGTCGGGCGAGTCCGGCGCCGCGGCGTGCAGCACGAAGCGCACGTCGGCCTTGTCGATGCCCATGCCGAACGCCGACGTGGCGGCGACCACCTCGGCGCTGCCGTCGGTGAAGGCGTCGTGGACGCGCTCGCGCTCGGTGCGCGGCATGCCGGCGTGGTAGGCCTCGGCCTGGAGGCCCGCGGCGCGGAGGTCGTCGGCGAGCTGCTCGGCCTGCTTCCGCGTCGCGACGTACACGAGGCCGGGCTTCGCCTCGGCGATGGCGCGCTGGACGACGGCGTCGCGCTGCTCGTCGGCGCCGGCGACGCGGTGCGCCTCGAGGAAGATGTTGGGGCGGTCGAAGCCGCGCACGACCTGCCGGGCATCGCGCATCCGCAGCCGCTCGACGATCTCGTCGCGGACGGGGGGCGCAGCGGTCGCCGTGAGGGCGACGGTCGTGGGATGCCCGAGGGCGTCGATGGCGTGCCCGAGCCGCAGGTAGTCGGGGCGGAAGTCGTGGCCCCAGGCCGAGACGCAGTGCGCCTCGTCGACGACGATGAGCGTGGGGCGCAGCTCGCGGACGCGCTCGACGACGTCGTCGCGCGCGAGCTGCTCGGGGGCCAGGAAGAGGAAGCCGGCCTCCTCGGCCTCGAGCTCCTCCCACGCCTCGCGGTTCTCGGTCACCCGCTGCGAGGAGTTGACGGCGACGGCAGGGTCGGCGCCGAGCTCCTCGAGCTGCTCGACCTGGTCGCGCTGCAGGGCGATGAGCGGCGAGACCACGACCGTCAGCCCCTCGGTGAGGCTCGCGGCGAGCTGGTAGATCGCGGACTTGCCGTGGCCCGTCGGCATGACCGCGAGCACGTCGTGCCCCTCGAGGATCGCCTCGACCGCCTCCCGCTGGCCAGGCCGGAGCTCCGGCCATCCGAAGTCGGCGGCAGCGGCGGCGATGGCGTCGGCGGGGTCTGGCATGGACCGATGCTAGGAGCCGCCGCCCGCACGTGCGCTGTGCCGCGGGGTCGTCAGCAAGCCGCCTGGGCGAGGCGCGGATCCTGGACCGTCAGCCGCAGGCCGGCGGCCGTGCGCTCGAGCGGCACGTCGGCCGATGACGCCCACGACACGAGGGCATCCGCGGAGTCCACCTCGACGCCGGCGTGCGCGAGAGAGCGCACGAGCGCGCCCTTGCCTGCCTTGTTCCAGTGGTTGAGCGCGGCGCCCTCGAGGGAGACGATCTCGACCGGCACCGCTCCGGGCACCGGCGCGAGCGCGGCGTAGGCCTTCGAGCGCAGGTCGAGCGCGAAGCCCTCGATCGCGTCGCCGGCGCCCGACCACAGCGCGCGCATCCGCTCCCCCGGGAGCTTCGAGTGCTCGGAGACCTTGTAGGCGGGGATCGCATCCGAGGCCCGCACGAAGCCGAGCAGCGCCGACTGGATCACGACGTGCGCGTCCACCCACGCACGCGCCTCCGGGCCGAGCGATGCGGCGTCGAGCGCGTCGTACAGCACCCCCGTGTACCGCTCGATCGCGGGCATCGTCGGCGACGAGCGCACCGCGGCGTTGTCGGCAGCCGCGCGCGCCTTGGCGGGCGTCGAGACGTCCTGCCCGGCGGCGACGAGGCGGTCGAGCCCTGCCAGTGCCCGCGAACGGGCGACGGCCAGCC
>JAPSJX010000033.1 GCA_031178105.1 Agrococcus sp. | reverse complement strand
GTCGTGACCACCCGGCGGGACCGCCGCGGCGTGTCGTGACCACCCGGCGGGACCGCCGCGGCCCGGAGCCGAGCTAGAGGCGCACCACCTGGCGGATGGCCTTCCCGTCGGCGAGCGTGTCGAGCGCCTCGTTGAGCTGCTCGAGCGCGATCTCGCTCGTGACGAGCGCCTCGACGTTTAGCCTGCCCTCGCGCCACAGCTGCTCGTAGCGGGGGATGTCGCGTGCCGGCACCGCGGAGCCGAGGTAGGAGCCGACGACCGTGCGCGCCTCGGCCGTGAACGTGAGCGGCGACAGCGACGATCGCGCATCGGCGCGCGGCAGCCCGACCGTGACCGTCGTCCCGCCGGGTGCTGTGAGCGCGAACGCCGTCTCGAACGCCTTGGGATGCCCGGCAGCCTCGACCACGACCGGCGCCCGCAGGCCCTGCTCGAGCGCGTCGTCGGGTGAGAGGGCCACGTCGGCGCCGAGCTCCAGCGCGGTCTCGAGCTTGGCGGGCACCGCGTCGACGCCGATCACGCGGCCGACGCCGAGCGACACCGCCGCGAGGAGCGCCGCCATGCCGACGCCGCCGAGCCCGACGATCACGATGTCGTCGCCCTCGCGCGGCTTGCCGGCGTTGACGACCGCGCCGCCGCCCGTCAGCATGGCGCAGCCGAGCACCGCGGCCACCGCCGGCGGCACATCCGCACCGACGGGCACGACCGAGCGACGGTCGAGCACCGCGTGCGTCGCGAAGGCGGAGACGCCCAGGTGGTGGTGCACGTCGGTGGCGGACGCGCCGTCGCCCTCGTGCAGCCGCCGTCCGCCGCCCAGCAGCTCACCCGCGCCGTTCGACGCGGATCCGCGCTCGCACGGGAGCCGGCCGTCGGTCGCGCACGCGGCGCACTCGCCGCAGCGCGGCAGGAACGTCGTGACGACGCGGTCGCCGACCGCGACGTCGTCGACGCCCGGTCCGACCGCCTCGACGATCCCCGCGGCCTCGTGACCGAGCAGCATCGGCACCGGCCGCGGCCGCGCGCCGTCCACGACCGACAGGTCGCTGTGGCAGAGCCCGGCGGCCTCGATGCGCACGCGCAGCTCACCGGGGCCGGGCTCGTCCAGCTCGAGGTCGACGAGCTCGAGCGGCCGCGACTCGGCGAAGGGCCGCTCGGCGCCGATCGCGCGCAGCACCGCGCCGCGGATCCGCATCAGCGGCCGTCCCAGCCCTCGACGCTGCCGTCGGGGCTCGCCTCGCGCACGACGAGCGTGCAGTCCTTGCCGCCGAGGCCCTCGTCGAGGAGCCGCTGCAGCTGGTCGCGGACGAGCGTCGCGGCGGGTACCTTCACGCCCGTCGCCTCCGCACCCGCGACGGCCAGCGCGACGTCCTTATGGCACAGCATGGCCGAGAACGAGGCGTCGAAGTTGTCGTTGGCAGCGGCGCCCGGCACGACACCGGGCACGGGGTACCACGTGCGGAGAGCCCACGAGTCGCCCGAGGAGACGCGCGCGACGTCGAAGAACGCCTTCGGGTCGAGGCCCAGCTGCTTCGCGAGCTGCGAGCCCTCGGACATCGCCAGGATCGAGACGCCCAGCATCATGTTGTTGACGAGCTTCGCCGCGATGCCGTGCGTCGCCTCGCCGACGGCGAAGACGTTGCCGGCCATCGGCGCGACGATCCCCTTCGCGTCGGCGACGTCGTAGTCGTCGCCACCCAGCATGAACGTGAGCGTGCCCGCCTGCGCGCCCTGCGTGCCGCCGGAGACGGGGGCGTCCACGAAGCGCAGGCCGCGCGAGCCCGCCTGTCCGTGGCACCACTGCGAGGTCTCGATGTCGACCGTCGAGGTGTCGAGGATGAGCGTGCCGGGCGCCGCGTACGCGAAGACGCCGCCATCGCTCTCGAGCACCTGCCGGACGTGCTCGCCCTTCGGCAGGCTCAGGATCACGACGTCGGCGCCCTCCACGGCCTCTGCGATCGAGCCGACCGGGATGACGCCGTGCTCCGCCGCGCGCTCACGCAGCGCATCCACGACGTCGAAGCCGCGCACCTCGTGCCCCGCCGTGACGAGGTGGGAGGACATCCGGCTCCCCATGTTGCCGAGTCCGATCCAGGCGATTGACGTCATCGTCGATTCCTTCCGTCGCTGTGCTGCAACGCTATCTGCTGGGTGCCGAACGGGCGGCGAGGAAGCCCCGCCGCCCGTCCGATGTCCGGTCTCCGGCGGAGATCAGACGGTGCCCTTCTCGGCCAGCAGGCGCTGGCGGTCGATGTCGTCGACGTCGTGCAGCGAGATGCCCTTCGTCTCCTTCAGCGCCAGCACCGCGACGAGCGTGATGAGGCACGCGATCACGATGTAGATCGCGACCGGGATGTAGCTGTCGAACTGGCTCAGCAGCGCGGTCGCGATGATGGGCGCGAGCGAGCCCGCGACGATCGACGTGACCTGGTAGCCGAGCGAGACGCCCGAGTAGCGCATCCGCGTCGGGAACAGCTCCGCCATGATCGCCGGCTGGCCGGCGTACATGAGCGCGTGGAACAGCAGGCCGAGGATGATCGCCGACAGGATGACGATGTCGCTGCCCGTCTCGAACATGGGGAAGGCGATGAAGCCCCACGTCGCGCCCAGGAGCACGCCGGCGAGGTACATGGGCTTGCGGCCCACGCGGTCGGTGAAGCGGCCCACGATCGGCACGAAGATGAAGTGCGCGACGTGCGCGATCGCCATGAGCCCCAGGATGCGCGAGACGTCGTACTCCAGGTACGTGCGCAGGTAGACGATCGAGAACGTCACCACGAGGTAGTACAGGACGTTCTCGGCGAAGCGGAGGCCCATGGCCGTCAGCACGCCCTTCGGGTAGCGCTTCAGCACCTCGAGCACGCCGTACGACTGCGCCTGCGACTGGGCGACCTCGTCGCGCACCTGCTGGTAGATCGGGGCGTCCGTGACGCGCGTGCGGATGTAGTAGCCGACCGCGACGATGACGACGGAGAGCCAGAACGCGATGCGCCAGCCCCAGCCGAGGAAGTCCTCGTCCGAGAGCGTCCACTGCAGCACGAGCAGGACGACCGTGGCGATGAGGTTGCCGGCAGGCACGGCTGCCTGCGGGAACGACGACCAGAAGCCGCGCTCCTTGTTCGGGGAGTGCTCAGCGACGAGCAGCACACCGCCGCCCCACTCGCCACCGACCGCGAAGCCCTGCGCGAAGCGGAGCAGCACGAGCAGCGCAGGCGCCCAGTAGCCGATCTGCGCGAACGTCGGCAGGCAACCCATGAGGAACGTGGCGACGCCGACGAGGATGATCGCGAACTGCAGCATCTTCTTGCGGCCGTACTTGTCGCCGAAGTGGCCGAAGACGATGCCGCCGAGCGGGCGCGCGATGAAGCCGACCGCGTAGGTCAGGAACGCGCTGATGATCGGGAAGTACGGATCGTCGCTCTCGGGGAACATGATGAGGTTGAAGACGATCGTCGACGCAGTGGCGTAGAGGAAGAACTCGTACCACTCGACGACCGTGCCCGCCATGGCGGCGGTGACGACGCGGCCGAGCCCCTTGCGGTCGTTGTCTCGCGTCGTGTCATGCGCGGGTGCTGTCATGCCTACCTCCTTGTAGGTGCACGGGACTGTGCGCGGTGAATCTAACATGACGCGCCGTTCAGGTGCGCACGAGGCGCGCGACACGCCAGAGGGAGGGCGCCCAGCGGGCGGCCCTCCCTCTGCTCGAGCTCGCGAGCGACTACCGGTCGTCGTCCGTCCGGCTGCCGAAGACGATCTCGTCCCAGCTCGGCATCGACGCGCGCGAGCCGCGCTTGCGGTTCCCGACCGGCCCGGTCGCGGCGGCGCGCTGGGGGCGGGGCGCCTCGGCCTCCGCCGCCTCGGCGGCCTGCTCGCCCTGCGTCGGCTCGGGCTCGAGGAGCGCGGGCTCGCTCTCCGCCGTGCGCAGCGCGGCCTCCCGCTCGCTCCGACGGCGCCGGAGCGCGTCGAGCAGCTCTGCCGTGTGGTTCGGCTGCGTCGCGGCGGCGGGCCGGTTGATCGCGGCGGCCTGCACGTTCTCGGGCTGGCTGCCGACCTCGCCGCCGCGGCGGCGCAGCCACGGGTTGTCTGCCTTCGTCGGCTCGCGGCGCTCGTCGACCGAGCTCTCGACCGCGGCGGAGGAGGCGACGGCCTCCTCGAGGCCGACGCCCGGCTCGACCGGTGCCGGCGCCGGCGCCGACCGTGCGCCGCCGCGCTGGATGCGGAAGGCATCCGAGTCGAAGCGGCCGGCGTCGGTCGCCGCGCGCTGCGAGATCGGGGGAGCGGGCTCGTCCTCGGCCGGCGTCGACGGCGAGGCGGGTGCCGCCGAGGTCGGCTCGGGCGCGACCGCCGGAGCGGAGGGCCGCGACTGCCGGTCGATCGCGCGCAGTCGCGGCACGAGCACGCTCGACGCGTCGCCCGACTGGCTGAGCGAGACCGCCTCCTTGCTGCGCGGCGTGAGCGCGGCCTTCTTCGCCTCGTAGCCCCAGAGCGCCTCGTGCTGGATGCCCTCGGTCGTGAAGCGCAGCCGCACGGTCCAGGCGCCGCCCTCGGCGTCCTTCCACGAGGCCCACGAGCGGTCGGAGGCGCGCAGATCGTCCAGGCGCTCCTCGATCGCGGCGCCGAAGGTCGTCTCCTGCGCGAGCGGATCGATGTCGCCCGACGCGACCGGGATCGAGAGCGCGGAGTCGAGCGCGTGCGCGCGCTCGGCCAGCACGGGGCCCTCGAAGCGCTCGACGTAGGCGAGCTCCTCACCCGTCGACGACGCGACCTGCTCTGCCGTCATGCCGCCCCGAATGAGGGACTGGATGTCGCGCGGAGTGGCCTTGCGCTCCCTGCTCGGGATCGCGGCCGGCTGCTTCCTGCGCTCGGGCAGGGCTTCGACGGGCACGCTGAAGCGCTCGCCGGAGTCGGACTCGAGGATGAGCACGTCGTCCTCGACGCCGATGACGCTCAGCTGCTGCATGATTCGTCGGTCCTTCCTGGCGGAGTCGGTATCGGCCCAGCATCCCACGCTGGAGGCGCGCTGCGCGGGAATGGCGCGGGCGCGCCGCGCGTTCGAACAGGGGCACGGACACGTGCGGCCGGCTCGTCCGCCGCGCGCCCCGGAAGGGGATATCTGATTTGCCATGCGGTCCCGATTCGTGCAGACTGTGCGCCGACGCCGCTCCCCACCCCAAGCAAGGACATCTTCATGGCCACCGATTACGACGCCCCGCGCAAGACCGACGACACCGAGAACGAGTCGATCGAGGCGCTCAAGGAGCGCGTTCCCGCGAAGAGCGTCTCGACCGACGAGGACGCGGACAACCCCGGCAGCTTCGACCTCTCGGCCGCCGACCTCGCCGACGTCGAGCTCGACGTCGTCGTGCTGCCGGCGCAGGAGGACGAGTTCACGTGCGTGCACTGCTTCCTCGTCAAGCACCGCCTCCAGTTCGACCACGAGACGAAGCTCGGCCCGATCTGCCGCGAGTGCGCCCACTGACTTGAGCGCCACGACGCCCGCCGCCCTCGTGGCGGCGGGCGTCGCTGCGTCATCCCTGCTCGTCGCGCGCTGCCTCGATCGCGGCCGCGAGCCGCTGCGGACGCCGCGAGCTCACGAGCCAGGCGCCGGTCGAGTCGGTCGGGTCGTCGACGCGCGCGCGCACGACCGCCCGAGTCCACGGCGAGATGACGTGGTGGTCGGTGGGGTCCCAGCCGCCTCGCATGGCCGCCGTCGCCTCCGCGCCCTCGAGCGCGTGCGCCGTGCCCAGGTGCACGACGTCGATGCGCGCCCGTCCCGCGCGCAGCACGCCTCCCTGCACCTCGACGACCGGCGCCGCGACCCACAGGAGCGCGAGCACCCCGGCGTACAGGCCGATCGCGACGGCGATGCCGACGGTGATGTCGATGGGCAGGAACACGAGCAGCACGGCCGGCACGACGAGCAGCAGGAGGACGATGGGGATCCACCACGGCGGGACGAGCCGCTCGCGGAACGAGGGGGCGGGGGTCATGCCTCCATCATCCCGTGCCAGAGCCTCGGCCCGGCCCCTCCCGCGTCGCGCGTTTCCGCCCGGCCCGAGGCTCGGCTAGCCTCGACAGCGATGGAGCAGGTAGCAGTCCTCGTCACCGGATCGCCGGTGCCGTCCTACGCGCACCCGGGCGATGCCGGTGCCGACGTCCACGCCGCGGAGGCGGTCACGCTCGAGCCGGGCCAGCGCGCGCTCGTGGGCACGGGCGTCGCGATCGCGCTGCCGGACGGGTACGCGGCCTTCGTGCATCCGCGCAGCGGCCTCGCGGCGAAGCACGGCATCACGATCGTCAACGCGCCCGGCACCGTCGACGCGGGCTACCGCGGCGAGATCAAGGTGAACCTGCTCAACACCGGCACCGAGCCGCACCGCATCGAGCCGGGCGACCGCATCGCGCAGATCGTGGTGCAGCGCGTCGAGCGCGTGCGCTTCGTCGAGGTCGAGCGGCTGCCTGGCTCCGACCGGGGCGAGCGCGGACACGGGTCGACCGGCCGAGGCGCCGTCCAAGAGGGGATCGCACGATGACCGACACCACCGACGACCAGGGCGAGCTGCTGGACGACGAGGCGCTCGTCGAGAAGAGCGCGCCGGAGGACCGCGCCGAGATCGGCCCGCTGGACGAGTCGGAGGCGCCCGTGCGCCCCTACGTCGATCTGGGCGGCCTGCGCATCGTCCCGCGCCCGGGCATGCAGATGCGCCTCGAGGTCGAGGAGAAGACGAAGCGGATCGTCGCCGTCACCCTCGAGCACGAGGGCTCCACCGTGCAGCTGCAGCCCTTCGCCGCGCCGCGCAGCGAGGGGATCTGGGCGCCCGTCCGCGAGGTGCTGCGCGCGCAGCTCGAGCGCCAGGGCGCGACCGTCGACGAGGCGGACGGCCTGCTCGGCCCGGAGCTGCGCGCCAGCCTGCAGTCCGGCCCGGACGGCGCTCCGCGCGCCGTGCGCATCATCGGCGTGGACGGCCCGCGATGGATGCTGCAGGGGCTCATCGGCGGCAGGGCCGCGCTCGACGACGCCGAGGCGGCGCGGGCGATCGAGCTGTTCCGCTCGACCGTGGTCTGCCGCGGCGCGCAGCCGATGCCGCCGCGAGAGCTGATCCCGCTCACGGCGCCGAAGACGGTCTGATGGCGGACGAGCGCGCGCAGCCCGCGGAGCCCGAGCCGTCGTTCTCCGAGCAGGTGGGCGCCGCCATCCGCGGCTCGAAGCTCGGTCACCTCGATCCCGCCGCGAAGCCCACGCCGCACGCCATGCTCGCCGCGATGGGTGGCGTGCGCGGGCTCGTGGAGTCGCTGCTCCCCGGCATCCTGTTCCTCGCGCTCTACGCGACGACCAAGGACGTGCTCCTCGCGGTGCTCGTGCCGCTCGCGGTCTCGGTCGGCTTCGTCGCCTGGCGCGTGCTGCAGAAGGGCCAGCCGGTGCTGGCCTTCGCCGGGCTCATCGGCGTCGGCATCTCGGCCGCGGTCGCGCTGCTCACCGGTCAGGGCGAGGACAACTTCCTCTGGGGCTTCACGGTCAACGGGATCGTCATCACCGTGCTCGTCGTCAGCATGCTCGTGCGGCGCCCGCTCGTCGGCATCATCGCCGGCGCGCTCACCGGCATGCCCCACGCCTGGCGCACGGAGCGCGCGAAGCGCGCGGTGGCGTGGCGCGCGACGGTGCTGTGGCTCGCCGTCATCGCCGCCCGGCTCGCGCTCCAGGTGCCCATGTACCTGGCCGCCGACGCAGGCACGCCCGGCGCCGTCGAGTGGCTGGCCGCGACGAAGCTCATCATGGGCGTGCCGCTCTACCTCGCGGCGCTGTGGGTCTCGTGGCTCATGGTGCGCGCCGTGATGGACTCGCCTGCGGATGCGACGGGGGCCGACGCGCGCTAAGATATCTTGACGTCAAGATATCTCGCCCTCAGGCCGACCGGAGCGCCGGCACGAGGCATACACTCGAGGCGCAGTCAGCGCATCCCGGAGACCCCTGAGGAGTCACGATGGCGAACCCGAACAGCTTCGACAGCAAGGACACGCTGTCGGTCGGAGGCACCGACTACACGGTGTACCGCATCGACGCGGTGGAAGGGCACGAGCGGCTGCCGTTCAGCCTGAAGGTGCTGCTCGAGAACCTGCTCCGCACCGAGGACGGCGCGAACGTCACGAAGGCGCAGATCGAGGCGCTCGGCTCGTGGGACGCCGACGCCGACCCGAGCGTCGAGATCCAGTTCTCCCCGGCCCGCGTCGTCATGCAGGACTTCACCGGCGTGCCGTGCATCGTCGACCTCGCCACGATGCGCGAGGCCGTCGCCGAGCTGGGCGGCGACCCCAAGAAGATCAACCCGCTCGCGCCGGCCGAGCTGGTGATCGACCACTCCGTCATCGCCGACCTCTTCGGCACGCCCGACGCCTTCGAGCGCAACGTCGAGATCGAGTACGAGCGCAACGGCGAGCGCTACCAGTTCCTGCGCTGGGGCCAGACGGCCTTCGACGACTTCAAGGTCGTCCCGCCGGGCACGGGCATCGTCCACCAGGTGAACATCGAGAACCTCGCGAAGGTCACCTACTCGCGCACCTTCGGCGGCGAGCTCACCGCATACCCCGACACGGTGGTCGGCACCGACTCCCACACCACGATGGTGAACGGCCTCGGCGTGCTCGGCTGGGGCGTCGGCGGCATCGAGGCCGAGGCCGCGATGCTCGGTCAGCCCGTCTCGATGCTCATCCCGCGCGTCGTCGGCTTCAAGCTGACCGGCTCGATCCCCGCGGGCGTCACGGCGACGGATGTCGTGCTCACGATCACCGACATGCTGCGCAAGCACGGCGTGGTCGGCAAGTTCGTCGAGTTCTACGGCACGGGCGTGGCATCGGTGCCGCTCGCGAACCGCGCGACGATCGGCAACATGAGCCCCGAGTTCGGCTCCACGGCCGCGATCTTCCCGGTCGACGACGTGACGCTCGACTACCTCCGCTTCACCGGTCGCACCGACGAGCAGGTCGCGCTCGTCGAGGCGTACTCCAAGCAGCAGGGACTGTGGCACGACCCGGCGGTCGAGCCGACGTTCTCGGAGTACATGGAGCTCGACCTGTCGACGGTCGTGCCGTCGATCGCCGGACCGAAGCGCCCGCAGGACCGCATCGAGCTCACGAGGGCGAAGGAGCAGTTCTCCGCCGACCTCGTGAACTACGCGACCGCGCCGGAGCGGGCGGCCGAGCCCGAGAAGGACATCGTCGACGAGGCGGTGGAGGACACCTTCCCGGCGTCCGACCCGGCGTCGTTCTCGGCCGACACCGACGAGGAGCTCGTCGAGCCGACGCCCGCCGCGCCCACGGGCGTGCCGACCGCGTCGCGCATCTCGCAGCCCGTGCAGGTCGAGGTCGACGGCGAGTCGTTCGAGCTCGACCACGGCCACGTGGCGATCGCGGCCATCACGTCGTGCACGAACACGTCGAACCCCTCGGTGATGCTCGCCGCGGGGCTGCTCGCCCGCAACGCCGTCGAGCGGGGCCTCAGCTCGAAGCCGTGGGTCAAGACCACGATGGCGCCGGGGTCGAAGGTCGTCACCGACTACTACGAGAAGGCGGGCCTCTGGGGCGACCTCGAGTCGCTCGGCTTCTACCTCGTGGGCTACGGCTGCACGACGTGCATCGGCAACTCGGGCCCGCTGAAGGAGGAGATCTCGGCGTCGGTGAACGACAACGACCTCGCGGTGACGGCGGTGCTCTCGGGCAACCGCAACTTCGAGGGCCGCATCAACCCCGACGTGAAGATGAACTACCTCGCGTCGCCGCCGCTCGTGATCGCCTACGCGCTCGCGGGCACGATGGACTTCGACTTCGACACGCAGCCCCTCGGCAAGGGCAAGGACGGCCAGGACGTCTTCCTCGCCGACATCTGGCCCTCCGCCGACGAGGTGCAGGCCACGATCGACTCCTCGATCGACACCGAGATGTTCACGCGCCAGTACGCGGCGGTGTTCGACGGCGACGAGCGCTGGCAGAACCTGCCGACGCCGGCGGGCGACGTGTTCGAGTGGGATGAGGCGTCGACCTACGTGCGGAAGCCCCCGTACTTCGACGGCATGACGATGGAGACGACGCCGGTCGCCGACATCACCGGTGCTCGCGTGCTCGCGAAGCTCGGCGACTCGGTGACGACCGACCACATCTCGCCGGCCGGCAGCATCAAGGCGGACAGCCCCGCGGGGCAGTACCTCACGGAGCACGGCGTCGACCGGAAGGACTTCAACTCCTACGGCTCGCGCCGCGGCAACCACGAGGTCATGATCCGCGGCACGTTCGCGAACATCCGCCTGAAGAACCTGCTCCTCGACGGCGTCGAGGGCGGCTACACGCGCGACTTCACGACGACCGACGGCGCGCAGTCGTTCATCTACGACGCATCCGCGAACTACCAGGCGCAGGGCACCCCGCTCGTCGTGCTCGGCGGCAAGGAGTACGGCTCGGGCTCGAGCCGCGACTGGGCCGCCAAGGGCACGAGCCTGCTGGGCGTGAAGGCCGTGATCGTGGAGTCGTTCGAGCGCATCCACCGCTCGAACCTCATCGGCATGGGCGTCGTCCCGCTGCAGTTCCCCGCAGGCGAGACGTGGGAGTCGCTGGGCCTCGACGGCACCGAGGAGATCTCGATCACGGGCCTGACGCAGCTCAACGAGGGCGTCACCCCGAAGACGGTGCACGTCGTCGCGACGCCGACGGCCCACAGCCCCGAGGGCAAGCAGCCGATCGAGTTCGACGCGGTCGTCCGCATCGACACGCCCGGAGAGGCCGACTACTACCGCAACGGCGGCATCCTGCAGTACGTGCTGCGCTCGCTGGTCTGATCCGGAGCGCACGCATAGGAAGGCCCCCTCTGCGGAGGGGGCCTTCCTGGTTCCGACGACTACGATGAAGGCCCTATGGCGATCCTCGAGCAGATCACGGGTCCGCGCGACCTCGACGGCCTCTCCCGCGAGCAGCTCATCGAGCTCGCGGCGGAGATCCGCGCGTTCCTCATCCGCGAGGTGTCGCGCACGGGCGGGCACCTCGGCCCGAACCTCGGGGTCGTCGAGCTGACGCTCGCGATGCACCGGGTCTTCGACTCGCCGCGCGACGCCTTCGTCTTCGACACCGGCCACCAGTCCTACGTGCACAAGCTGCTCACCGGTCGCCAGGACTTCTCCCGGCTGCGCCAGAAGGGCGGCCTGGCGGGCTACCCGCAGCGCGCCGAGAGCGAGCACGACATCGTCGAGTCGAGCCACGCCTCCTCATCGCTGTCGTGGGCCGACGGCATCAGCCGCGCCTTCGACATCACCGGCCAGCACGACCGCACCGTCGTGGCGGTCGTCGGCGACGGCGCGCTCACGGGCGGCATGACGTGGGAGGCGCTCAACAACATCTCCGACGACAACCGTCGGCGGCTCGTCATCGTCGTCAACGACAACGGCCGCTCCTACGCGCCCACGATCGGCGGGATGGCGCGCTTCCTGAACGGCGTGCGCACGCAGCGGTCGTACACGAGCCTCCGCGGCACGTCCGAGCGGCTGTTCTCGCGCTTCGGGCACCCGGGCAGGGCCGTCTACCGCGGCGTGCGCGGAGCCACGCACGGCTTCCTCACCCGCTTCGTGAACAACGAGGTGCTCTACTCCAACCTCGACATCAAGTACCTCGGCCCCATCGACGGCCATGACCAGGAGGCGCTCGAGGAGGCGATGCAGCAGGCCCGTGACTTCGGCGCGCCTGTCATCGTGCACGTCATCACCCAGAAGGGGCAGGGCTTCGACCCGGCCATCAACGACGAGGCCGACCAGTTTCACGCGGTCGGGCAGATCGACCCGGAGACGGGGGAGTCGATCGCGAGCGCCGGCCGCCCGTCGTGGACGTCGGTCTTCGCCGACGAGCTCGTCTCGATCGCCCGTCAGGACGAGCGGGTCGTCGGCATCACCGCCGCGATGCTGCGCCCCACGGGCCTCGACCGGCTCGCGGCGCTCGACGCATCCCGCGTGCTCGACGTCGGCATCGCCGAGCAGCACGCGGTGACGACCGCGGCCGGGCTCGCGTTCGGCGGCCTGCACCCCGTCGTCGCGATCTACGCGACCTTCGTGAACCGCGCCTTCGACCAGGTGCTCATGGACGTGGCCCTGCACAGGGCGGGCGTGACGTTCGTGCTCGACCGCGCGGGCGTCACCGGCCCGGACGGCCCGAGCCACCACGGCATGTGGGACCTCGCCCTGCTGCAGTTCGTCCCGGGCATCCGCCTCGCCGCGCCGCGCGATGCGGCGCGCCTCGAGGAGGCGCTCCGCGAGGCGGTGGCGATCGACGACGCGCCCACGGTCATCCGCTACCCCAAGGGCTCCGTGCCCAACCAGCTCGACGCCGTGCGCCGCACCGACGACGGCGTCGACGTGCTGCTCGAGGCGCCCCACCGCGACGTGCTGCTCATCGCGATCGGCGCCTTCGCGCACCTCGCGATGGACGTCGCCCAGCGCGTGCGGGACCAGGGCATCGGGGTCACCGTCGTCGACCCGCGCTGGGTCGTGCCGGTGGCGACGTCGATCGTCGAGCTCGCGCGCGAGCACCGGATCGTCATCACGCTCGAGGACGGCGTGCGCGTCGGCGGGATCGGCACGCGCGTGCGGCAGGAGCTGCGCGCGGCCGGGGTCGACACCGCGGTCGACGAGCTCGGCCTGCCGGATGCGTTCATCGACCACGCCGAGCGCGGCGAGATCCTGCACGACGTCGGCCTCTCGGCCCAGGCCATCGCCCGCAACATCATCCAGCAGGTGCTCGGCACCGGTCGCGTGCCGATCGCGAGGCCGCTGCCGGACGAGCAGGAGCTGCGCCTGGACGCGGACGTCGACGACGCCTCGCGCGCCGCGCGCGACTGACGGCCTCGGCGGCGCACCGGTGAGCCCGGTCGACATCCCGCCGGCGGAGCTGCGGTGGCGCTTCTCGCGGTCGTCCGGGCCCGGCGGGCAGCACGTCAACACCTCGGACAGCCGCGTCGAGCTCTCGTGGAGCGTGATCGACTCCCTCGCCGTCTCCGACGAGCAGCGGGCTCGGCTGCTCGCTCGCCTCGGCAGCCGGCTGCGCGCCGGGGTGCTGACGGTGAGCGCGTCCGAGGAGCGGTCGCAGCTGCGGAACCGCGAGATCGCGACCCGCAGGCTCACGGCGCTCGTCGACGCCGCGCTCGCGCCGGACGGCCCCCCACGTCGCGCGACGAAGGCGACGCGCGGCGCGCATCGGCGGCGGCTCGCGGCCAAGCAGCTGCGGTCCCGGACGAAGCAGCAGCGCCGCCGCCCGCCGGCGGAGTAGGCGCCGATATCGTGGCCGCATGATGTGGACCGAGGCCGACACCGCCGCGCGCATCGCCGTCCCCGACGCCCTCGCCGACAAGCACCGCCGCGGCGTGCTCGGTGCGATCGTGGGCTCGGAGCGCTACCCGGGCGCTGCGGTCCTGGGCGTCGAGGCCGCGCACCGCACGGGCATCGGCATGGTGCGGCTCATCGCGCCGCGACGCGTCGAGGACCTCGTGCTCGCGCGCCGGCCGGAGGTCGTGACGGGCGAGGGCCGCGTGGAGGCCTGGCTGGTCGGCAGCGGCCAGGATGCGCGGCTGCGGTCGCCGTCGCTCGCCGCGACGCTGCGCGCGGCCCTCGACAGCGGCGCGCCCGTCGTGCTCGACGCCGGCGCCCTCGACCTCGCGGCGCAGGCCGCCGGCGCCGCGGTGGTCACCCCGCACCACGGCGAGCTCGTCAGGATGCTCGCCCACGTCGAGATCGGGACGGACACCGACGCCGTCCGGCGCGCCCCGGCGGCGTGGGCGCGGCGCGCCGCCGAGGCGTTCGACGCGGTGGTGCTGCTGAAGGGGGCGGAGAGTCTCGTCGCGGCCCCCGACGGCGGCGTCATCGAGGTGCCGCCGGCGACGCACTGGCTCGCGACCGCCGGCTCCGGCGACGTGCTCGCCGGCATCCTCGGCGCCCTCGTGGCGACGCACGCGGGCGAGGTGCACGCCGACGCCGCGCGGCTCGCCGAGCTCGCCGCCTCCGCGGCCGTCGTGCACGGCCTCGCCGCTGCGCGCGCGAGCGGCGGGGGACCGCTGGCCGCGCTGGACGTCGCCGAGGCCGTGCCCGCGACGATCGCGGCCCTGCTCGCAGCCTGACCCGTCGCCGGCACCTGCTCGGGCCAGGACGTCGGGGCACCGTCACACCGGGGGCGATGTCGAGCACTCCCCGAGCGCTGACGCCTCAGCCGCGGCGGAGGATGCCGACGAGCACGAGCTCGCGCACGCGCGGCAGCAGATCGGCCGCGAGGATCTGCTCGTCGACCTCCAGCAGGCCCGCGATGGCGCCGATGAGCACGCCCACCGACAGCTCGCCGTCGCACGCGCCGACGAGCGCGGCGAGCGCGGTGTCGACCGACACCGTGCGGCCGAGCGCACCGCCCTGGCGCAGCTCGATGACGGTGGGCCCGGCCGCGCCCGGGAGCTGGTGGCGCGCCTCCGTCACGTCGGGCGCGACGAGGAGATGCTCGGCGGCGAGCGACGGGTCGCTGAGCTCGGCGAGCCACGCCGCGTCGTCGAACGCCGCGGAGAGGTGGCTGCCGACGTGCTCGAGCGCGACGGACTGGGGCACGCGCTCGAAGCGCGCGAGGCTCGCGTCGCCGACCGGCCGGCGCAGCGCGAGCCAGCCCATCCCCACGGCCGAGACGCCGCGCGCCTCGAAGTCGTCGAGCCAGGCGTCGAGCAGCGCATCGTGCGCGTCGTCGCGGGGGAGCGTGCCCCCGTCGCGCAGCCAGAGCTCGGCATAGCGCACCGGGTCGAGCGACTCGCGCTCGATGGCCCAGGCGTCGAGCGGGGCGCCGCGCCGGCCGGCCCAGGCGCGCACGCGGTCGAGACCGGCCTCGCCGTCGACGGTCTCCCAGTTGCCGAGCAGCCGCGCCGCGCCGCCCGGCACCAGGTGCGCGTGGAGGCCGCCGACCACGGCGGCCATGAGGCCGTCGCCGGTCGCGCCGCCATCGCGGTACTCGTACGAGGGGACCCCCGCGGTGCGCGGCGTGATGACGAACGGCGGGTTGGAGGCGATGAGGTCGAAGCGCTCGCCCTCGACCGGGTCGTAGAGGGACCCGAGCCGGGTCTCGATGCCGTCGACGCCGTTCAGCCGCGCGTTGAGCGCGGTGAACCAGAGGGCGCGCTCCGAGATGTCGGTCGCGACGACGCGGGCGGCGAAGCGACGCAGGTGCAGCGCGATGACGCCGCACCCCGTGCCCAGGTCGAGCGCGCTCGCGCTTCGCACGGCCGGCAGCAGCGCGGCGAGCGTGCGGGCCGCGCCGCCGACCCCGAGCACGTGGTCGGGGCGCAGCGGCGCGACGCCCGCGAGCTCGTCGAGGTCGCTCGCGATCCACCACTCGCCGCCGCCGAGCGCGTCGCGGTAGGCGTGCAGCCGGATCGCGACGAGGGGAGCGACGAGCGGCGCCGGCGCTGCGCGCCGCTCCGCGATCCCGAGCCCGACGGCGCCGTCGACGCCGAGCGAGGGCAGCGCCTCGGCCATCGCCGCCTCCGGCACGGCGTCGCCGAGCACGAACGCGTGCAGCAGGGTCGCGAGCGGGCCGGGCCCGCGCCGCGCGGCACGGCGGGCGGGCTCGGCGACCATCCGGCCGAGCGCGGCCTCGGCGTCGTCGCCGATGAGCGCGCGGACGCCCCCGCCGGTGAAGCCCGCAGCGGCGAGGTCACGGGCGAGGGCGTCGACGCGAGCGGGGTCCATCCCGCCAGTCTGCCGGACGGGCCGGTCAGGCCCGGGCGCCGGCGATGCGCGGGTCGTGGAACGTGCCGCCGAAGACGCGCTCGGAGGCGCCGACCCGGTCCAGGTAGGGGGTGATGCCGCCCATGTGGAACGGCCAGCCGGCGCCGAGGATCATGCAGAGGTCGATGTCCTCGGCCGCCTCGACGACGCCGTCGTCGAGCATCCGCCTGATCTCGTCCGCGAGGCCGGCCTCGATGCGCAGGCGCAGCTCGTCGACCGAGAGCGCCACGGCGCCCTTGGGCGTGTGCTTCGCGACGATCCTCCGCGCGCGCTTGTCGATGCCCTTGGCCTCGCCCTTCGCGTCCTTCTCGAGCAGCACGTTCCGCTCTGCGAGCTCGTGCAGCGCGGGCGACTCGAAGAAGCGGTCGGGGAACGCGCCGTGGTGCGTGTCGAGCACGTGCGCGCCCACCTTGAGGCCGACGAGGTCGAGGAGCACGAACGGGTCCATCGGGAAGCCGAACGCCCGCTGCGCCGCGACGACGTCCTCGAAGGACGAGCCCTGCTCGACGGCGTGCATCGCCTCGCCGAGCAGCTTGGCGAGCACGCGGTTGACGACGAACCCTGGGGTGTCGCGCGTGATGACCGCGTTCTTCTTCAGATCCTTCGCGACGCGCATCGCCGACGCGAGCGTCGCGTCGTCGGTCGACGGGGTCTGCACGACCTCGATGAGCGGCATGACCGCGACCGGGTTGAAGAAGTGGAAGCCGACGAGGCGCTCCGGGTGCGCGAGCCTCGCCCCGATCTGCTCGACCGAGAGGCTCGAGGTGTTCGTGGCCATGACCGCCGTCTCTGACAGGTACGGCTCGACCTCGGCGAAGACCTGCTGCTTCACGCCCAGCTCCTCGAAGACGGCCTCGATGACCCAGTCGCAGTCGGCGAAGTCGGCCTTGTCGACGGTGCCGGACATGAGCGCCGACAGCCGCTTGCCCTCGTCGCTCGAGATGCGCCCCTTGCCGACGAGCGCCTCGACCTCGCGGCGGATGCCCGCGACCGCGGCGTCGACGCGGTCCCGATCGAGATCGGTGATCACGACCGGCACCTGCAGTCGCCGCAGGAAGAGCAGCGCGAACTGGCTGGCCATGAGCCCGGCGCCGATGATGCCGACCTTGGCCACCGGCTTCGCGAGCGCCGCGTCGGGCGCTCCCGCGGGGCGCTTCGCGCGCTTCTGCACGAGGTTGAAGGCGTAGATCGACGCGACGAACTGGTCGCCGACGGCGAGGTCGGCGATCGCCTCGTCCTCGGCCGCGAAGCCCGCGGTGCGGTCGTTCCTGCGGGCGAGCTCGAGCAGCTCGAGCGCGCGGTACGGCGCCGCCGGCACCGTGCCGATCCTCCGCTGCAGGGTCTCGCGTGCGACGCGCAGCGCGATCGGCCACTTCACCGCGCGCTCGATCGCACCGGGCGCGTGCGGCCGGTCGACCTTCCTGCCGCCGAGCACCTCGTCGGCCCAGCGGATCGACGACTCCAGGAAGCTCGAGGGGCCGAACATCGCGTCGGCGATGCCGAGCTCGAGCGCCTCGGCGGGCTTCAGCATGCGGTTCTGCTTGAGCGGGTTCTCGATCACGACCTTGAGCGCTCGCTCGATGCCGATGAGGTTCGGCAGGATCGTCGCCCCGCCCCAGCCTGGCACGAGGCCGAGGAACGTCTCGGGCAGCGCGACCGCAGGGGCGGCGGCACTGATCGTGCGGTAGTCGGCGTGCAGGCCGATCTCGAGCCCGCCGCCGAGCGCGAGTCCGTTGATGAACACGAACGTCGGCACCGGGGCGTCGTGGAGCAGCCCGAGCGCTCGGTGGCCGAGGCGCGGCAGCTCGGCCGCCGTCGCCCGGTCCGGGATGTCGGCGACGTTGCTCAGGTCGACGCCGGCGGCGAGGAAGTACGGCTTGCCGGTGACGGCGATCGCGTCGATCTCGCCCTGCTCGGCGCGCTCGCGCTGCGCCAGGAGGGTGTCGCCGAGCTCGAAGAGCGTCGCGGGCCCCAGGGTCGACGGGCGGGTGTGGTCGCGCCCGTTGTCGAGCGTGATGAGCGCCATCGTGCGACCGGAGCGCAGCGCGACGTCCCGCACGAAGCTGTGCGTGACGATCTCGTCGAAGCCGGCGGCGGCCAGCAGGGGGAACTCGTCGCGGATCGCCATCAGATGCCCTTCCCGTAGCGCTTGTGGCGGGGGTTCTCCCAGATGACGGTGCCGCCCTGACCGAGCCCGACGCACATCGCGGTGACGCCGAAGCGCACGTCCGGCCGCTGCTCGAACTGGCGGGCGAGCTGCAGCATGAGGCGCACGCCGGACGAGGCGAGCGGGTGGCCGATCGCGATCGCGCCGCCCCACGGGTTTACGCGCTCGTCGTCGTCGGCGAGACCGAAGTGGTCGGTGAAGGCGAGCACCTGCACGGCGAACGCCTCGTTGAGCTCGAACAGGCCGATGTCCGAGACGTCGAGGCCCGCCTTGCGCAGCGCCTTCTCGGTCGACGGCACGGGGCCGATGCCCATGATGTCGGGCTCGACGCCGGCGAAGGCGAACGAGACCATCCGCATCCGCGTCGACAGCCCCAGCTCCTTCGCGGCCGACGCCGACGCGATGATCGACATCGTCGCGCCGTCGTTGAGGCCGGATGCGTTGCCCGCGGTGACGCGGCCGTGCTCGCGGAACGGCGTCTTGAGGCCCGCGAGGCCCTCCATCGTCGTCCCGGGTCGCGGCGCCTCGTCGGCGTCCGCGAGGCCCCAGCCGGAGGCGGTCTGCGTCGCGACCGGGATGAGGTCGGGCTGGATGTCGCCGGCGGCGAGGGCGGCGGCGTACTTC
This sequence comes from Agrococcus sp., assembly GCA_031178105.1. Lineage (GTDB taxonomy): Bacteria > Actinomycetota > Actinomycetes > Actinomycetales > Microbacteriaceae > Agrococcus. The sequence goes on along the minus strand of JAPSJX010000033.1, from coordinate 3,073 downwards.
TGCTGCGAGCGCAGCGCGTAGCGGTCGGCGCGCTCCTTCGTGAGCTCCGGGAAGCGGTCGTGGATGCGCTCGGCCGTCTTCCCCATGTTGAGGGCATCCGTCGAGACGAGCTTCTCGGCGACGAAGCGCGGGTTCGGGTCGGCGTTCGAGCCCATCGGGTGGTGGCCCATGTGCTCGACCCCGCCCGCGATGGCGACGTCGTAGGCGCCGAAGGCGATGCCCCCGGCGACGCTCGTCACGGCGGTCATCGCGCCCGCGCACATCCGGTCGATGGCGAACCCCGGCACCGAGAGCGGGAGACCGGCGAGCACGCCCACGGAGCGGCCGAGCGTGAGGCCCTGGTCGCCGGCCTGTGTCGTCGCTGCGATCGCGACGTCGTCGATGCGGTCGAGCGGCAGGGTCGGGTTGCGCTCCAGCAGCCCGGTGAGCGCCTTGACCGCGAGGTCGTCCGCTCGGGTCTGCCAGTACATGCCCTTCTCGCCCGCTCGCCCGAATGGGGTGCGGACGCCGTCCACGAACACGACGTCGTCGTCAGCCACGGTGCCTCCTGATCAGGGGTGATTGCGGCCTCAGTGTAGGAACGGGGTCGGACGGCCCGCTCTGCGGTTGCCGCTTCCTACGAGGGGTCGTCGGCGGGGTCCGGACCGGCTTGGTCGGCCTCTACAAACGCGGCAGCGATCCTCTGTGCAGTCGCGGCAACCTGCCACGGCCTCGCGTCCCGCGCCCGGAGCGCCTCGGCGACGGCCTCGGGGGTCGGCACGACCCGGTCCCACGCGAGCCGGCGCACCGCGTCGGGCGCGAGCAGGTTCTCGGCCGGCATCGCCAGCTCCTCCGCGGCCGCCTGCACGGCGGCGCGCGCGTGCCGCAGCCGCACATCGGCCTCGGGCTTGCGCGATCGCCAGAAGCGCGGGGGCGGCGGCTCGTCCGACCGCACCCGCAGGGCGGGCGGGTCGTCGCTGGCGCGTCCGGCCTCGATCGCCGCCCACCAGCGGTCGAGCTCGCTGCGGCTCGCGCGGCCGGTGAAGTCCTTGCGAGCCGCGAGCCGGCCCTTCGACTCGACGTCGGCCTGCACGGCGGCGAGCAGCGACCGGTCGGGCACGAGCCGGCCGGGCGCGGTGTCGGTCGAGCGGGCGAGCTCGTCCCGCGCGAGCCACAGCTCTCGCGCCACGGCGAGCTGCCCTCGGTCGCGGATGGCCTGGATGCCGGACAGGCGGCGCCAGGGCTCGGCGGCCGGTGGCTTGGGCCTGCGCTCGAGCGCGTAGGCGAACTCCTGCGCCGCGAGCTCCTCCTTGCCCTGCCGCGCGAGCTCCTCCGCGAGGGCATCGCGCGCATCCGGCAGCACCTCGACGTCGAGCGCGGCGTACTCGAGCCACGAGCGGGGGATCGGCCGGGTCGACCAGTCGGCCGCGCCGTGCTCCTTGCGCAGGCTCAGCCCCACGAGCCGCTCGGTGACGGCCGCGAGGCCGACGCGCTCGAAGCCGGCGAGTCGCGCGCCGAGCTCGGTGTCGAAGAGCGTCGCAGGCTCGAGGCCCACCTCGCGCAGGCACGGCAGGTCCTGGCTCGCGGCGTGGATGATCCACTCCTCGCCGCCGATCGCGTCCTGCAGCGGCGAGAGGTCGTCGATGGCGGTCGGGTCGATGAGCACCGTGCCCGCGCCGCGGCGATGCACCTGCACGAGGTAGGCGCGCTGCGAGTAGCGGAAGCCGCTCGCGCGCTCGGCGTCGACGGCGACCGGCCCGGAGCCCGCCGCGAGCCGGTCGGCTGCCGCGTCGAGGGCATCCGCGTCGGCGACGACGTCGAACGGACCCTGTGCGACGGCCTCGCGCAGCTCAGCCACGCGTCCGCCTGTGCGCATCCAGGCCGGACGCGCCCGGCTGCACCGGGAGGCCTGCGATCGCGCACAGCAGGTCGGTCCACGCGGTGAGGTGCGCGCCGAAGTCGTGGCCGGTGGGGGTCCAGGATGCGCGCAGCTCGATCTGCGCGCCGTCGCCCTGCGCGGCGAGCTCGCCGAAGCCGCTCGACAGGATCTTCGTCGCGGTGCCCGACTCGGAGTGGTGCTCGGCGCCGCGCTGCTCGAGCGCCTCGAGCAGGTAGGTCCAGGTGACCTCGGCGAGGAACGGGTCGACCCCGATCTCGGGATCCTGCGTGGCCTGCGTGAAGCTCACGATGCGGAAGTCACCGCCCCACGCCTCGGGCTCCTCGGGGTCGTGCATGAGGATGAAGCGGCCGGTGCCGAGGTCGGAGTCGTGGCCGTGGCTCGGCGTGCCGACGTCGGCCGCGATCGCGAAGGAGTGCGGCGCGATGCGCCCGGGTGCCGGGATCTCGCGCACCGACAGCTCGGAGCGCAGCTCGGCGCGCCGCAGCTGGTCGACGGCAGCGCGGAACGCAGCCGGCTCGGGGGCGGGGGCTCCACTGCTCGTGTCCACCCGGCAAGACTACGATTCCCCCGTGACCACCCGAGCGAGGCGCGCCGCCACCGCCCCCGGGGGCGCCACCCCCGTGTCCCGCCGCGCGGGCGCCGCCGCGCTCGCGGCGACGGGACTGCTCGTCGCCGGAGCCGGGCTCGCCGTCACCGGCGCATCCGCCGTGCTCGGCTCGATGCTCGTGACGCCGCCGCGGATGCCGCCCGACGACATCGGGATCCTGGGGATCGATCAGCGCGGCGTGCGGCTCGGCCGCACGCCCGACACGGGGCTGCCCGGCACGTACGCGCTGTGGGTGGGGGACCGGCACGCGGTGCTGGGGCCCGTGGTCGCCGAGGACGCGCACAGCGTCACGCGCGCGGTCGACGAGCCGGCGCGCCAGCTGCTCTCCGGCGTGACGAGCGCCCGCTGGTCCGGGTACGTGCTGCACCTGCCGCAGGAGGTGACCGACGACGTCGAGCGGGTCGACGTGCCCACCGAGCTCGGGCCCGCGCCGGCCTGGATCATGGGCGACCAGGAGGCGGACACCTGGTGCATCCAGGTGCACGGGCGCGGTGTGACGCGGCGCGAGACGATCAGGGCCGTGCCCGCGTTCCTCGAGCGGGGCATCCCGTGCATGGCGGTCTCGTACCGCAACGACACAGAGGCGC
>JAPSJX010000032.1 GCA_031178105.1 Agrococcus sp. | reverse complement strand
GCCACGACGCCGACTGGGTGGTGCTGATCAAGCCGCAGTTCGAGGTCGGCAGGACGGGCGTGCGCGCTGGCCTCGTCACCGACCCCGGCATGCGCGCGCAGGCGATCGAGCAGGTGCTGTGGTCGGCGTGGGACGCAGGGCTGGGCACCGCGGGCCTCATCGGCAGCCCCATCGTGGGCGCGCGCGGCAACCTCGAGTACCTCGCGCACCTCACCGCGACGCGCGGCACGAATCCGACAGAATGGCTGGACGAGTGCGCGCGACTGGCGAGGGAGGCACGGTGAGCGATCGCAGGTTCCTGCTCGCGTTCCATCCCGGGCGCGAGGAAGCTGTCGAGGCGACCGCGTCCATCGCCGCTCGCCTGCTCCAGGCGGACGTCATCCCCGTTGTGCTCGCCGAGGACCGCGGCGTGCTGCTCGAGGGTCGCGACGGACTCGACGCGGTCGAGCCGCACCGCCCGGGCGACGAGCACGAGGTCGAGCTCATCATGACGCTCGGCGGTGACGGCACGATCCTGCGCGCGGCGGAGCTCCAGCGCGAGATCGGCGCCCCGCTGCTCGGCATCAACCTCGGCCACGTCGGCTTCCTGGCGGAGGCGGAGGTCGCCGAGACCGCGGAGGTGGTCGAGCGCGCGGTGCTGCGCGACTACGAGGTCGAGCAGCGGCTGACGCTGTGCGTGCGGGTCTTCCAGGGCGGCGAGCTCGTGCACGAGACGTGGGCCGTCAACGAGGCCTCGATCGAGAAGGTCGGCGCCGGCCGGATGATCTCGACGCTGCTCGAGATCGATGGCCGCCCCATCTCGTCGTTCGGCACCGACGCGGTGCTGCTCGCCACGCCCACCGGGTCGACCGCCTACTCGTTCTCGGCGGGCGGCCCGATCATCTGGCCGACCGCCGAGGTGCTGCTGCTCGTGCCGCTCGGCGCGCACGCGCTCTTCACGCGGCCCCTCGTCGTCGCGCCCACGTCGACGCTCGCGGTCACGATCGCCGATGACTCCACGAGCGCCGCCATGCTGTGGTGCGACTCGCGCCGCTCGTTCCCGCTACCGCCGGGCTCGCGCATCGAGGCGATGCGCGATGCGCGCCCGCTGCGGCTCGCGCGCCTGTCGCGCGCCCCGTTCGCCGACCGGCTGGTCGCGAAGTTCCACCTGCCCGTCGAGGGCTTCCGGCGGCCGCGACCGTGACCCGCCTCGACGAGCTGACGATCCGCTCGCTGGGCGTGATCGACGAGGCGCGCGTGCCGGTGGGGTCGGGCTTCACCGCCATCACGGGCGAGACGGGTGCGGGCAAGACGATGCTCGTGCAGGCCCTCGCGCTGCTGCGCGGGGAGCGCGCCGATGCCGGCGTGATCCGCGCCGGTGAGGAGCGGGCGGCCGTGCAGGGCGTCTGGATCCTGGACGACGAGGACGCCGTCGCGCTCGTCGAGGACGCCGGCGGCAGCGTCGACGACGGCGAGCTCATCCTCGGGCGCGCCCTCTCGCGCACGGCCGACGGGGCCGGCCGCTCCCGTGCGCAGGCCGGCGGCGCCGCGGTGCCTGCGGGGGTGCTGCGCGAGCTCGCCGATCGCCTCGTGGCCGTGCACGGCCAGGCGGACCAGCAGCGGCTGCGATCGGCGCAGGCGCAGGCGGACGCGCTCGATCGGGCAGCCGGCGAGCCGCTCCGCACGCTGCTCGCCGAGTACCGCGCCGAGCACCGCGCGTGGGCCGACGCGCGCGATCGGGCAGCACGCATCCGCGCCGAGCACGATGCACGCGCGGCCGAGGCCGACGCGATCCGCGTCGAGCTCGAGGACCTCGAGTCCGTCGACCCGCAGCCGGGGGAGCAGGACGCGCTCGCGGCGCTCGCGCACCGGCTCGAGCACGCGGAGGGGCTGCGCCTGCAGCTCGCCGAGGCGCGGGCCGCCCTCGCGAACGACGAGGACGGCCCTGACGCCCTGACCCTCGCCGGGCACGCGCGGCGGCTCGTCGAGCGTGCCGCCGGCGACGACGGCTCGCTCGCCGACGCGCTCGACCTGCTCGTGCAGGCGGATGCGCTGCTGCAGGAGGCGTCGTCGGCTATCGTCCGCGCGCTCGACGACCTCGAGCGGCCGGAGCGCAGCCTCGACGAGGTGCAGGAGCGCCGCGCGGCGCTCACCGCGCTCGAGCGGCGCATCGGCAGACCGCTCGACGAGGCCATCGACGCCGCACCGACCGCGGCGCTCCGGCTCGTCGAGCTCGAGGGCGACGACGCCGAGCTCGCGCGGCTCGACGCCGAGGAGGCGGCGCACCTCGAGGCCGCGACCGCGGTCGCCGACCGGCTGAGCGCGATGCGGCACGACGCCGCCCGGCACCTGGAGCAGGCCGTCGGCCTCGAGCTGCGCGCGCTCGCGATGCCCGACGCGCGGCTCGTCGTCGAGGTCGAGCAGCTGCCCGAGCTCGGCGCGGACGGACGGGACCGGGTCACGATGCTGCTCGCGCCGCACCCCGGTGCGGACCCGCGCCCGGTGCAGAAGGGTGCATCCGGGGGCGAGCTCAGCCGCATCATGCTCGCGATCGAGGTCGCGCTCGCCGACGAGAGCGTGCCCACCATGGTCTTCGACGAGGTGGACGCGGGCGTCGGCGGCGCGGCCGCGACCGAGATCGGCCGTCGGCTGGCGACGCTCGCGCAGCACTGCCAGGTGATCGTCGTCACGCACCTCGCGCAGGTCGCCGCCTTCGCCGAGAGCCATGTGCGCGTAGTGAAGGGCACGGACGGCCGCATCACCGCCTCGCAGGTGGCGCGCGTCGAGGGCGACGAGCGCCTGGCCGAGCTCGCCCGCATGCTGTCGGGCACCGCATCCGACACGGCGCTCGCACACGCCCGCGAGCTGCTCGCTCGCAGCACCGTCGTGGGATAGGCTCGAAGCCCGTGAACCACAGTGCAAACGGGACCGCCGCCGGATCCAAGGTGACCAAGCAGATCTTCGTCACGGGTGGTGTCGTCTCGTCGCTCGGCAAGGGGCTGACGGCCGCGTCGCTCGGCAACCTCCTCACCGCCCGCGGCCTGCACGTCGTGATGCAGAAGCTGGACCCGTACCTCAACGTCGATCCGGGCACGATGAACCCGTTCCAGCACGGCGAGGTGTTCGTCACCGACGACGGCGCCGAGACCGACCTCGACATCGGCCACTACGAGCGGTTCCTCGACGTGAACCTGTCGCAGGCCGCGAACGTCACGACCGGCCAGATCTACTCGCGCGTCATCGAGCGCGAGCGCCGCGGCGAGTACCTCGGCGACACCGTGCAGGTCATCCCGCACATCTCCGACGAGATCAAGCGGCGCATGCGCCTGCAGTCGGAGGGCGACCCGCAGCCCGACGTGATCATCACCGAGATCGGCGGCACGGTCGGCGACATCGAGTCGCAGCCGTTCATCGAGTCGGCCCGCCAGATCCGGCACGAGCTCGGCCGCCGCAACGTCTTCTTCGTGCACGTCTCGCTCGTACCGTTCCTCGGCGCCTCCGGCGAGCAGAAGACGAAGCCGACGCAGCACTCCGTCGCGACGCTCCGCTCGATCGGCATCCAGCCCGACGCGCTCGTGCTGCGCAGCGACCGCCCGGTCTCCGACTCGAACCGCAAGAAGATCGCGCTCATGTGCGACGTCGAGGAGGAGGCGGTCGTGAACGCGATCGACAAGCCCTCGATCTACGACATCCCGACCATGCTCACCGAGCAGGGCCTCGACAGCTACATCATCGCGCAGCTGGGCCTCGAGGCGCACGACGTCGACTGGTCGCGCTGGCAGCCCGTGCTCGACAACGTGCACCAGCCCAAGCACGAGGTGACGATCGGGCTCGTCGGCAAGTACATCGACCTGCCGGATGCCTACCTGTCGGTGACCGAGGCGGTCAAGGCCGGCGGCTTCGCGAACCAGTCGAAGGTGAACGTGCGCTGGGTCCGCTCCGACGACTGCGAGTCGCCCGAGGGCGCCGCGGCGGCGCTCGGCGACCTGGACGGCATCATCATCCCGGGCGGGTTCGGCATCCGCGGCATCGAGGGCAAGCTCGGCGCGCTGAAGTTCACGCGCGAGAACGAGATCCCCACGCTCGGCATCTGCCTCGGCCTGCAGTGCATGGTCATCGAGGCGGCCCGCAACCTCGCGGGCATCGAGGGCGCCTCCTCGACCGAGTTCGACGAGGCGACGCCCGCACCCGTGATCGCGACGATGGCGGAGCAGAAGCAGCACATCCACGGTGGGGACCTGGGCGGCACGATGCGGCTCGGCCTCTACGAGGCCAAGCTCGCCGAGGGCTCGCTCGCCGCGCGCCTCTACGGCGCCGACGTCTCCCAGGAGCGCCACCGCCACCGCTACGAGGTGAACAACGCGTACCGCGACGAGATCAGCGCCGCCGGCCTCGCGTTCAGCGGCCTGTCGCCCGACGGCATGCTCGTCGAGTACGTCGAGGTGCCCGACCACCCGTTCTACATCGCGACGCAGGCGCACCCGGAGCTGCGCAGCCGGCCGAACCGCGCGCATCCGCTCTTCCGCGGGCTCGTCGCGGCCGCCCTCGACCGCCAGCGCGCGTCGAAGCTGTTCGACGAGACCGACGAGCCCGACGCGGCGACCGACTGATGCTCGCCGACGCGCTGGCCGACGATCTGGGCGCGCGGCCCGTGCTCGCGCGGGAGCGGCTCTTCGACGGCCGCGTGTGGGACGTCGAGGGCCAGGAGTTCGAGCTCGGCGGCGTGCGGATCCGCCGCGAGGTCATCGTGCACCCCGGCGCGGTCGCGATCGCGGCCGTCAACGAGCGGGACGAGCTCATGCTCGTGCACCAGTACCGGCATCCCGCCGGAGGCACGCTGTGGGAGCTGCCGGCCGGGCTCCTCGACGTCGAGGGCGAGCACCCCCTCGACGCGGCGAAGCGCGAGCTCGCGGAGGAGACGGACCTCGCGGCCGACGGATGGCAGACGCTGCTGGACGTGTCGACCAGCGGCGGCGGCTCGACCGAGGTCATCCGCATCTACCTCGCCACGGACGTGCGCGAGCTGCCCGACGCCTTCGACCGGGTGCACGAGGAGGCGGAGATGGAGCGCCGCTGGGTGCCGCTCGACGAGGTCGTCGAGGCGGCGCTCGCTATGCGGCTCCACAACGCGACGCTGCTGTCGGCCGCGCTGGCGCTCGCGGCGATGCGCGCCCGGCGCGGACAGGCGCACGGCATCCACGCACACCCCGCCGACGTGCCGTTCGACTGGCATCCCGCGCACCGGTGACCCCGCAGCAGGCTGTCGAGCGGCTGCTGCGGCAGCTCGCGATCGAGCGCGGACTGTCGAAGCACACGGTCGCCGCGTACCGGCGCGACCTCACCGGCTACCTCGGGGTGCTCGAGGCGCGGGGCGTGACGGATGCGTCCGCCATCTCGGGCGACGACGTCGCCGCCTTCCGCTCGTCGCTCGCCGACCGCGGGCTCGCGGCCTCGTCGGTCGCCCGGCACCTGTCGGCCGTGAAGGCCCTGCACCGCTGGCTCGTCGACGAGCGCGTCGCCGCGGACGACGTCGCGAGGGACCAGCGGCCGCCCAAGCTGCCCTCGCGCCTGCCGAAGGGCATCTCGGTCTCGCAGATGCAGCGGCTCCTCGACGCGGTCGTCGGCGACGATCCGGCGGCGCTCCGGGACCGCGCGCTGCTCGAGCTGCTCTACGCGACCGGCGCGCGCATCTCGGAGCTGATCGCGCTCGACGTCGACGACGTCGCCGAGTCGCTCGTCAAGGTGACGGGCAAGGGCGGCAAGCAGCGGCTCGTGCCCGTCGGCTCGTTCGCGCGGGCGGCGACGGATGCGTGGCTCGTGCGGGGGAGGGCGGCGCTCGCGGCGAAGGGGCGCGGCGGGCCCGCGCTGCTGCTCGGCGCCCGCGGCGGCCGGCTGAGCCGGCAAGGGGCGTGGGAGATCATCCAGCGCGTCGCCGAGGAGGCGGACGTGCCGCACGTGTCGCCCCACACGTTCCGGCACTCGTTCGCGACGCACCTGCTCGAGGGCGGCGCCGACGTGCGCGTCGTCCAGGAGCTGCTCGGCCACGCATCCGTCGCGACGACGCAGATCTACACGCACGTGACGGCCGACACGCTGCGCGACATGTACACGACCGCGCATCCGCGCGCCCGCTAGGTACCATCGGCCATGGCCATCACGGACTTCGACCGCTACCCGCTGACCTTCGGGCCGAGCCCGGTGCACCCGCTCGAGAACCTCACGCGCCACCTCGGCGGCGCCGCCATCTGGGCGAAGCGCGAGGACGTGAGCTCCGGGCTCGCCTACGGCGGCAACAAGACGCGCAAGCTCGAGTACATCGTGCCCGACGTGCTCGCCTCGGGCGCCGACACCCTCGTCTCGATCGGCGGCTACCAGTCGAACCACACCCGGCAGGTCGCCGCGGTCGCGGCGAAGCTGGGCCTGCGCTGCCGGCTCGTGCAGGAGCGCTGGGTGGAGTGGGACGACCCGGTGAACGACAAGGTCGGCAACCTGCTGCTCTCGCGCATCATGGGTGCCGACAGCCGGCTCGACCCGGCGGGCTTCGACATCGGGATCCGCGACTCGTGGGAGGACGCGCTCCGCGAGGTCGAGGAGTTCGGCGGCACGCCCTACGGCATCCCGGCCGGCGCGAGCGAGCACCCGCTCGGCGGCCTCGGGTTCGCGAACTGGGCCTACGAGGTCGCCGAGCAGGAGCGCGAGCTCGGCGTCTTCTTCGACACGATCGTCGTCTGCACCGTCACCGGCTCGACGCACGCGGGCATGATCGCCGGCTTCGCGGCGCTCGAGGACGCCGGTGGTCGGCCGCGCCGCGTCATCGGCATCGACGCATCCGCGACGATCGAGCGGACCCGCGCGCAGGTCGCCCGCATCGCCCGGCACACGGCGCAGCTCATCGGCCTGGAGCGCGACCTGCGCGACGACGAGATCACGGTGCTCGAGGGCTGGGCCGGCGACCTGTACGGCATCCCGGTGGAGTCCACCATCGACGCGATCCTCACCTCCGGCCGCACCGAGGCGATGATCATCGACCCCGTGTACGAGGGCAAGTCGATGGCGGGCCTCATCGATCTCGTGCGCTCCGGCGACATCCCGGAGGAGTCGACGGTGCTGTACGCGCACCTCGGCGGGCAGCCGGCGCTCAACGCCTACTCGGGCGTCTTCCCCTGGAGCTGAGCGCGGATCATAGGGTCAGCCTCAACCAGAGGTTGAGATACACGCCGCACCGGCCTGCACGGCCGAGGCGCGCCGCGTTCCTAGACTCGGAGGCATGAGCACGAGCAGCGAGACCCTGGCAGGCATGGAGGCGCCCGCGCTCGGGCCGACCGGGCGCCCCGCCCGCGACTTCCCGCAGCCCGCGCCGCTGCGCAGCCACGGGCCCGCGCGCATCGTGACGATGTGCAACCAGAAGGGCGGCGTCGGCAAGACGACGACCACCATCAACCTGGGCGCCGCCGTGGCCGAGTACGGCCGCCGCGTGCTGGCTGTCGACTTCGACCCGCAGGGCGCGCTGAGCGCGGGCCTCGGCGTCGACAACCACGACGCGACCACGATCTACGACCTGCTGCTGAACCCGCGCCTCGACCCCAAGGAGGCCATCCAGCACACGAGCGTCGAGGGCCTCGACGTGATCGCCGCGAACATCGACCTCTCGGCCGCAGAGGTGCACCTCGTCAACGAGGTGGCGCGCGAGCAGATCCTCGCGCGCGTGCTGCGCCGCGTCGCCGACGACTACGACCTCATCCTCATCGACTGCCAGCCCTCGCTCGGCCTGCTCACGGTGAACGCGCTGACGGCCGCGCACGGCGTGCTGATCCCGCTCGAGAGCGAGTACTTCGCGCTCCGGGGCGTCGCGCTCCTCAAGGAGACGATCGACAAGGTGCAGGACCGCCTGAACCCGGCGCTCCAGCTCGACGGCATCCTCGTCACGATGTACGACGCCCGCACCCTGCACGCCCGCGAGGTCATGGACCGCGTCATGCAGGCGTTCGGCGACACGGTGCTCGAGACGGTCATCCGCCGCACGGTGAAGTTCCCCGACGCCTCCGTCGCGGGCCAGCCCGTGACCCAGTTCGCGCCCGAGCACGCGGCCGCCGAGGCGCACCGCCAGCTCGCGCGCGAGCTGATCGCCCGTGGCGCCATCGCCTGACTCGGGCAGCTCGGAGGAGGCCCGCGGCTTCCGCCTCGCGCTCGACAACTTCGACGGCCCCTTCGACCTGCTGCTGACGCTCATCGGCAACCGATCGATGGACGTGACCGAGATCTCGCTCGGTCGCGTCACGAACGAGTTCATCGCCTACGTGCGGACCCTCGACACGCACGAGGAGCTCGAGCAGGCGAGCGAGTTCATCGTGGTCGCGGCCACGCTGCTGGACCTCAAGATCGCGTCGCTGCTGCCCGCGGGCGACGTGGTCGACAGCGAGGACGTCGCGCTGCTCGAGGCACGCGACCTGCTGTTCGCCAGGCTGCTGCAGTACCGCGCGTTCAAGCAGGCGGCGCAGTGGATGTCGGAGCGGATCGACGAGGAGTCGAGCCGTCACGCGCGCTCCGTGCGCCTCGAGGAGCGCTTCCGGCAGCGGACGCCCGAGCTGAGGTGGACGCTCTCCGCCGATGACTTCGCCGCGCTCGCCCTGCTCGCGCTCACGCCGAAGCAGCTGCCGACGGTCGGGTTCGGGCACCTGCACGCGCCGCTCGTGTCGATCCGCGAGCAGGCCGCGCACATCGTCGCGCGGCTGAGGCAGTCGGGCACCACGACCTTCCGCGAGCTCATCGCGGGGGAGGCGACGCGCGGGGTGATCGTCGCCCGCTTCCTCGCCGTGCTCGAGCTCTACCGCCACGCCGCGATCACCTTCGAGCAGCTCGAGCCGCTCGGCGAGCTCTCGATCAGCTGGACCGGCCACGACTTCCGCGACGAGGACCTCGTGAGCCTGGGGGCAGACTATGACCATGCATGAGACGGCTGCGCGCCCCCTCGAGCGGCGCATCGAGGCGATCCTCATGGTCGCCGACGAGCCCCAGGGGCCCGTGCACCTCGCGACGGCGCTCCGGGCGCCCGTCAAGGACGTCAAGGCGGCGATCGAGGCGCTCCGCGCCGACTACGACGGCGAGGGCGACGGCCCGGAGCGCGGCTTCGAGCTGCGCGAGGTCGGGGGCGGCTGGCGCGTCTACGTGCGCGCCGCCTACGACGCCGACGCGGCGGACTTCGTGCTGACGCAGCAGCCCACGCGGCTGTCGCAGGCGGCGCTCGAGACGCTCGCCGTCATCGCCTACAAGCAGCCCATCACTCGGGGCGCGGTCGCCGCCATCCGCGCCGTCAACGTCGACTCGGTCGTGCGCACGCTGCTCGGACGCGGCCTGATCCGCGAGGCGTTCGCCGATGCCGAGACCGGCGCGATCCACTACGAGACCAGCGAGCTGCTGCTCGCGCAGCTCGGCCTGAACTCGCTCGACGAGCTGCCGCCGATCTCGCCGCTGCTGCCCGACGGCGAAGAGGAGCTGAACCTGTGAACCCCACCGAAGCGAGCACCGAGGGCGAGCGCCTGCAGAAGGTGCTCGCCGCTGCGGGCGTCGCGAGCCGCCGCGTCGTCGAGGACATGATCGTCGCGGGCCGGATCTCGGTCGACGGGACGGTCGTGACCGAGCTCGGCACCCGCATCCGTGCCGATGCCCGCGTGCTCGTCGACGGCACGGCCGTGCAGCTCGACACGACGAAGCGCTACCTCATGCTGAACAAGCCGACCGGGGTCGTCTCGACCATGGCCGACGAGCAGGGTCGGCCGGACCTCCGCGAGTTCACGGACCCGATCGAGGAGCGCGTCTACAACGTCGGCAGGCTCGACACCGACACCTCGGGCCTGCTGCTGCTCACGAACGACGGCGAGCTCGCGCACGTGCTCGCGCACCCGTCGTTCGGGGTCGAGAAGACCTACGTCGCGAAGGTGCGGGGCACCGTCGACCAGCGGGTCATCCGCCGGCTGCTCGACGGCTTCGAGCTCGACGACGGCGAGATCCACGCCGACGCCGCCCGGCTCGTCGGCACGCCGTCGCGCGGGCACTCGATGGTCGAGCTCACGCTCCACTCCGGCCGCAACCGCATCGTGCGGCGGATGCTCGACCACGTCGGGCACCCGGTGGTCGAGCTCGTGCGGCGCAGCTTCGGCCCGCTGCACCTCGGCACCCTGCGGTCCGGGCAGGTGCGGGAACTCACTACCATGGAACGCGGCGCCATCCTCACGATCTCGAGGTCGCAGCGCTGACCCCCGACCCCACCGCAAGCGAGGAGCGCTCGTGACCCACCGTCTGCGCGGTCCCGTGCGCATCGTCGGCACCGGTCTGCTGGGCACCTCGATCGGTCTCGGACTCGCGGCGCGCGGCGTCGAGGTGCAGCTCGTCGACGCCAGCCCGACCGCGATGCGGCTCGCCGCCGACTACGGCGCCGGCCGCCTCGCCGAGCCGGGCGACCGTCCGGAGCTCATCGTCGTGGCCGTGCCGCCGGACGTCACCGCGCAGGTGGTCGCGGCGGAGCTCGCGGCGTTCCCGGATGCCGTCGTCACCGACGTCGCGTCGGTCAAGGCCGTGCCGCTCCAGCAGCTGCGGGAGCTCGGCGCCGACGTCAGCCGCTACCTCGGCACGCATCCGATGGCCGGGCGCGAGCGCTCCGGCGCGCTGGCCGGCTCGGGCGACCTCTTCGTCGGCCGCCCCTGGGTGATCGCCGGCCACGACGCGATCTCGTACGAGCGCGGCAGCCTGGTGGACGACCTGATCCTCGACCTCGGGGCCGTGCCGATCGAGTCGAGCCCCGCCGAGCACGACCGCTCGGTCGCGATCGTCAGTCACGTGCCGCAGCTCGTCTCCTCCCTCATGGCGGCGCGCCTCGCCGAGGCTCCGGACGAGGCCCTGCGGCTCGCGGGCGGCGGCGTGCGCGACGTCACCCGCGTCGCGGCGAGCGACCCGGCGCTCTGGATCCAGATCCTGGGCGCCAACGCGCCCGCCGTCGTGGAGCAGCTGCGCGCGCTCCAGGCCGACCTGGCCACCCTCGTCGACGCGCTCGACGACGTCGACGCGGCGGGCAGCCGCAAGGCCGTCGCGGATGCGCTGCGGGCGGGGAACGAGGGCGTCGCGCGCCTGCCCGGCAAGCACGGCACCCACACGCGCTTCACGCGCGTGCAGGTGCGCGTCGACGACCGCCCGGGCCACCTGGCGCGGCTGCTCGTCGACATCGGCGACGCCGGGGTCAACCTCGAGGACGTGCGCCTCGACCACGCCGAGGGCGCACAGTTCGGCGTGGCCGAGATCACGGTGCTCCCGGAGGCCGTGGTGCACCTCCACGACGCGCTCGAGGCGCTCGGATGGCAGGTCGTCGCATGAGCGGGTCGAGCACGGTCGTCGCCATCGACGGGCCGGCGGGGAGCGGCAAGTCCTCCGTCGCGCGCGCCGTGGCGGGAGCGCTCGGCTTCCGCTTCCTCGACACCGGCGCCGCCTACCGCGCGATCGCGTGGCTCGTGCTCGAGCGGGGCGGCTCGACCGATGACGAGGCGACCGTCATCGCGGCGCTCGACGGGCTCGACGTCGACGTCACCGTCGACGCCGCCGGGCAGCGCGTGACGATCGCCGGCCACGACGTGACCGAGCCGATCCGGACCGAGCGCATCTCTGCCGCCGTCTCGGGGGTCGCCCGCGTGCAGGCCGTGCGCGCCGCCGTGAACGAGCGCTTCCGCGCGATCATCCGCGACGCCGAGCCCGGCATCGTCGCCGAGGGCCGCGACATCACCACGGTCGTCGCGCCGGACGCCGACGTGCGGGTGCTCCTGACCGCCGACGAGGCCGTGCGCATCCGCCGCCGCTTCGGCGACGTCGGCGGCGACCAGCGGGAGGTCGGGGCGCGGCTCAGCGCGCGCGATGCCGCCGACTCGGCGGTCGTCGACTTCCTGACCGCAGCCGACGGCGTGACCGTCGTCGACTCCACCCACCTGACCTTCGACGAGACGGTCGAGGCCATCGTGCGCCTCGTGACCGAGGAGACCCATGACTGACGAGAACGACTTCGACTTCGAGGACGACACGACCGGGACCGACGAGGCTCGCGTCTCCGCGCTGCGCGCGGGGCTCGCCGACTACGAGCTCGACGACGAGGACGCCGCCCTCCTCGACATCGCGGACGCCGGCCCGGACGCGATCCGCGTCATGCCGGCGCTGCCGGTGCTCGCGATCGTCGGGCGCCCGAACGTCGGCAAGTCGGCGCTCGTGAACCGCATCCTCGGCCGCCGGGAGGCCGTCGTCGAGGACACGCCCGGCGTGACGCGCGATCGGGTGTCGTACAAGGCGGAGTGGTCGGGGCGGCAGTTCACGCTCGTCGACACCGGCGGCTGGGAGCCCGACGCGCGCGGCATCGACCGCTCCGTCGCGCAGCAGGCCGAGATCGCCGTCGACCTCGCCGACGCGGTGCTCTTCGTCGTCGACGTCAACGTGGGACCCACCTCGACCGATGAGCACGTCGTGCGGATGCTGCGGCAGTCGGACCGCCCGGTGCTGCTGGTCGCCAACAAGTCGGACGACTCGCGCAAGGACCTCGAGGCGTCGGCGCTCTGGAGCCTCGGCCTCGGCGAGCCGATCCCCGTCTCCGCGGTGCACGGCCGGGGCGTCGCCGACATGCTCGACCTCGCGATGCAGAAGCTGCCCGAGATCTCCGCGGTCGCGAAGGAGGAGATCGGCGGACCCCGCCGCGTCGCCATCCTCGGACGTCCGAACGTCGGCAAGTCCAGCCTGCTGAACAAGGCGGCCGGCGAGGAGCGCGTCGTCGTGAACGAGATGGCCGGCACGACGCGCGACCCGGTCGACGAGCAGGTCGAGCTCGGCGGCAGGGTGTGGCGCTTCGTCGACACGGCCGGCATCCGTCGCCGCGTCCACCTGCAGCAGGGTGCCGACTTCTACGCCACGCTCCGCACGCAGGCGGCGCTCGAGAAGGCGGAGGTCGCGGTCGTGATGCTCGACGTCACCGAGCCGCTCTCGGAGCAGGACGTGCGCATCGTCGACCTCGTGCTCGAGTCGGGTCGCGCGCTCGTGCTCGCCTTCAACAAGTGGGACCAGCTCGACGACGAGCGCCGCCGCTACCTCGAGCGCGAGATCGAGCAGGACCTCGCGCACGTCGACTGGGCGCCGCGCGTCAACATCTCCGCGCGCACCGGGCGCCACCTCGAGAAGCTCGTGCCGGCGCTCGAGCTCGCCCTCGAGTCGTGGGACACGCGCATCCCGACGGGCAAGCTCAACGCGTTCATCGCGGAGATCGTCGCCGCCCACCCGCACCCGCTCCGCGGCGGCAAGCAGCCGCGCATCCTGTTCGCCACGCAGGCGTCGACCAGGCCGCCGACCTTCGTGCTCTTCACGACCGGGTTCCTCGACCCGCAGTACCGCCGCTTCATCACGCGTCGCCTGCGCGAGGACTACGGCTTCGAGGGCTCGCCGATCCAGGTGAACATGCGCGTGCGCGAGAAGCGGGAGCGCCGCTCCTAGCGGACCTGCCGCGCGGCGAACTGCATCCGCGGGTGCGCGAACGCGTCCTGCGCCTGCACCAGCCGCAGCTCCCGCTCGCCCGAGTCGAGGGTGGTCTGCAGGAGGTCGAAGACGCTCGACGCGGTGCGCTCGAGCGCGGTCGCCGCCGAGCCCGTCTCGCGGTAGTGCGCCGTGAACACGGCGCTCGTCACATCGCCCGAGCCGTTCGCCTTGAACGGCAGGCGCGGGGTCTGCAGGATCCAGGCGCCCTCGTCGTCGACGGCGAGCATCTCGATGGTGTCGTCCTCGCGGTCGGGCCGCAGCACGCTGGTCACGAGCACGGTGCGGGGCCCCAGGTCGCGGATGCGGTCGGCCGACTCGAGCGTCGACTCGATCGTGTCGGGCGAGGTCTCGGTCATGAAGCCGAGCTCGAACTGGTTCGGCGTGAGGATGTCGGCGTGGGGGAGCGCCTTCTCGCGGATCAGCGGCGGGATCGTCGGCGCCACGAAGCAGCCCGAGGTCGCGTTGCCCATCACCGGATCGCACGTGTAGGTCGCGGCGGGGTTCGCGGCCTTCACGCGCGCGACCGCGTCGAGCACGACGTCGACGATCTCCTCGCCGCCGAGGTAGCCGGAGAGCACGCCGTCGACGGTGCCGAGCACCCCGCGGTCGTCGATGCCCTGGACGACGGCCCGGACGTCGTCGGCCGGGATGAGCGGCCCGCCCCACGAGCCGTAGCCCGTGTGGTTCGAGAAGTTGACGGTGAGCACGGGCCACACCTCGTGCCCGATGCGCTGCAGCGGGAAGACGGCGGCGGAGTTGCCCACGTGGCCGTAGGCGACGTGGGACTGGATCGACAGGAACCTCATCCCAGCATCTTCCCATCCAGGGCCTCGAGCAGCGTGCCCTGCACGAACCCGACCCACTCGATCACGTCGCGCAGCTGCGCGATGTCGTCGTCGGTGACGTCCTCGGGCAGCTCGGCACGATCCTGGCCGGTGCGCACGTGGAGCACGAGCCGCACCTCCCCGAGGGCGCGCAACCACGCGTCGGCGCCCTCGGCGTCGACCTCGAGCCGCACGACGTCGTCGTCCTCCTCGGTCGGCATGGCCGACTCGAGGTCGACCACCATCCGCGTCATGGACTGCATGCGGGCGTAGGCGATGTCACCCGACGCGAGGCGGCGGAACTCCGCGGCGTCCTCCGCATCCGCGTACGCATCGGGGTAGAGGCGCGCCATCACGGGGTCGGAGTCGATCGAGGTGCGGTCGATGACGGCGCGGTGCAGCCCGAGCACCTGGCGGCCGAGGGTCGCGAGCATGTCGGCCTCCTCGGCGAGCATCGAGCACGCGGCGCCGTCGCCGACCGCCTGCCACGCCTTCACGGTGCCGCTCGCTCGAGCGTCGCGAGCAGCCCGTCGCCGTGGAGGCCGGCGACGTGCATCTCCTGCTCCTCGCGGGAGCCGTGCGCGACGACGGCACGGCCGTCGCGCTGCGCGAGCTGCATCAGCTCGTGCGCGCGCGCTCGGTCCAAGCCGAACCGGTGCATGAGCACGTGGACGACGTAGGGCTGCAGCGTGACCTCGTCATCCCACAGGATGGTCGACCACGTGTCGCTGCGCTGCGCGTCATCGCTCATCGATCGATCACCCGGATGCCGGCCGTGGTGGGGCCGAGGACGGTGGCGACGACGGGGTGCGCGGCGGTGTCCGGGCCGCGCTCGATGGCGATGCTCCAGAGGGCGAGCGCGAAGCCGATGCCGGCGAGCGCGACACCGAGCCACGCGGGCGCGAGGTAGCCGAAGCCGGCGGCGATCGCCGCGCCGCCGAGCGCCGCGCCGAGCGCGTTGCCGACGTTGAACGCCGCGTGGTTCGTCGCGGCGCCCAGCAGCTCCGCCTCGCCGGCCGTGCGGATGATGCGCGCCTGGATCGTGGGGATGAGCGCGGAGCTCGAGCCGCCGAAGCAGAAGGCGAGCACGAAGAGCGCGACGGGCATCGCGCCGAACAGCGCGAGCAGCACGAGGGTGAGGATGAAGAGCGGGAAGGCCGTCATGATCGTCCGGCGGAGGCTCTTGTCGCTCGCCCAGCCCCCGATCACGTTGCCGATCGTCATGCCGAGGCCGACGGTCGCCAGCAGCCACGCGATGGCGGACTCGGGCAGCAGCGCCACGCGCGTCACGACCTCGGCGGCGTAGGAGTAGACGGCGAAGAAGCCGCCGAAGCCGATGCACGCGACGGCGATCATGAGCCACAGCCGAGGGTCGCGGAACGCGGCGAGCTCGCGGCGGGCGCTGCGGGTCGGGTCGCCCGGCACCCGGGGCAGGAAGGCGAGCGCGAGGGCCAGGGTCGCGGCGAAGATGACGGCGACCGCGACGTAGGTCCAGCGCCAGCCGGCGACCTGACCGAGCCACGTGCCGAGCGGCACGCCGATGACGTTCGCGATCGTGAGGCCCGAGAGCGCGAGGGCGACGCCGGCGCCCTGCCTGCCCGGCCCCATGATGCGCGCGGCGAGCAGCGACGCGACGCCGAAGTAGGCGCCGTGGGGGATCGCGGCGAGGAAGCGGGTGGCGAGGGTGAGCTCGAAGCTCGGCATGAGCCCGCTCGCGAGGTTCGCGAGCGCGAAGGCCGTGATCAGCAGCAGCACGAGCGTGCGCTGCGACATCCTCGCCGCCCACATCGAGACGAGCGGCGCGCCGACGACGACGCCGAGCGCGTACGCGGTGATGATCCAGCCGGCGTGCGCGATGCCCGCGGCGGGGTCGGCGTCGAAGCCGGGCACGAGGTCGGACGCGACGAGGGGGAGGATGCCCATCGTGGCGAACTCGGTGGTGCCGATGCCGAACCCGCCGAGCGCGAGGGTGAAGAGCGCGGCGAGCCGTCGACGGGGTGTGAGCTGCATCGTCTCGATCGTACGGGGGTGGCACCCCTTTGCTACATTGGCAGGTAAGGCTTGCCTCACCTGAGGCGGAGGCGTCGCAGGATGAAGCACTGTACGACAGAGCACGCAGGGAGCAGCATGGCGGGACCGGAGCGCGTTCCAGCGGTCGCACCGAGGTTCGTCGAGCTCGAGGTGCTCGCCAACCAGCAGGTGTCGCCGCACATCCGTCGTGTCACCCTCGGCGGCGACGAGGTGCACGCGATGACGCCGCAGGGCTACGACCAGTGGTTCCGCTTCTTCATGCGCCGCGACGGACAGGACCAGCTGCGCGTGCCGGAGAGCCCGTCGACGTGGTTCCCCCAGTACCTGGCCATGCGGGCATCCGAGCGCCCGTGGATCCGCAACTACACGGTGCGGGGCTTCCGCCTCGACGCCGGTGAGCTCGACATCGACTTCGTCTGCCACGAGGACCCGGGTCCCGGCGCGGCCTGGGCGATGGCCGCGCGGCCGGGCGAGCGCGCGGTGCTGCTCGACGAGGGCCTCCTCTACAACGACGACGGCCTCGAGGGCGAGGTGCTCATGGTCGGCGACGAGTCGGTGCTGCCCGCGATCGCGGGCATCTGCGGCTCGCTCGCCGACGACGCGCGCGGCACCGCCGTGATCGAGATCGGCCACCGCGACGACATCCAGGACCTCGCCCGCCCAGCGGGCATCGATGTGCGATGGGTGGAGCGCGGGGATGTGCGCGAGGGGCAGGCCGCGCTCGAGGAGCTCCGCGGGCTGCGGATGCCCGAGGAGTTCGGCTACGCGTACAACGCGGGGGAGCAGGCGCTCGCGACCGGCGCGCGCCGCCACCTCGTCCGCGACCGCGGGATCGACAAGCGCCGCATCACCTTCACCGGCTACTGGAAGCTCGGCAAGTCGTACGTCGACTGAACGGGCGCTCGGAAAGATCCGCCGAAGTTTCGCCAGCGTGACGTTGCGGGCATCCTGACGCTCACGTCCGCGGGAGCGAGCGTGCTGGCTTGCCTATCGTGAAGGCGTGACAACAGCGTCCTCCCTCTCGGTCGAGACCGCCCACCAGGCGTGGCTCGACCGCCTCGCCCTCGCCGAGTCCGCGGTGCCGATCATCGGCCGCCTCTATCGCGAGCGCGACGTCGTCACGCACGTGCATGGCAAGAAGCTCGTCAACCAGTCGCCGGTCGACATCCTGAAGGCGCACAAGTGGGCTCGGCGCGTGGGCGAGCGCGTGCTGAGCATCGACGACTCGATCCGCGTGCTGCGCATCGTCGACGAGCTCGGGCTCCGCGGCATCTCCCTCGACCTCGGCCTCATCCTCGGTGAGGCACCGGCCGACGGCTTCGAGACATGGGTGCGCGAGCACGTCGCCGAGCTGCCCTCCTGGTCGCAGGACGATTCGACCGATGTGGTGCTCTACGGCTTCGGCCGGATCGGCCGCCTGCTCGCCCGCATCCTCATCGGGCACGCGGGCAGCGGGCTGGGGCTGCGGCTGCGCGCCATCGTCGTGCGCCGCGGCGGCGAGGACGACCTCGAGAAGCGCGCGAGCCTGCTACGCCGGGACTCCGTGCACGGCGCATTCCAGGGCACGATCGAGATCGACCGCGAGGCGTCGACGATCCTCGCGAACGGCACGCTCATCCAGGTCATCTACTCCGACGACCCCACCACGGTCGACTACGCCGCCCACGGCATCGATCGCGCGATCGTGGTCGACAACACCGGCCGGTGGCGCGACGAGGCGGGCCTCTCGCAGCACCTGCAGCGCACCGGTGTCGAGCGCGTCGTGCTGACCGCGCCGGGCAAGGGCTCGCTCAAGAACATCGTGTTCGGCGTCAACCACGACGCGATCGAGACGGGCGACAGGATCGTCACCGCTGCGTCCTGCACGACGAACGCCATCACGCCCGTGCTGCAGATCATCGACGACGCGTACGGCATCGAGCACGGTCACGTCGAGACCGTGCACTCGTACACGAACGACCAGAACCTCATCGACAACTTCCACAAGGGGGCCCGCCGCGGGCGCTCGGCGGCGCTCAACATGGTGCTCACCGAGACCGGCGCGGCCAAGGCCGTCGCCAAGGCGCTGCCGCAGCTCGAGGGCAAGCTGACGGGCAACGCGATCCGCGTGCCCACGCCGGACGTGTCGATGGCGATCCTGAACCTGACGCTCGAGCAGCCGGTCGAGCGCGAGGCGGTCAACGAGCTGCTGCGACGGACCTCGCTCACCGGCGAGCTGCGCGCCCAGATCGACTTCACCGATTCCGCAGAGGTCGTCTCGACGGACTTCGTCGGCAACAACCGAGCGGGGATCGTCGACGGCCTCGCGACGATCGCGACCGGCCGCCACCTCGTGCTCTACGTCTGGTACGACAACGAGTACGGCTACTCGTCGCAGGTCGTGCGCGTGATCGAGCACATGGCCGACCAGATGGCCAAGGCGCGGCAGCTGCTGCCCGCCTGACACAGACTTGCCGCCGTCGGGACTCTCCTGGGTGGAGGCCCGGCGGCGGCAGACCCCTTCACCGCCGCGATCCGCTAGCGTCGACGCATGCGCGAGGTGACCGAGACCGAGCTCCGGGCGTGCTTCGTCAACGCCACGCCGCGCGAGCTCGCCCAACTGCCCATCCCCGGCCTGCACGAGACCATCTGGGCGGAGCGCGAGTACCTGGGCTGGCGCGACCCGCACGCCTCGCGCCTTGGCTACATGGTGCTCTGGCAGGGCGACCGGCTCGTCGGCCTCGTCGTGCGCGCCGCGCCCGGCGGGATGCGGCCCGGCATCGCCGCCATGTGCGCGCTGTGCCACTCGACGCAGCCGGCGACGCAGGTGCGGATGTTCAGCGCGCGGCTCGCCGGTCCGGGCGGCGACACCGGCAGCTCGATCGGCACGTACATCTGCGAGGACCTCGCCTGCTCGCACATCATCCGCACCGGGCCGCCCCACCTGCTGAACCGCGACCGCATCGCCTCGCGCGCCGACGGGCTGCTCGGCCGCGTGACGGGCTTCGCCGCTCGCGTCGAGCGCGCGCTGCGAGAGGCGATGGATGGCTGAGGCCTTCATCCTCGACGCCGTGCGGACCCCGCGCGGCCGGCGCAGGGGCGCGCTCGCCGGGGTGCACCCCGTGCGGCTCGCGGGCGGGCTGCTCGCCTCGCTCGGCCCCCGCGGCATCGCCGCGGACCGCATCGACGACGTCGTGCTGGGCACGGTCTCGGCGGTCGGGGAGCAGGGCGGGGTGCTGGCGCGCGCGGCCGTGCACGCGGCAGGGCTGCCGGATGCGGTGCCGGGCATGCAGGTGAACCGCTACTGCGCGTCCGGCCTCGACGCCGTCACGGCAGCAGCGGCGCGCATCGCCGCGGGCTTCGACGACCTCATCGTGGCGGGTGGTGTCGAGGCGATGTCGCGCGTGCCGCTCGGGAGCGACCGCGGGCCGTACGCGAGCGACCCCAGCGAGGTCGAGCCGTGGAGCCTCGTGCCGCAGGGTGTGAGCGCAGACGCCATCGCGTCGCTCGACGGGTTCGACCGCACCGCCGTCGACCGATTGGGGCTGCAGTCGCAGCAGCGCAGCGCCACGGCATGGGACGAGGGGCGCTTCGCGCGGTCGATCGTCCCCGTGCTCGACGCCGACGGCACCGTGCTGCTCGATCGCGACGAGCACCCGCGCCCGACCACCATGGCGGCGCTCGCCGCGCTCGCGCCGGCCTTCGCTGCATACGGCGACGCCGGCTTCGATCGGCTCGTGCTGCAGCATCACCCCGAGATCGGCTCGATCGAGCACGTCCACACCGCTGGCAACTCCTCCGGGATCGTCGACGGCGCCGGCCTGGTGGTGATCGGCAGCGAGGCCGCAGCCGCGTCGCTCGGCATCGCACCGCGCGCGCGGATCGTCGCGGCCACGTCGATCGGCTCCGACCCGGCGCTCATGCTGACCGGTCCCGTGGCGGCGACCGAGCGCGTGCTCGCCCGCGCAGGGCTCGCGATCGACGGCATCGACCTCTTCGAGGTGAACGAGGCCTTCGCATCCGTCGTGCTCCACTGGATGCGCGAGACGGGCGTCGGTGCCGAGCGGACCAACGTGAACGGCGGTGCGATCGCGATGGGGCACCCGCTCGGGGCGACCGGCGCGATGCTGCTGGGCACCGCGCTCGACGAGCTGGAGCGGCGCGACGGCCGCCGCGCGCTCGTGACGCTGTGCGTCGGCGGCGGGATGGCCTCGGCGATGGTGATCGAGCGGGTCTAGGGTCGATCGGGTGACCGCGAGCAACGACGCCAAGCCCACCGACGCCGACACCGCCAAGGCGGCGGACGTGCCGGTGGTCGACGAGCTCGTCATCACGAAGCACCGGCTGACGACGCCCGATGGCGAGCTCGCCTACACGGTCCGCGCCGGTCGCGTGGTGCTGTGGGAGGAGAAGGTCGAGGACGACGTCTTCCGCGGCCGCAAGGCACGAGCCCAGGTGGCGATCACGGCCTACACGGCGGACGACGCCGATCCCACGACGCGGCCGGTGACGTTCGCGTTCAACGGTGGGCCCGGTTCGGCGAGCGTGTGGCTGCACATGGGCGTGCTGGGGCCGAAGCGCGTCGTGATGGGCGACGCCGGGTCGCTCGCCGCACCGCCGTACGGGATCGCCGACAACCCGGAGTCGCTGCTGGCGGTCTCCGACCTCGTCTTCATCGACCCGGTGTCGACCGGGCGCTCGCGGCCCGTCGAGGGGCAGAAGGCGAAGGAGTTCCACGGCTTCACCGCCGACATCGAGTCGGTGGCGGAGATCATCCGCCAGTGGGTGACGGCGGAGGGGCGATGGCTGAGCCCGAAGTTCCTGGCGGGCGAGTCGTATGGCACGACCCGCGCCGCAGGGCTCGCCCAGCACCTGCAGGAGCAGCTGGGCATGTACCTCAACGGCCTGCTCCTCATCTCGAGCGTGCTCGACTTCTCGACCGCCAACTTCGAGCGCGGCGGCGACCGCGCGCACGCGATGTACCTGCCGTTCTACGCGGCGACCGCGTGGCAGCACGGCTTCCACGAGGGCCGGTCCCTCGGGGAGGTCGTCGACGAGGCCCGCGAGTACGCGGCTCGCGACTACGCGTGGGCGCTGACGCGCGGCGCGCGGCTGACCGCCGACGAGCGTGCCTCGATCGTCGCGACGGTCGCCCGCCTGACGGGGCTGTCGGAGGCGTACGTCGACCGCGCCGACCTGCGCATCGAGCACTGGCGCTACTTCGGCGAGCTGCTGCGCGACCGCGGGCTGACGGTCGGACGCCTCGACTCGCGGTTCACCGGACCCGCGGCGAGCGGCATCGCGGAGCACATGGATGCCGACCCGTCGATGGATGCGATCCTCGGCCCGTACGCTGCGGCGTTCCAGCACTACCTGCACCACGAGCTCGGCGTGCGCGACACCGGCCCGTTCCACGTGTTCGGCAAGGACGTGATCGAGCACTGGAGCTACAAGGAGTTCGAGAACGCGCCGGTCTACGTCATCGACCGGCTGTCCCGGGCGATGCGCCAGAACCCGCACCTCGCGGTGCACTTCGCCTACGGCTGGTTCGACGGCGCGACGCCGTTCTCGGCGGCCGAGGACTCGGTCGCGCACCTGCAGATCCCGGAGGTGCTGCGCGACAACCTCGAGCACCGCTACTACGAGGCCGGCCACATGATGTACGTGCACGAGCCGTCCCGCATCGCGCAGTCGGCGGACCTCGCCGACTTCGTCCGCCGCCGCTCGGGAGTGACCGTCCGCTAGAACGGCGCCTCCGGCAGCGGCCCGTACGTGCCTCGCCACAGCCACTCCGTGTGGCTCTCGGTGAATCGTGGTCCGACCTGGTCGGGCTGGTCGATGTACGCGTGCCCCTCGGGCGAGGTGAACT
>JAPSJX010000031.1 GCA_031178105.1 Agrococcus sp. | reverse complement strand
CGTTGTCGAACATCGAGCCCTCGTGGATGTCGGTGTAGTAGTCGTTGATCTGGCGCGCGCGCTTCGACGCGAAGATGACCAGCTGGTACTTCGAGTCGACCTTGTCGAGCAGCTCGTCGATCGGCGGATTGATGATGCCCTTGGCCATGGGTGCCTCCTGCAGACTCGTGGCGGGTGCGGGATCGCGCCCACGAAGCTCGTGCGCCGATGGGCGCAAGCGACCATCCTACCGCGAACCGCGGCGGTCGCGCGGGTCGGACCCGGTGGCGGTCAGCCGACGGCGCCGACGCCGTCGCTCGGGCGCTCCGCGGGGTCACCGGCGGCGCGGCGGCGCAGCGCGGCGACCGCGGTCATCACGCCCCTGACCGCGAGCCAGCAGAGCAGGAAGAGCGCCTGCGCGATCAGCAGCATCGTGAAGAAGATGGCCAGGAACTGGAGCTCGACGGGGATCTCCACCGCTCACGCCCGTTCGAGGGGGATCGCCATGCGATGCGCCCCGCCGCGCCCGAGCGCGTCGAGGAAGGCGCGCTCGTCGAGCAGCGTGCCCGAGGTCGCGAGCCACACCCGCCGGTCCGCGGCCGATCGCTGCTCAGCCGGCTCCGGCGCTCGGTCGCGCTCGCTGTCGTCGCTCTCCATCGTCCCTCGTCCCGCATCGAGCCGGCGGCGTGCCGGCGACGCGTGCTCCGAGGTCTGGGGAGCACCGTGCCTGTTCCGCGATCATGATCGCCTCGGGGGCTCCTGTCAACCGCGCGCGGCTCAGGCGCCGCGCACCGTCGCGAGGTCGAGCGTGCGATCGACGACGCGCTGCGAGACGTCGCGGAGGCTGGTGCTGGTGCTGCGCGCGTGACGCCGGAGCATCTCGAACGCCTCGTCCATGTCGGCATCCGACAGCGCGGCGAGCACGCCCTTCGCCTGCTCGATGAGCACGCGGCTGTCGAGCGCCCGCTGGAGCTGGTCGGCCACCATCGAGCCCTCCCGCACGACCCGCTCGTGCAGGATGCCGATCGAGGCGAGGTTCGCGAGGGCGAGCGCCACGTCGGCCTCCATGGGGTCGAGCGCGCCGACGCGCGTGCGGAACAGCCCGAGCGATCCGATCACCTCCGACCGCACGCGCAGCGGCACGGCGCGCACGGACCGGAAGCCCTCGCGGAGCGCCGCCGCGCGGAACTCCTGCCACTCGGCGCCGGTGAGCCCGACATCGGCGATCTCGATCGCCTCGCCGGTCCGGCAGCACTCGACGCACGGCCCCTCGCCGGCGTTCAGCTGCATCACCTCGACGAAGCGCGCCTGCTGGCTCGTCGATGCGACGAGCTCGAGCCCGCCCCGCGCGGTCCCGAGCAGCAGCCCGGCCGCCTGCACGTCGAGCAGCTGCACGCACTCGCCCATGAGCGTGTGGAGGAGGTCGGCGACGTCGTAGTCCGACGTGAGCGTCTCGGCGAGCGTGAGGAACGTGGCGTTGAGACGCCCCGCCGTGGAGCCGTGGATCATCACGGCCCTCCGGTGTCCGCCTCCGCGGCGAGGATGCGCTCCACCACCTGGTGCGCGGCCTCGGCGACGTCGGCGTTCACGATCGTGGCATCGAACTCAGGCTGGCTCGCGAGCTCCACCTTGGCGGTCTCGAGCCGGCGCTCCCGCTCGGACTCGGTCTCGGTCCCGCGGCCGACGAGCCTGCGCACGAGCTCGTCCCACGACGGCGGCGCGAGGAACAGCAGCACCGCGTCCGGGAACGACTCGCGCACCTGCCGCGCGCCCTGCAGGTCGATCTCGAGCAGCACCGAGCTGCCCTCGTCGAGCGCAGCCTGGACGCTCGAGCGCGGCGTGCCGTAGCGCGACTGGTTGTGCACCGTCGCCCACTCGAGGAACTCGCGCTCCTCGATCATGCGGTCGAAGTCGGCGTCGGAGACGAACAGGTAGTGCACGCCGTCGACCTCGCCGGGCCGGGCGGCCCGCGTCGTCGCGCTCACCGACTGCCGGATCTGCGGGAAGTGCTCGCGCACGTACTGGGCGACGGTGCCCTTGCCGACGGCGGTCGGTCCCGCGAGCACGATGAGGCGGGGGCGGCGCGAGGGATCCACGTCGTCAAGCCAACCGCGGACGCGCTCCCGCTGCAAATCGCCCAGCGCGCCGAGCCGCTTGCCGTGCGCGATCCCGAGCCCGGTCATGAGCCGCTCGACGCGCGCGGGACCGAGGCCGCGCACGCTGGAGGCGAACTCCGAGAAGCGGAGCTGCGCCTCCGGGCTGCCGGGCTCCTGCCAGGCCCGCTCGGCGACGTCGCGCGGGCCGCGCTGGCCGGCGCCGAGCGCGCGCTTGACTGCCGCGCGGGCACGGCGCGCCTCGACCGCGGCGCGGCCCGCGGCCGCCGGATCCGGGAGCGCGGCGCGCGCCGTCATCGGGCGAGCGCTGCGGCGGCGGCGGCGATCGCCGGGGCGATCCCGTCGGGGCCGGCCTGCAGGATGCTGCGCGATGCGCTCGCGAGCACGTGCGCGTCGTCGGGGTCGAGGGCGTCGAGATCGGCGAGGCGGGCGCCCTGGGCGCCGAAGCCCGGCGCGAGGACGGGCGTCGCAGAGTCCAAGCCGCCCAGTCCGAACGCGGCGCGGTCGACGGTCGCACCGATCACGAGGCCGTGCCCAGCGCCCGTGCCGGCGTTCCGCTCGGCGACCGCGTCGGCGACGGCCGCCGCGATCGTGCGGCCGTCCGGCAGCCGCGCGAGCTGCACGGCGGCGGCCTCCGGGTTGGAGGTCGCGGCGAGCACGAACAGGCCCTTCCCGGCCTGCTCGGCGGCAGCGAGGAGGCCGTCGAGCGCGCCGACGCCGAGGTACGGGCTCACCGTGAGCGCATCCGCCTCGAGCGGTGAGCCGGGCGCGAGCCAGGCTGCGGCGTAGCCGAGGTTCGTCGAGCCGATGTCGCCGCGCTTCGCATCGGCGATGACGATCAGACCGGCGTCGCGCGCATCGGCGAGCACCCGCTCGAGGGCCGCGATGCCGGGCGAGCCGAGGGCCTCGAAGAGCGCGACCTGCGGCTTCACGACCCCGGCCCGGCCGGCGGCCGCCTCGACGACCGCGCGGCCGAGGCGCTCCGCCCGCGCGGCGGGCGCTCCCCCACCCCAGGCCTCGAGGAGGCCGGGGTGCGGGTCGATGCCGACGCACAGCGGACCGCGGGCGGCGACCGCCGCCGTCAGGCGCGCGAGGAAGGTCACGCCGACCGCCGCGCGTGGTACTCCTGCAGGCTCGTCACCTCGTAGGGCTCGCGCGACGCCTCGATCGCCGCGACCGCGGCGCCGAGCTGCGACACGGTGGTGAACAGCGCCTTGTCGGCCGCCACCGTCGCCGCGCGGATCTCGTAGCCGTCGGCGCGGGCGATGCCACCGGTGGGCGTGTTGATGATGATGTCGATCTCGCCGGCATCGATGAGGTCGACGATCGAGGGCTCGGCACCCGCCTCCGAGTGCTTCCGCACCGTCTCCACCCGGATGCCGTTGCGCGCGAGCACCTCGGCGGTGCCGACCGTCGCGACGATCCGGAACCCGAGCTGCTGCAGGCGGTGGACGGGCAGCACGGCCTGCCGCTTGTCGCGGTCGGAGAGCGAGACGAACACCGTGCCCGAGGTGGGCAGCCCGCCGTAGGCGGCGGACTGGCTCTTCGCGAACGCGGTCGGGAAGTCGCGGTCGATGCCCATGACCTCGCCGGTCGAGCGCATCTCGGGCCCGAGCAGCGAGTCGACGACGTCACCCTCCGCGGTGCGGAACCGGCGGAAGGGCAGCACGGCCTCCTTGACGGCCACCGGCGCGTCGATCGGCAGGATCGTGCCGTCCCGCTCGGGCAGCATGCCCTCGGCGCGGAGCTCGGCGATCGTGGCGCCCGCGAGCACGCGGGCGTTCGCCTTCGCGATCGGCGTGCCGAGCGCCTTCGCGACGAACGGCACGGTGCGGCTCGCGCGCGGGTTCGCCTCGATCACCTGCAGCACGCCCGCGGCGTAGGCGAACTGCACGTTGATCGGGCCGCGCACGTCGAGACCCTGCGCGATGCGCTCGGTGGCGTCGCGGATCTCGAGCAGCTGCGCCCGGCCGAGGCCGACCGGCGGCAGCGTGCACGACGAGTCGCCCGAGTGGATGCCCGCCTCCTCGATGTGCTCGAGGATGCCGCCGACGTAGAGCTCCTCGCCGTCGTAGATCGCGTCGACGTCGATCTCCACGGCGTCGTCGAGGAAGTGGTCGACGAGCAGCGGACGGTCGGGGCCGACGATGCCGTGCGACGCGATGCGGTCGAAGTAGCCGTGCAGGCTCGCCGTGTCGTAGATGATCTCCATGCCCCGGCCGCCGAGCACGAACGACGGGCGGACGAGCACCGGGTAGCCGATCCCCTCGGCGATCGCGACCGCCTGGTCCTCGGTCGTCGCCGTGCCGTTGCGGGGCGCGACGAGGCCGGCGTCGTCGAGGATGCGCTGGAACAGCCCGCGCTCCTCGGCCGCGTCGATCGCGTCCGGGGCGGTGCCGAGGATCGGCACGCCCGCGGCCTCGAGGCCGCGCGCGAGGCCGAGCGGCGTCTGCCCGCCGAGCTGCACGATCACGCCGACGAGCTCTCCCGCGCCGCGCTCGGCGTGCACGATCTCGAGCACGTCCTCGAGCGTCAGCGGCTCGAAGTAGAGCCGGTCGCTCGTGTCGTAGTCGGTCGACACCGTCTCGGGGTTGCAGTTGACCATGATCGTCTCGAAGCCCGCGTCGGCGAGCGCGAAGGACGCGTGCACGCACGAGTAGTCGAACTCGATGCCCTGGCCGATGCGGTTCGGGCCCGAGCCGAGGATGATCACCTTGCGGCGGTCCGACGGCACGACCTCGGTCTCGAGGTCGTAGCTCGAGTAGTGGTAGGGCGTGACGGCGGGGAACTCCCCCGCGCAGGTGTCGACGGTCTTGAACACGGGGCGCACGCCCGCGGCCCAGCGCGCCTCGCGCACCTCGGCCTCGGTCGTGCGGCGCAGCTGCGCGATCTGGGCATCCGAGAAGCCGTGCTCCTTCGCGCGCCGCAGGGCCGGCTCGTCGAGCGCGGCCGCGCCGCGCACCTCGTCCGCGACCTCGTTGATGAGCACCATCTGGTCGAGGAACCACGGGTCGATGCCGGTCGCCTCGTGCGCCTGCTCGATCGTCGCCCCGGCGCGGAGCGCCTGCTGCAGCGTCACGATGCGCCCGTCGGTCGGCACGCTCGCGGCCTCGAGCAGCGCGGCGGCGTCGCCCGGCTCGCCCTCCCAGTGGAACGACGAGCCGCGCTTCTCGAGCGAGCGGAGCGCCTTCTGCAGCGCCTGCGCGTAGGTGCGTCCCATCGCCATGGCCTCGCCGACCGACTTCATGGTGGTCGTGAGCGTCGCATCCGCCGCCGGGAACTTCTCGAAGTTGAAGCGCGGCACCTTGACGACGACGTAGTCGAGCGCGGGCTCGAACGAGGCGGGCGTCACCTTCGTGATGTCGTTGGGGATCTCGTCGAGCCGATAGCCGAGCGCGAGCTTCGCGGCGATCTTCGCGATCGGGAAGCCGGTGGCCTTCGACGCGAGCGCCGACGAGCGCGACACGCGCGGGTTCATCTCGATGACGATGATGCGGCCGGTCGCCGGGTCGACGGCGAACTGGATGTTGCAGCCGCCGGTGTCGACGCCGACGCGCCGGATGATGTCGATGCCGATGTCGCGCAGCCGCTGGTACTCGCGGTCGGTGAGCGTCAGCGCGGGCGCGACCGTGATGGAGTCGCCCGTGTGCACGCCGACCGCGTCGACGTTCTCGATCGAGCAGACGACGACCGTGTTGTCGGCGGTGTCGCGCATGAGCTCGAGCTCGTACTCCTTCCAGCCGAGGATCGACTCCTCGAGCAGCACCTCGCCGATCGTCGACGAGTGGATGCCGTCGCCCACGAAGCGGCGCAGCTCGGCCTCGTCGTGCGCGAAGCCGGAGCCCAGCCCGCCCATCGTGAACGAGGGGCGCACGACGACCGGGTAGCCGAACTCGCCCGCGAACGCGAGCGCGTCGTCGACGGACTTCGCGATCGCGCTCGAGGCGACGTCGGCGCCCGCGTCGAGCACGAGCTGCTTGAACAGCATCCGGTCCTCGCCGCGCTGGATCGCGTCGACCTTCGCGCCGATGAGCTCGACGCCGTGCCGCTCGAGGATGCCCTGCTCGTGCAGCGCGATGGCCGCGTTGAGCGCGGTCTGGCCGCCGAGCGTCGGCAGGATCGCGTCGGGGCGCTCCTTGATGATGATCGTCTCGATGACCTCGGGCGTGATGGGCTCGATGTAGGTCGCGTCGGCGAAGTCGGGGTCGGTCATGATCGTCGCCGGGTTGGAGTTCACGAGGATGACGCGCACGCCCTCCTCGCGCAGCACGCGGCACGCCTGGGTGCCGGAGTAGTCGAACTCGGCGGCCTGGCCGATGACGATCGGGCCGGAGCCGATGACGAGGACGGAGCGGATGTCGTCGCGCTTGGGCATTCAGGCGTCCTTCTGCGTGTCGGTGGCGGTCGTGGCGGCGCGGTGCTGGAGCACCAGCTCGCGGAACCTGGCGAAGAGGTGGCGGGCGTCGTTCGGGCCCGCGGCGGACTCGGGGTGGTACTGGACGCTGAAGGCCGGGATGTCGAGCGCGCGCAGCCCCTCGACGACCTGGTCGTTCAGCGAGTAGTGGCTCACCTCGACGCGCCCGAAGCCTGCCGGGCTCGCGAGCTCCTCGTGCAGCGGCGCGTCGACGGCGAAGCCGTGGTTCTGGCTCGTGATCTCGACGCGGCCCGTCGCGGTGTCGAGCACCGGCTGGTTGATGCCGCGGTGGCCGAAGGGCAGCTTGTAGGTGCCGAAGCCGAGCGCCCGGCCGAGGAGCTGGTTGCCGAAGCAGATGCCGAAGAACGGCAGGTCCTCGCGCAGCAGTCCCTGGAGGAGCGCGACCTGCTGGTCGCTCGCGGCGGGGTCGCCGGGGCCGTTCGAGTAGAACGCGGCGATCGGGCGGTGCGCGAGCACCTCCTCGAGCGTCGCGCTCTGCGGCAGCACGACGAGGTCGAAGCCCTGCTCCTGCAGGAAGCGCAGGGTCGATGCCTTCACGCCCAGGTCGAGCACCGCGAGCGTGCCGAGCGGCTCGCCCACGGCGGGCAGCGAGTACGCCTCCGTCGTCGAGACGACCTCGGCGAGGCTGCGCCCGGCCATCTGCGGGCTCTCGCGCACGGCCGCGACCATCGCGTCGTCGTCGACGAGCGCGGCGCCCGAGAAGACGCCGGCGCGCATGGAGCCGGCGTCGCGCAGGCGGCGCGTGATCGCGCGCGTGTCGACGCCCGCGATGCCGACGATGCCGTCGCGCTCGAGCTGCTCCCCGAGGCTGCCCTCGGAGCGCCAGTTCGACACGACGCGGCTCGCTGCGCGCACGACGTAGCCGGCGGGCCACGCGCGCCGCGACTCGGCGTCCTCGGCGTTGACGCCGGTGTTGCCGATGTGGGGCGAGGTCTGCACGACGATCTGGCCGGCGTACGAGGGATCCGTGAGGGTCTCCTGGTAGCCGGTCATGCCGGTCGCGAAGACGGCCTCGCCGAGGGCGGTGCCTGCGGCGCCGTAGGCGGTGCCGCGATAGATCGTGCCGTCCTCCAGGACGAGGGCCGCGGGAGCGGGGGTGGTCATGCGGTGGTTCCTTCCCCAGGGGTCTGCGTTCGGATGGCGGCGAGGGCGGCGAGCGCGTCGAACGCCTCGCGGTCGTCGCCGATGATGCGGATGTAGGTGTCGACGTCGGCGCCGAGCTCGTGCGCGATCACGATGATCCCGCCCGGCTCGACGACGCGGTCGATGGTCCAGGTGGCGCGCTCGACCGCACGGATGCGCGTGGCCGGGATGCGCACCTCGGTGCGGTCCGCGACGAGCTGCACCCCGTCGGCGTCGATCGCGAGCCGCGTGCGGCCGCGGAACCCGAGGCCGTGGGCGAAGATCCGGTCGTAGGGATCGCCCGCGCGGGTGGTCGCGACGTAGAGCGCCTCGACGACGAGCGTCGGGACCGCGTCGGTCCACGCTTGGGGCGCCTCGACGTCGCGCTGCCGCCGTCGGCGGGCGAGCACCCCGACCACCGCGAGCGCAGCGAGGAGCGCGACGAGCGCGGCGCAGAGCAGCGCGAAGAGCTCCTTCGTCATCTGCCGCCCTCCGGCGCGGTCGCGCCGACGCGGCCGTCGGCGACCGTGCGCGCACCGCCGTGCCACACGTGCAGCACGCGGCCCGGCAGCTCGACGCCGAGGAACGGCGAGTTCGTGGAGCGCCCCTGCAGGCGCGAGACGTCGATGACGGCGCGCGCGTCGGGGTCGACGAGCACGACGTGCGCGGGCGACCCGACCTCGAGCGGGGCGTCGTAGCCGGGCTCGCTGCCGATCGCGGCGGGCGCCGTCGACATGACGCGCGCGACCCCGGCCCAGTCGAGCAGGCCCGTCTCGACCATCGCCTGCTGCACCACGCCGAGCGCCGTCTCGAGACCGACCATGCCGAAGGCGGCATCCGCGAACGCCGTCTGCTTCGCCTCCGGCGCGTGCGGTGCGTGGTCGGTCGCGACGATGTCGATCGTGCCGTCGGCGAGCGCCTCGCGGAGCGCCAGCACGTCGCGCTCGGCGCGCAGCGGCGGGTTGACCTTGAAGCGCCCGTCGTAGGAGCGCACGAGCTCCTCGGTGAGCAGCAGGTGGTGCGGCGTCACCTCGGCGGTGACCGCGATGCCGCGCGCCTTCGCGGCGCGCACGACCTCGACGGTCTCGAGCGTCGACACGTGGCAGACGTGCAGGCGGGCGCCGGTGAGCTCCGCGAGCATCGCGTCGCGCGCGACAATCGACGCCTCGGCGACCGACGGCCAGCCGGCGAGCCCGAGCTCGGCCGCGAGCGGGCTCTCGTGCATGACCGAGCCGCGCGTGAGGTGCGGGTCCTGCGCGTGCTGCGCGACCACGCCGCCGATCGACGCGGCGTGCTCGAGGGCGCGGCGCATGAGCTCCGCGTCGGCGACGCACCTGCCGTCGTCGCTGAAGACCGTCACCCGCGCTGCGCTCTGCGCGAGCATCGTCATGTCGGCGAGCCGCTCGCCCGCGAGGCCCACGGTGACGGCGCCGATCGGCCGCACGGTCGCGAGCCCGGCCTGCACGCCGAGGCGGTGCACCTGCTCGACGACGGCGGGCGTGTCGGCCACCGGGTTCGTGTTCGCCATCGCGAACACGCACGTGTAGCCGCCCGCGGCCGCGGCGCGCACGCCGCTCGCGACGGTCTCGGCCTGCTCGCCGCCCGGCTGCCGCAGGTGCGTGTGCAGGTCGACGAGGCCGGGCAGCGCGATGAGGCCCGCGGCGTCGACGACCTCTGCCGTGCCGCGGTCGACCGTCGCGGGGTCGACGAGCACCCCGGCGTGGATCGCGAGGTCGCGGCGCTCGCCGCCCAGCACGGATGCGTCCGTCAGCACCGTGGCGTTCATCAGCAGCGTCGTCATCGGGAGGCCTCCGTGGTCGAAGCGAGCAGCGAGTACAGCACCGCCATGCGCACCGAGACGCCGGCGGTCACCTGCGCGAGCACGGTGGAGGCGTCGGCGTCGGCGGCGCGGCTCGAGAGCTCGAGGCCGCGGTTCATCGGGCCGGGGTGCATGATCGCGGCGCCGCCGAGCCGCGCGAGGCGCTCGTCGGTGAGCGACCAGCCGGTGATGTACTCCCCTGCGCTCGGCGCGACCTTCCCGGCCTGCCGCTCGAGCTGCACCCGCAGCAGCATGAGCGCGTCGGGCTGCTCGTCGATGACCGCGTCGAGGCTCGTCTCGGCGCGGAGGCCGAGGCGTGTGCCGTCCGCTGCCGGGACCGGCAGGAAGGCGGCGGGGCCGACGAGCGTCACCTCGGCGCCGAGCGCCGGCAGCAGCAGCGCGTTCGAGCGCGCGACCCGCGAGTGGGCGATGTCGCCGACGATCGCGACGCGCACGCCGTCGAGCGCCCTGCCGCGCGCGGCGTCGCCGTGGATGCGGCGACGGAGCGCGAAGGCGTCGAGCAGCGCCTGCGTGGGGTGCTCGTGCGTGCCGTCGCCGGCGTTGATGACGGGCCGCCCGATCCACTCGGCGAGCAGCGCGGGTGCGCCGGAGGCGCCGGAGCGCACCACGACGCCGTCGACGCCCATCGCGGCGATCGTCAGCCCGGTGTCGCGCAGCGACTCGCCCTTCGAGGCGCTCGACCCCTTGCCCGAGACGTTGATGACGTCGGCCGAGAGCCACTTGCCGGCGATCTCGAACGAGGAGCGCGTGCGCGTCGAGTCCTCGAAGAACAGGTTCACGACGGTGCGACCCCGCAGCGCCGGGAGCTTCTTGAGCTCCCGGTCCTGGATCTGGTGCATGTCCTCGGCGAGGTCGAGCAGCGCGATGGCCTCGTCGCGCGGCATCGCGGCCGTCAGCAGGTGCTTCACGCGGCCCCCGCCTCGCCGGTCGCGCCCGCCGACTCGATCGTCACGGCGTCGCGGCCGTCGACCTCCTCGAGCAGGATCGAGACGTGCTCCGTGCGCGCGCTCGGCAGGTTCTTCCCCACCGAGTCCGCGCGGATCGGCAGCTCGCGGTGGCCGCGGTCGACGAGCACCGCGAGCCGCACGGCGCGCGGCCGGCCGAGGTCGGCGAGCGCGTCGAGCGCGGCGCGGATCGTGCGGCCGGAGTAGAGCACGTCGTCGACGAGCACGACGACGCGGTCGTCGATGCCGTCGGCCGGGATGCGCGTGGGCTGGGACGCCCGGGTGGGCCGGCCGCGCAGGTCGTCGCGGTGCATCGTCACGTCGAGCGCGCCCACGCGGGCCGAGAAGTCGATGCCCGTGATGCCGGTGAGGCGATCGGCGAGTCGCTGCGCGAGGTGGGCGCCGCGGGTGGGGATGCCCAGCAGCACGAGGTCGTCGGGTCCCTGGTTCGCCTCGAGGATCTCGTGGGCGATGCGCGTGAGGGCCCTGGCGATCTCGTCGGGGCCGAGCACGGTGCGCGGTGCAGTCACGGGGACTCCCTTCTCCGCCTCACAGGACGGGCTTCAAGGTTGTCTGATGCGTCCACCCTACCGCGTCCGCAGGTGCCGCTCGGGTGCCGGGGCGGCGTCGACGTGCTCTGGGCGGAGGCCCATGCCGATGCAGCGCCCCATCGCGTGCCGCAGCGCCGGGAGCCGCTGGACGACCCGCAGGGGCAGCGGCACGGGCACCTCGGCGCCGGGCTCGGCGATGCGCACCAGCACGGTCTCGAGCCGCCGCTGGACCGCCTGCGTCACCCGAGCGGGCGCCTCCCGTCGCCGCTGGATGCGGCGCAGCAGCGCCTCCGTCGGCCGAGCCAGGGCGAGCCCCGGCGCGAGCGCGTTCGCCGCCGCGACCGCGTCCTGGATCGCGAGGTTGACGCCGACGCCGCCGGCGGGCGACATCGCGTGCGCCGCGTCGCCGATCGCGAGCAGGCCGTCGCGGTGCCAGCGCTCGAGCCGGTCGATCCGCACGTGCAGCACGCGCACGTCGGCAGCCGCCAGCCGCGCGATCCTCGCCGCGAAGCGCGGCTCGAGCGCGGCCACGCGCCGCCGTAGCGCGGCGAGCGACGCGTCGTCGCCGCGCCAGGCCCCGCGCGGCACGATGTGGGCGGCCTGGAAGAAGTCGCCGCGGTCGATCGAGAGGAGCGCGCCGTCACCGACCTGCATGAGCGGCACGTGCTCGCCCGGCTCGCGCGGCAGCCGGAACCACAGCACGTCGATCGCGCTCGGCCGGCCGACCGGCTCGAGGCCCGCGTCGGCGCGCAGCGCCGAGTCCCGGCCGTCCGCGAGCACCGTGAGCCTCGCGCGGACCTCGACCGGGCCGTCCGGCCCGTCGGCGCGCACGCCCGCGATGCGGCCCCCGTCGCGCAGCAGCACGGTGCCCGCGTGCCGCATCCGCACGTCGAAGCCGGGCAGCTCGCGCCCGGCATCGGCGAGCAGGTCGAGGAAGTCCCACTGCGGCATGAACGCGATGCAGCGCCGCGCGGTCGGGAGCCGCGTGAAGTCGGCGAGCACGAGCCGGCGGCCGCGGAAGCGCATCGTCACCTGCGGCATGTCGGTGTGCGGCAGCGCGAGGAAGCGGTCGAGCAGCCCGATCTCGTGCAGGACCTGCTGGGTGGAGGGGTGGATCGTGTCGCCGCGGAAGTCGCGCAGGAAGTCGCCGTGCTGCTCGAGGACGACGACCCGCACGCCGCGGCGCGCGAGCAGCAGCGCGAGCATGAGCCCGGCCGGGCCGCCGCCGACGACGGCGCAGTCGGTCTCGACGCGCTGCGGTCCGCTCACGCCACCAGCGTGCTCCCGTCCCGCGCGCGGCACCAGGGGTCGCCTCGCCGTGCCGTCGCTACCCGCGCGAGGCGGCGACCTTGCCGAGCACCCCGTTGATGAACGCCCCCGAGCGCTCGGTCGAGAGCTCGTTCGCGATGTGCACGGCCTCCGAGATCACGACGCTCGCCGGGGCGGTCTCGTGCTCGAGCTCCCACACCCCGACGCGCAGGATCGCGAGGTCGGTGCGGGGCATGCGGTCGATCGGCCAGTTGGCGCTCGACGAGGCGATGAGCTCGTCGACGCCGTCCAGCTCGTCCGCGACGCCGGCGACGATCTCGCGGGCGAAGGGGAACCAGCCGTGCGTCGCCCAGCCGAGCCGGTCCGCGGTGTCGCGCAGCACCATCTCGGGTGCCTCTCCCCTGGCCTGCGCCGAGTAGAGCACCTCGACGGCGTGCTTCCGCGCCTTGCGCCGGGCGGGGTAGGTCTCCTCGCCCACGTCAGCTGATGCGGCCGAGGTAGCTGCCGTCGCGCGTGTCGACCTTGACCCGCGTGCCCTGCTCGACGAACAGCGGCACCTGGATCTCGGCTCCGGTCTCGACGGTGGCGGCCTTCGTGCCGGCGCTCGAGCGGTCGCCCTGCAGGCCCGGCTCGGTGTACGTGATCTCGAGCACGACGGATGCGGGCAGCTCGACCTGCAGCGCCTCGCCCTCGTGCATCGAGATCGTCGCGGTGCCGTTCTCGAGCAGGTACTTGGCGCCGTCGCCGACGATCTCCGCCGGGACCGGCAGCTGCTCGTACGTGTCGTTGTCCATGAACACGAAGTCGGTGCCGTCGTTGTACAGGAACTGGTAGTCGCGGCGGTCGACGGTGGCGAACTCGATCTTCGTGCCGGCGTTGAAGGTCTTGTCGACGAGCTTCTGGCTGCGCGCGTTGCGCAGCTTGGTGCGCACGAACGCGCCGCCCTTGCCGGGCTTGACGTGCTGGAACTCGACGACGCTCCAGAGCTGGCCGTCGAGGTTGAGCACCGCGCCGTTCTTGATGTCGTTGGTGGTTGCCATGCGTGTTCCGTTCCGTGGGGCGTCGCGGCCCTCATCGGACCGACAGATGATCCTACCGGGCGACGATCGCCGATGCGGCCAGGCGGTAGCCGTCGAGCCCGAAGCCGGCGATCACGCCGGTCGCGACGGCCGACACGACCGACGTGTGGCGGAAGGCCTCCCGCGCGTGCGGGTTCGAGATGTGCACCTCGACGAGCGGGGCGACGCCCTGCAGCTGCGCGCACGCATCCCGCAGCGCATAGGAGTAGTGCGTGAAGGCCGCGGGGTTGAGGATCACGGGGGTGCGCGCGTCGACGGCCTCGTGGATCCAGCCCACGAGCTCCGCCTCGTCGTCCGTCTGCCGCACATCCGCCTCGACCGGCGCGGCCGCGGTGCCGGCCGACGCGACGAGCGGCGCGATGTCGGCGAGCGTCGCGGTGCCGTAGACGTCGGGCTCGCGGGTGCCGAGGCGCCCGAGGTTGGGCCCGTTCAGGACGAGGATGCGCATGCCGCCATCCTGCCCCATCGCCGGCGCCGCCCGGCGCCGCCCGCCTCGCTACATCGCGCCCTCGAAGAGGCCGATGCTGTTGCCGTCGGGGTCGGTGAACACCGCCCACCAGCTGGTCGGCGAGATCTCGCCCTTCGGGAGCGTGACGGTGCCGCCGAGCTCCTCGACCCTCGCGAGGGCCTCGTCGATGGAGTCGACCTCGATCACCGAGCGCGGCTGCGTGAAGCCGTCCTCCCGCGCCGTGAGCGCGCCTCCGGAGACGCCGTTCGGCGCCTGCCACATCGGGTAGCCCTCGTAGCCCTCGGACTCCGCGATCCGCCAGCCGAAGATCCGGCCGTAGAACTCCGTCGCGCGCGCCATGTCGCTGACCGGGATCTCGAGGTGGGTGATGTCGCCGTGCGCCATGGCTGCGAGTCTGCTCCGCGGCGCGCATCGGCGCAACGGGCGCGGCTCAGTCGGCGAGCGACTGGTAGGCCATGAACAGCAGGCTGTCGTCCGGCCCCTCGAGGATGCGCGGCTTGGCGACGTCGTCGAGCACGACGAAGCGCAGCATCGAGCCGCGCGTCTTCTTGTCCTTGCGCATCGTGCCGAGCACGGTCTGCCACCGGCCGACCGGGTACGACGTCGGCAGCTCGAGCGACTCGAGGATCGCGCGGTGCCGGTCGACGACCGCCTCCGGCAGGCGCCCCGCGAGCCGGGAGAGCTCGGCCGCGAACACCATGCCGATCGCGACCGCGGCGCCGTGGCGCCAGCGGTAGCGCTCCGTGTGCTCGATCGCGTGGCCGAGCGTGTGCCCGTAGTTGAGGAACTCGCGCTCGCCGTGCTCGCGGAAGTCGTTCGCGACGACGCGCGCCTTGACCTCGATCGCGCGCGCGATGGCCTCCTGGAACTCCGACGTCGACGGGTCGGTCGTGGCGTCGAGCGATCCCTCGAGCAGCTCCAGGATGCGCGGGTCCGCGATGAAGCCGGCCTTCACGACCTCGGCGAAGCCGGTGAGCAGCTCGTTGCGCGGCAGCGAGTCGACGAGCTCGAGGTCGGCGATGACCGCGGCGGGGTGGTGGAACGCGCCGACGAGGTTCTTGCCCTGCTCGGTGTTGATGCCGGTCTTGCCGCCGACCGCGGCGTCGACGATGCCGAGCACGCTCGTGGGCGCCTGGATGACGCGCACGCCGCGCAGCCAGGTCGCGGCGACGAAGCCGGCCAGGTCGGTGACGGCGCCGCCGCCGAGCCCGAGCACCGCATCCGTCCTCGAGAGCTCGGCCTGGCCCATGATCTGCCACAGGAACTGCGCGACCTCGATGCGCTTCGCGGCCTCGGCGTCGGGCACCTCGGCGAGCAGCACCTCGACGTCGAGCTCGGCCTTGAGGTGGTCGGCGATGCGGCTCATCGCGGGCTGGTGCACGACGAGCAGCCGGGTCGCGTCGCCGAGCGACGCGCGGATGCGGTCGACGAGGATGCCCCTGCCGACGTGGACGTCGTAGGGCGCCTCGGTCTCGACGCGGATGGTGGTCATGCGCTCCCCCTCTGGTTCACAGCCCGCGCTCCGCGAGCCAGGCCTCGAGCCGGTCGACCAGCTGGGCCATGGGCGTCCTCGACGAGTCGACGACGGTGTCGGCGAGCTCGCGGTAGATCGGCTCGCGCTCGGCAGCGATCCGCCGCCAGGCCGCGATGCCGTCGGCGACGAGCGGTCGGCCGCCGCCGGAGATGCGGCGCTCGGCGCTCTGCTCGTCGACGGTGACGAGCACGACCGTGGCGTGCGAGAGCAGCGCGCGCGTGCGCTCGTCGAGCACCGCGCCGCCGCCGAGGGCGACGACCGCGCCGGGCACGAGCGCGTGGCGCACGGCCTCCGCCTCCCACCGCCGGAAGGCGGGTTCGCCGTGCTCGGCGAAGAGCTCGGGGATCGGACCGTGCTCGAGCACCACGAGGCGGTCGGTGTCGGCGAAGGTGCGGCCGAGCCGGGCCGCGAGCTTGCGGCCGAGCGACGACTTGCCCGCGGCCATCGGCCCGATCAGGGCGACGGGCGGGACCGTGCCGGCCTCGTCGCCCGGGCGCGGACCGGCGTCGCCCGGGGCCGTCACGGCGTGGTGCGCAGCGGCTCGGGGATCGCGGCGAGGTAGGCGTCGAGGTTCCTGCGCGTCTCGACGACCGAGTCGCCGCCGAACTTCTCGACCATCGCATCCGCGAGCACGAGCGCGACCATCGCCTCCGCGACGACGCCGGCGGCGGGCACGGCGCAGACGTCGCTGCGCTGGTGGTGGGCCTGCGCCGCCTCGCCGGTGGCGACGTCGATCGTGCGCAGCGCGCGCGGCACGGTCGCGATCGGCTTCATGCCCGCGCGCACGCGCAGCGGGTCGCCGGTCGTCATGCCGCCCTCGATGCCGCCGGCCCTGCCGGTCTCGCGGTGCACGCCGCCCTCGCCGACCAGCAGCTCGTCGTGGGCGACGCTCCCCCGGCGCCGAGTGGTCTCGAAGCCGTCGCCGACCTCCACGCCCTTGATGGCCTGGATGCTCATGAGCGCCTGGGCGAGCCGACCGTCGAGCCGGCGGTCCCAGTGCACGTAGGAGCCGAGCCCCGGCGGCAGGCCGTAGGCGAGCACCTCGACGATGCCGCCGAGCGTGTCGCCGGCGCGCTTCGCGTCCTCGACCTCCGCGAGCATCTGCGCGCTCGTGGCGGGGTCGAAGCACCGCAGCTCGTCGGCGTCGAGCAGGTCGACGTCGTCCGGGGACGGCAGCGCCGAGCCCTCGGGGACGCGCACGGGACCGATCGAGAGCGTGTGGCTCACGAGCCGCACGCCCAGCTCGACGAGGAACGCGCGCGCGACGGCGCCGAGCGCGACGCGCGCGGCGGTCTCTCGAGCGCTCGCGCGCTCGAGCACCGGGCGGGCCTCGTCGAAGCCGTGCTTCTGCATGCCGACGAGGTCGGCGTGCCCCGGGCGCGGCCGGGTCAGCCTCGCCGCGCGAGCGCCCGTGAGCTCCGCCTCGAGCGGCGCGGCCCCCATGACCTCGGTCCACTTGGGCCACTCGGTGTTGCCGATGCGCAGGGCGATCGGCCCGCCCTGGGTGCTGCCGTGCCGGACGCCGCCGGAGATCGACAGCGCGTCCTGCTCGAACTTCATGCGCGCGCCGCGACCGGCGCCGAGCTTGCGCCGCTGCAGATCCGCCTGGATCTGCTCCGCGGTGATGGGCACGCCCGCAGGCAGCCCCTCCAGGAGGGCGAGCAGTTCGGGGCCGTGGGATTCCCCGGCGGTGAGCCAGCGCAGCATGCTCATGATTCTTCCAGACGCCCGAGCGCCCGAGGACCGGCTGCCCCGCCGTCGATCGCCGCGCGCATCGCCCGGGCGACGCGCGGCTCGTCGGGCAGCGGCGCGTCGACGTCGCCGCGCGCGAAGATCCTCGCCTGCAGCACCGCCTGGCCGAGCAGCATCTCGCGGCCGTCGATCACGTGCTCGGGCGGCAGCGCGGCGAGGTACCGGGAGCCGTCGGGTCGGGCGTAGTCGGCGTCGAGCAGCCGGATGGGCGGCATCGCGAACGTCGGCACGGCGTCGGCGGACGCCGGCAGCGTCGACACCGCCGCGTCGACCGAGGGCAGCGGCGCGTCCAGCGCCTGCACCTCGAGCATGACGCCGAGCCCCGCGGCCAGCTCGCGGAGGCGCTGCGCCTTCGCTCGCGTCCGGAGCGCGACGGTCACCCGCCGGGCGCCGATCGAGGCGAGCGCGACGAGCGCGGTCTGCGCCGTCGCGCCGGCGCCCAGGATCGCTGCCGTGCGCACCCGGTCGAGCCCCGCATCCGCGAACGCCCGCACGATGCCGCCGACGTCGGTGCTCCAGCCGCGCAGGACCCGGCGACCCCCCTCGGGGTCGCCGAGCAGCAGCGTGTTGACGGTGCCGGTCGCGCGCGCGAGCGGGTCCAGCTCGTCGGCGAGCGCGGCGGCGGCGTCCTTGTGCGGCGCCGTCACCGACAGGCCGAGCCACTCGGGCCCGAGCGCGCCGACGAAGGCCGGCAGGCCGCCCGGCTCGACCGCGCGGCGCCGGTAGTCCCACTCGAGGCCGAGCTCGCGCGCGGCGGCGCCGTGCAGCGCCGGCGACAGCGAGTGCTCGACCGGCCACCCGACGACGGCGAGCCGGCGTGCACCGGCCGCCGTCACGTCAGCCGCCCCAGCCCGGGTTGTCGCGCAGGAACTGCTGGAACCGCGCGACGCCGACCTCGTGCTCCGCGAGCGTCTCGGAGAAGACCGTCTCGCCCGTCTCCGGGTTCACGGTCACGAAGTAGAGCCATGCGCCCTCGGTCGGCGCGAGCGCCGCCTGGATCGCCGCGTCGCCCGGAGCCCCGATCGGTCCGACCGGCAGGCCCGGATTCGCGTACGTGTTGTACGGGTTGCTCGCGTCTGCGCGCTCCGCGGCCGTCGTCGTGACGACGTGCAGGTTGCCGGTGCCGTAGGCGACCGTGGCGTCGGACTGCAGCGGCATGCCGACGTCGAGGCGGTTCTGGAAGACCCGCGCGACCTTGCCGAAGTCGTCGGGCAGGCGCGCCTCGCGCTGCACGAGCGACGCCATGATGAGCACGCGCTCCTGGTCGGCCTCGGCGACGCCCGCCGACTCGAGCGCCTGGCGCTGGCGCTCGACCATCGCGGTGAGCACGTCGACCGCGGTGACGCCCTCGTCGAACGTGTAGGTGGCGGGGAACAGCCAGCCCTCGAGCGACACCGCGTCCTCGGGCAGCTCGAACTGCATCAGGTCGGCGGCCGCCTGCAGGAACTCGGCCTGCGGGATGCCCAGATCGCGCTCGAGCCGCTCGTAGACCTGCGGCAGCGTGTAGCCCTCGGGCACGGTGACGCGGAGCTCCACCCTGTTGCCGGGATCGACGAGCGCGTCGACCGCGCCCTGCGCGGACATCTGCTGCATCAGCCGGTACGCGCCCGGCTGCAGCTGGATCGACGAGTCGGCGACGAGGATGTCGGTGAACGCCTCGGCGCTCGCGATCACGTCCTGCTCGAGCAGGGTGGCCGCGACGTCGTAGCCGTTCTCGCCCGGGTGCACGTGCACCACCACCTCGCCGGAGCCCGGGCCCGGGTAGTCCTCGGGGCCGCTGAAGCGGTCGGCGATGCGCGGGATGCCCCAGGCTGCGGCGATGCCGACGCCGATCACGACGACGAGGGCGATGATCGCACCGATCAGCCGCCTGCGGCCCCGCTGCTTGCGCT
Source organism: Agrococcus sp. (assembly GCA_031178105.1). Classification (GTDB taxonomy): domain Bacteria; phylum Actinomycetota; class Actinomycetes; order Actinomycetales; family Microbacteriaceae; genus Agrococcus. Next base: position 3,261 of record JAPSJX010000031.1, on the reverse strand, counting down.
CCCGCGCGCGACGTCCAGCCATGTCAATCCTCCCGGGTCGCGGCCTCGCCGCGCTCGTCGTTGCCGTGCTGCAGCAGCTCGCCGGGGGCGCGCCCCGCGGCGCGCTCGCTGTCGAGCGCGTGCTGCAGGATGACGACCGCTGCCGCCTGGTCGATGCTGGAGCGCTGCTGCCGGGCCGACCTGCCGGCCGCGCGCATGCCGGCCGACGCGGTCACGGTCGACAGCCGCTCGTCGACGAGCCGCACGGGCAGCGCCGCGGCGAGCAGCGACGCCATGTCGCGCGCGTCCTGGGTGCTGGGCGTGTCGCCGCCCGAGAGCGAGATCGGCAGCCCGACCACCGCCTCGATCGCCTCGAGCTCCGCGGCGATCTCGCGCAGCCGCGCGACGACGTCCGTGGACGCGCGCTGGATCGTCTCGACCGGCGTCGCGAGCAGACCGTCGCGATCGCAGCGCGCGACGCCGACGCGGGCGCGGCCGACGTCGACGCCGATCCGCACCCCGCGACGCATGGCCGACCCGCTCAGCGCTGGATCCCGGCTCGCACGGCGGCGATCGCCGCGGGCATCGCGCCGGCGTCCTGCCCACCGCCCTGCGCCATGTCGGGCTTGCCGCCGCCGCCGCCGCCGAGCGCGCCGGCCGCGGCCTTCGCGAGCGGCCCGGCGACGACGCCGCCGTCGCGCGCCGCCTGGTTCGTCGCGACGACGATCGCGGGCTTGCCGTCCACGGCGCCGCCGATCGCGACCACCGCGGGCTCGTTGCCGAGGCGCTCGCGCACCTGCGCGGCGAGCGAGCGCAGGTCGTCCGCGGACGCGACCGCGCCGAGGTCGACAGCGGCGAGCCGCACGGACCCGAGCAGCTCGGCCCCGTCGGCGATCGGCTGCACGCGACCCGCGAGCTGCTGCGACTCGAACTCGGCGATCCGCTTCTCGGCCGTCTTGAGCGATGCGACGAGCTCCTGGATGCGGCCGGGCAGCTGCTCCTTGGGCGTCTTGAGCATCGACGTGAGCTCGCTCACGAGGGAGCGCTCCGCGACCAGCTGCCGGAACGCATCCGGACCGACCGCCGCCTCGACGCGCCGGTTCGTGGAGCCGACGCTCGACTCGCTCGTGATCGAGATGAGGCCGATCTGGCTCGAGGCGGCCACGTGGGTGCCGCCGCACAGCTCGCGCGACCAGGGGCCGCCGATGTCGACCATGCGCACCCGGTCGCCGTACTTCTCGCCGAACAGCGCCATCGCGCCGAGCGCGCGCGCCTCGTCGATCGGCATGACCCGGGTCTCGACGGGCAGGTCGTCGCGGATCGCCGTGTTGGCGATGCCCTCGAGCTCCTGGCGCATGTCGCTCGACAGCGCGCTCGACCAGGAGAAGTCGAGCCGCATGTAGCCGGCCTTGTTGTAGGAGCCGGACTGGTGGGCGTCCGGCCCGAGCAGCTGGCGCAGCGCCGCGTGCACGACGTGCGTGGCCGAGTGCGCCTGGTTCGCCGACCGGCGGTAGAGGGGATCGACGACCGCGTGCGCGAGATCGCCGACCGCGATCTCGCCCGCGGTGACGCGCACGGTGTGGCTGACGAGCCCGGCGACGGGGCGCTGCACGTCGAGCACGTCGGCCTCGAATCCGGGGCCGACGAGCCGGCCCTGGTCGCTGTCCTGGCCGCCCGACTCGGCGTAGAGCGAGGTCGCCGTGAGCACGACCTCCGCCTCGACGCCGACGCCCGCGGTCGGCACCTGCGCGCCGTCGACGATGATGCCGATGACCTCGCCGTCGGCCTCGAGCTCGTCGTAGCCGAGGAAGGCCGTCTCGCCCTTCGCGCGGAGGTCGGCGTAGACCGAGAGGTCGGCGAGCTGGCGGCGGCGCGACTTCGCGTCGGCCTTCGCACGCGTGCGCTGCTCGCTCATGAGCGTCTCGAAGGTGGGGCGGTCGACCTGCAGCCCGGCCTCCTCCGCGATCTCCATCGTCAGGTCGATCGGGAAGCCGTAGGTGTCGTGGAGCAGGAACGCGGTCCTGCCCGGCACGATGTTGCCGGCGTCCTTCCGGACGTCGGCGATCGCGACGTCGAGCACGGTCGAGCCCGACTCCAGGGTCGACCGGAACGTCTCCTCCTCGGCGACGGCCATCCGCTCGATGCGCGGGTACGACTGCTCGAGGTCGGGGTAGGCGGCGACCATGGCGTCGCGGCTCGCCCGGAACAGGGTCGGGAACGTGGCGTCCTGCACGCCGAGGAGCCGCATCGAGCGGATCGAGCGGCGCATGAGCCGGCGCAGGATGTAGCCGCGGCCGTCGTTGCCGGGCGTCACGCCGTCGCCCATGAGCATGAGGGACGAGCGGATGTGGTCGGCGATGACGCGCATGCGCACGTCGTCCTCGTGATCGGCGCCGTACCTGCGGCCCGACAGCTCGCTCGCGAGGTCGAGCACGGGGCGGACCTGGTCGATCTCGTACATGTTCTGCACGCCCTGCTTGAGGAAGGCGATGCGCTCGAGCCCCATGCCGGTGTCGATGTTCTTGCTCGGCAGCTCGCGCACGATCGTGAACTCGGTCTTCGAGCGCACGTCCGCGATCTCGTCCTGCATGAAGACGAGGTTCCAGATCTCCACATAGCGGTCGCTGCCTGTGGCGGGACCGCCGTCGGGGCCGTACTCGGGGCCGAGGTCGTAGAAGATCTCCGAGTCGGGACCGGCCGGGCCGGGCTGCCCGGTCATCCAGTAGTTGTCCTCGAGGCCGAGGCGCTGGATGCGCGACGCGTCGACGTCCGTGACCTCGAGCCAGAGGCGCTCCGCCTCGTCGTCGGTCTCGAAGACCGTCACCCACAGCCGCTGCGGGTCGAAGCCGAAGTGGCCGTCGGCCTCCGAGCCGGTGAGCAGCTCCCAGGCGTAGCCGATCGCCTCGCGCTTGAAGTAGTCGCCGAACGACCAGTTGCCCGCCATCTGGAAGAACGTGCCGTGGCGCGGCGTGCGCCCGACCTCCTCGATGTCGTTCGTGCGGATGCACTTCTGCACGTCCGCGGCGCGCGGCCACGGCGCGGGCACCCGTCCGGAGAGGTACGGGATGAACGGCACCATGCCGGCGATGGTGAACATGATTGCCGGGTCGTCGCTCACGAGCGATGCCGAGGGCACGATCTCGTGGTCGCGGCGCTCGAAGTAGCGCAGGAAGCGGCTGTGGATGTCTGCGGTCTGCATGTGTCAGTTCTCTCCAGCCCGCAGTGCATGTGACGGACGCGGGCCAAGCGGATGGGGGTGCGCCGGGTGGTGGCATGACGATC
>JAPSJX010000084.1 GCA_031178105.1 Agrococcus sp. | reverse complement strand
CCGCCGCACGGCGTGTCATGACCACCCGGCGACCGCGGCGCGGCGTGTCGTGACCACCCGCGGCCCGGGCGGCGGGAGGGGGCGCGGGTGTGGGCGGCAGGGTTCTGCCCGAGGGACCCCGCGAGTAGGCTTGGAGGCTATGTCGCTCCCCGGTCCCCTCATCGTGCAGTCCGACCGCACCGTGCTGCTCGAGGTGGCGCATCCTGACGCCGCGACCGCTCGGCAGGCGCTGCAGGTCTTCGCCGAGCTGGAGCGCGCGCCCGAGCACATCCACACCTATCGCGTGACGCGGCTGGGCCTGTGGAACGCCCGTGCGGCCGGGCACACGGCCGACGAGATCATCGGCACGCTCGATCAGCACGCCAAGTTCCCGGTGCCCGCGGGCGTCGCGCAGGACATCCGCGAGACGATCGGCCGCTACGGGCGACTCGTCATCGAGCGCGACGATGAGGGGCTCGTGCTGCGCAGCCCGGATCGGCCCGTGCTCGAGGAGGTGCGGCGCTCGAAGAAGATCGCGCCGCTGCTCGCCGGCCCGGCACCCGACGGCATCCGGGTGGTCGACTGGGCGCGGGGTGAGCTGAAGCAGGAGCTCGTGAAGCTCGGCTGGCCCGCCGAGGACCTCGCGGGCTACACGCCGGGCACCCCGATGGAGATCGACCTGGTCGAGGACGGCTGGAGCATGCGGCCGTACCAGCAGGATGCGGTCACCCACTTCTCGGAGGCCGGCTCGGGCGTCGTCGTGCTGCCGTGCGGCGCCGGCAAGACGATCGTCGGCGCCGCCGCCATGGCCGCGACCGACACGACCACGCTCATCCTCGTGACGAACACCGTCTCGGCCCGGCAGTGGCGCAGCGAGCTGCTCGCGCGCACGAGCCTGACGCCGGAGGACATCGGCGAGTACTCCGGGCACAGCAAGGAGATCAAGCCGGTCACGATCGCCACGTACCAGATCCTCACCGTGAAGCGCGGCGGCGAGTACGCGCACCTCGGCGTGCTCGACGCGCTCGACTGGGGCCTGATCGTCTACGACGAGGTGCACCTGCTGCCCGCCCCGGTCTTCAAGCTCACCGCCGACCTGCAGGCGCGCCGCCGCCTCGGCCTCACCGCCACGCTCGTGCGCGAGGACGGCCGCGAGTCCGACGTCTTCAGCCTCATCGGCCCGAAGCGGTTCGACGCGCCCTGGAAGGAGATCGAGGCGCAGGGCTTCATCGCCCCGGCCGAGTGCTACGAGGTGCGCATCACCCTCGACGAGGACGAGCGGCTCGAGTACGCCGCCTCCGGCGACCGCGACCGCTACCGCATCGCCGCGTCGAGCCCGCGCAAGATCCCGACGGTGCGACGCATCCTGGAGGAGCATCCCGACGAGCCGACGCTCGTGATCGGGCAGTACCTCGACCAGCTCGACGAGCTCTCGGAGGCGCTCGACGCACCGCTCATCACGGGGGAGACGCCGGTCTCGGAGCGCGAGGAGCTCTTCCAGGCGTTCCGCGACGGCAGCGAGCGCGTGCTCGTGGTGTCGAAGGTGGCCAACTTCTCCGTCGACCTGCCGGATGCGTCGCTCGCCGTGCAGGTGTCGGGCTCGTTCGGATCCCGGCAGGAGGAGGCGCAGCGCCTCGGCCGGCTGCTGCGGCCGAAGGGCGGTCGCACCGCGAGCTTCTACACGATCGTCGCCCGCGACACCGTGGACCAGGAGTTCGCGCTCGGCCGGCAGCGGTTCCTCGCCGAGCAGGGATACGCCTACACGATCCTCGACGAGCACGAGCTGGGCCTGGCGGACGCGGCGGCCAGCTGACGCGGTCGCGGCTGACGTTCAGGAACTGCACAGGCGACGATCAGAGACTGAACGCATGACTGAGCCCAGCGCCAAGATCCTCGTGGTGGACGACGAGCCCCACATCCGCGACCTGCTCTCCACGAGCCTCCGCTTCGCCGGCTTCGACGTCCGGGCCGTCGGCGCGGGCGCCGCGGCGATCTCGGCGGTGCTGGAGGACGAGCCCGACCTGATCCTGCTCGACGTGATGCTGCCCGACATCAGCGGCTTCGGCGTCACCAAGCGGCTGCGCGCATCCGGCTTCACCTCGCCCATCCTCTTCCTCACCGCGAAGGACGACACCGAGGACAAGATCACCGGCCTCACGGTCGGCGGCGACGACTACGTCACCAAGCCCTTCTCGCTCGACGAGATCATCGCCCGCATCAAGGCGATCCTCCGCCGCACGATGGCCGAGACCGACGACGCGACCATCCACGTCGGCGAGCTCGCGATGAACCAGGACACGCACGAGGTCACGGTGGGCGGCGAGGAGATCGAGCTCTCCCCCACCGAGTTCAAGCTGCTGCGCTACCTCATGCTCAACGCGAACCGCGTGCTGTCGAAGGCGCAGATCCTCGACCACGTCTGGGAGTACGACTTCAACGGCGACGTCGGCATCGTCGAGTCCTACATCTCCTACCTGCGGCGCAAGATCGACGACGGCGCCGCCGAGCCGATGATCGTCACGAAGCGCGGATTCGGCTACATGCTGAAGTCCCCGAAGGCGTAGGTGCCGGGCGCGCTCGCTCGACTGCTCGGCCGCACCACGCTGGCCGGGCGCATCAGCGCACTCATCGTCGTCGTCATGACCTTCGGGCTCGCGCTCGCGGGCGTCGGCACCCTCAGCATCATCCGCGATGCGCAGGTGGCCGACGTCGACCGCGACCTCGAGCAGGCGATGCGCGCGTTCACGAGCGAGCCGATCACCCGCACCGACTCGCCCGAGCAGTGCGACCTCGCGCAGCGCATGCCCAACACGTACTACCTGGGCGTCGCGGATGCGTCGGGCACGGTGCTGTGCGACAACAAGCTGCCCGGGCCCGGGAACCCCGACCTCTCGGCCCTGACGCTCGGCACCGCCGCGGAGCAGGACGCCGCCTTCACGCAGCAGTCGATCGACGGCCAGTCCAACTGGCGCACCCTCGTCGCGCCGAGCACCGTGGAGGGCAGCGGCGAGCTGCTCGTCTCGGTCGTCGCGGTCAACCTCAAGTCGCTCGAGTCGACGACGGCGACCTTCATGATCGTCTTCGCCGGCTTCTCGCTGCTCGCGATCGTGCTGGGCGCCGCGCTCACGCGCATCCTCGCCGTCTCGACGCTGCGGGGCCTGCGCAAGGTCGCGTCCGAGGCGCAGCGCTTCGCCGATGGCGACTACGACACGCGCCTCACCGGCGAGAACCCGCGCACCGAGGTCGGCTCGCTGCAGCAGTCGCTCAACGCCATGCTCGACCGCATCGAGGCCGCGATCGAGCAGCGCGACGAATCGGTCGCGCACATGCGGCAGTTCGTCGGCGACGCGAGCCACGAGCTGCGCACACCCCTCGTGTCCGTGCGCGGCTACGCCGAGCTGTACCGCATGGGGGCCATCTCGCGGCCGGAGGACGTCGCGAGCGCCATGGAGCGCATCGAGGGTGAGGCGAAGCGCATGGCGCGGCTCGTCGAGGACCTGCTGCAGCTCGCGCGCCTCGACGAGCGCAGGCCGCTCGACCTGCAGCCGCTCGACCTCGTGCCGCTCGTGAACGATGCCGCGAGCGACACTCGCGTCGGCGCGAGCGATCGGCAGGTGGCGGTGCTGCCGATCGCCGCGGACGAGATGGGCGCGGTCGCGGGCGCGGCCGACGACGCTCCGTCGACCGACCTCTTCACGCCGCCGCCCCTCACACCGCCCGCGATCGTGCTCGGCGACGAGCACGCGCTGCGCCAGGTGATCTCGAACCTCATCGGCAACGCGCTGCGGTACACCCCCGAGGGCACCCCGATCGAGCTCGGCGTCGGCGTCTCGACCCGGCGCCGCGAGGCGGTCGTGCTCGTCATCGACCACGGCGAGGGTGTGCCTGAGGAGCTGCGGCAGCGCATCTTCCAGCGCTTCTTCCGCGCCGACACCTCCCGCACGCGCGACACGGGCGGCTCCGGCCTCGGGCTCGCGATCGTCGCGGGCATCGTCCGCGCCCACAGCGGCCGCATCGACGTCGTCGAGACGCCCGGCGGCGGCGCGACGTTCCGCATCGCCGTGCCGCTCGCGAGCGCCGAGGCGGTCATGGAGCTCAGCAAGCGTCTGCGTCCCGACTCGGCGAACACCCATCCACAGGTGCTCGGCGGACCCGCTCGCTGAGACGGCCGGCTCCCCTACCGTCGGCGGTCGAGCGCGGACGCACCGCGCGGGATCGAGGGAATCATGAGCAGGTACGTCGTCGACGCCGACGCCATCCACGGGGCGCACATCGGGGTGCGCGGCACCGGATCGCGCGTGCAGTCGGAGGTCGCCGGGATGCTCGGGCAGCTGCAATCGCTGCAGGACTCGTGGACCGGCCAGGCCTCGGTCGCCTTCCAGGCGCTCGTGCAGGAGTGGCGCGCGACGCAGCAGCGGGTGGAGGAGTCGCTCGCGAACATCAACGAGGCGCTCGCCGCGGCCGGTCGCCAGTACGACGAGGTGGAGGCGGGCAACGCGAGGCTGTTCGGCGGCTGAACCGGCTCTCCACGCGCTGGTCGCACCGCCAGCGGCCCGCCGTGCACGAGGGTCGAGCGGCAGTCGGTGGCGCCGGCCGCGCATCGAGACCGCCGGGATACGCCGAAGGGCCCCAGCATCGCTGCTGGGGCCCTTCGAACTGGTGGACTCAGAAGTCCATGCCACCCGTGGGGTCTGCCGGCATGGCCGGCGCCTTCTCGGGCTTGTCGGCGACGACGACCTCGGTGGTGAGGAAGAGGCCGGCGATCGACGCGGCGTTGGCGAGCGCGGAGCGCGTCACCTTGACCGGGTCCGAGATGCCCGCGGCGAGCATGTCGACGTACTCACCCGTGGCGGCGTTGAGGCCGTGGCCCACCGGGAGGTTGCGGACCTTCTCGACCACGACGCCCGGCTCGAGGCCGGCGTTGAGGGCGATCTGCTTGAGCGGAGCGTCGACCGCGACGCGCACGATGTTCGCGCCCGTCGCCTCGTCGCCCGTGAGCTCGAGGCCGTCGAACGCGGTCTTCGCAGCCTGGATGAGCGCGACGCCACCACCGGCGACGATGCCCTCCTCGACAGCGGCCTTCGCGTTGCGGACGGCGTCCTCGATGCGGTGCTTGCGCTCCTTGAGCTCCACCTCGGTCGCGGCACCCGACTTGATGACGGCGACGCCACCGGCGAGCTTCGCGAGGCGCTCCTGGAGCTTCTCGCGGTCGTAGTCGCTGTCGGTCGCCTCGATCTCCTGGCGGATCTGGCGCACGCGGCCGGCGATGGCGTCGGCCTCGCCCGCACCCTCGACGATGGTCGTCTCGTCCTTCGTGATGACGACCTTGCGCGCACGGCCCAGCATGTCGAGCGTCGTGTTCTCGAGCTTGAGGCCGACCTCCTCGGAGATGACCTGGCCGCCCGTGAGGATGCCCATGTCGGCGAGCATCGCCTTGCGGCGGTCGCCGAAGCCCGGAGCCTTGACGGCGACGGACTTGAAGATGCC
>JAPSJX010000030.1 GCA_031178105.1 Agrococcus sp. | reverse complement strand
CCGATCAGAGCTTTGACATCGTCGTCCTGGGTGGAGGCAGCGCGGGCTACGCCGTGGCGCTGCGCGCCGTGCAGCTCGGCAAGACCGTCGCGATCGTCGAGAAGGACAAGCTCGGCGGCACGTGCCTCCACAAGGGCTGCGTCCCCACGAAGGCGATGCTGCACTCGGCCGAGGTCGCCGACGTCGTGCGCGAGTCCGGCGAGGCCGGCGTGCAGGCGGAGCTGCAGGGCATCGACATCGAGCGCGTGACCGCCTTCCGCGAGGGCATCGTCTCGAAGAAGCACAAGGGCCTGCAGGGGCTCATCAAGGCGAAGGGCATCCCCGTCTTCGAGGGCGAGGGCCGGCTCGCGTCCCCCACGACCGTGCAGGTCGGCGGCGAGACCCTCACCGGCAAGAGCATCGTGCTCGCCACCGGCTCCTACCCGAAGTCGCTCCCCGGCCTCGAGATCACCGGCAACGTCATCACGAGCGAGCAGGCGCTCCAGCTCGACTGGATCCCGCAGCGCGTCGCGATCCTCGGCGGCGGCGTCATCGGCGTGGAGTTCGCGAGCGTCTGGCGCTCCTTCGGCGTCGAGGTGACGATCATCGAGGGTCTCCCCCACCTCGTCCCGAACGAGGAGGAGTCCATCTCGAAGCAGTTCGAGCGCGCCTACAAGAAGCGCGGCATCCAGTTCAAGCTCGGCGCCCGCTTCTCGGGCGTGACGCAGGACGACTCGGGCGTGCACGTGTCGCTCGAGAACGGCGAGACGATCGACGCCGACCTGCTGCTTGTGGCCGTCGGCCGCGGGCCCGTGACGGCGGGGCTCGGCTACGAGGAGGCCGGGGTGCAGCTCGATCGCGGCTTCGTCACCGTCGACGAGCGCCTGCAGACCTCCGTGCCCGGCGTCTACGCGGTCGGCGACATCGTCCCCGGCCTGCAGCTCGCGCACCGCGGCTACCAGCAGGGCATCTTCGCCGCCGAGCAGATCGCGGGCCTCGACCCGCGCCCGGTCGCCGACGTCAACATCCCGAAGGTCACCTACTCCGACCCCGAGGTCGCATCCGTCGGCTACACCGAGGCGAAGGCCAAGGAGCTGTACGGCGACGACCGGATCGAGACCTACGAGTACTCGCTCGGCGGCAACGCGAAGAGCGAGATCGTCGGCACGACCGGCTCTGTCAAGGCCGTGCGCGTGAAGGACGGCCCCGTCGTCGGCGTGCACATGATCGGCCGCCGCGTCGGGGAGCTCATCGGCGAGGCGCAGCTCATCGTGAACTGGGAGGCGTACCCCGAGGACGTCTCGCAGCTGATCCACGCCCACCCGACGCAGCACGAGGCGCTCGGCGAGACCATGCTGAAGCTCGCGGGCACGCCGCTGCACGCCATCTGATCGACAGCCACAGGAGACACGAAGCATGACTGACATCCAGCTCCCCGCACTGGGCGAGAGCGTCACCGAGGGCACGATCACCCGCTGGCTCAAGGCCGTGGGCGACGAGGTCGCCGTCGACGAGCCCATCGTCGAGGTCTCGACCGACAAGGTCGACACCGAGGTGCCGTCGCCGGTCGCCGGCACGCTCACCGAGATCCTCGCCGAGGAGGACGACACCGTCGACGTCGGCGCCGTCATCGCGCGCATCGGCGACGCGGGCAGTGCGGTCGGCGCCGAGGCACCGGCCGGCGAGGCCGCCGGCACCGACAGCGAGGCCGCGACCGCCGGCACCGACAGCGAGGCCGACCAGGAGGCCGACGACGAGTCCGCCGCCGAGGCGCAGGACTCGCCCTCGCAGGAGGCCGACGCGGCGCAGCGGGCGCAGGAGACCGAGCAGGCCCAGTCCACGCCGACGCAGACGCCGGGGACGAAGCCGTCGTCCGGCGGCGCGGACATCACCCTCCCGGCGCTCGGCGAGAGCGTGACCGAGGGCACGATCACTCGCTGGCTCAAGGCCGTGGGCGACTCCGTCGAGGTCGACGAGCCCATCGTCGAGGTGTCGACCGACAAGGTCGACACCGAGGTGCCGTCGCCCGTCGCCGGCACGCTCACCGAGATCCTGGCGGGCGAGGACGACACCGTCGACGTCGGCGCCGTCATCGCGCGCATCGGCGACGCCGGCAGCGAGCCGGCCGCAGCGCCTGCCGCCGACGAGCCGTCCGCGCAGCCCGCGCAGGCCTCTGGCGCCCAGCCGGTCCCCGCCGAGGACGACGTGCTCTCGGGCGCCGGCACCGAGGAGGTGGGCGTCGAGCAGGAGGAGATCGCGAAGGAGGCCATCGCCGAGGAGCCCGCGACGCAGCAGGAGGCGCCGAAGCAGCAGTCCGCGCCGGCGCAGCCGAAGGCACCGGCCGCGCCCGCCCAGCCGAAGGCGGCTGCGGCCCCCGCACCGACCGCGGCTCCGGCAGCACCCGCGCCGGCCGCACCGGCACCGTCCGGTGGCACGCCCTACGTGACGCCCATCGTGCGGAAGCTCGCGAACGAGAAGGGCGTCGACCTGGCGTCGCTCACGGGGACGGGCGTCGGCGGTCGCATCCGCAAGGAGGACGTGCTGGCTGCCGCCGAGAAGCCGGTCCAGGCTCCGGCCGCCGAGGCGGCGCCGTCGCAGGCTCCCGTCGAGGTCGAGGTGTCGCCGCTGCGCGGCACCACGGCACCGATGTCGCGCCTGCGCAAGGTGGTCGCGAAGCGCGCCGTCGAGTCGATGCAGACGCTCGCCCAGCTGACGACGGTCGTCGAGGTCGACGTGACGAAGGTCGCGCAGCTCCGCGAGGCCAAGAAGGCGGCGTTCCAGCAGGAGACCGGCAGCAAGCTCACCTTCCTGCCGTTCTTCACGCAGGCCGCCGTGCAGGCGCTGCAGTCGCACCCGCTCATCAACTCGACGGACGACGGTGAGCAGATCACCTACCCGGCCACCGAGAACCTGGCGATGGCGGTCGACACCGAGCGCGGCCTGCTGACCCCGGTCATCCGCGACGCGAGCTCGAAGAGCATCCGCGAGCTGACCGCCGAGATCGCCGACCTCGCCCAGCGCACCCGCGACAACAAGCTGAGCCCGGACGAGCTCGCGGGCGGCACCTTCACGCTCACGAACACGGGCTCGCGCGGCGCGCTGTTCGACACGCCCGTGGTCTTCCAGCCGCAGCGCGCCATCCTCGGCGTCGGCACGGTCGTGAAGCGCCCGGTCGTGGTGTCGGTCGACGGCCAGGACTCGATCTCCATCCGCTCGATGGTGTACCTCGCCCTGTCCTACGACCACCGCATCATCGACGGCGCCGACGCTGCGCGCTACCTGGGCCAGGTCAAGGCCCGGCTCGAGTCGGGCGCGTTCGAGGTCTAGCCAGACCACGCATCCCGCAGCGTCCAACCGGCCTCGGTGCTCATCACGAGCACCGAGGCCGGTGCTCGTTCGGAGATCACGCGCAGCAGCCATGCGTCGCCGAGGCGCTGCACGACCTCGAGCCTGCCGTCGTCCGGCATGCGCCACGGCGACGCAGCCGCCAGCTGCGGGCTGTCCGGCTCGTGGAGGCCGACGAGGCACGCCGCGTCGTCGGCATCGAGGCACGCCTCGCGCTCGGCGAGCAGCAGCGCCGCGCCCGCGACCGGGTCACCCGCGAGCGGCCCGTCGCCGATCTGCGTCGGCGACGGATGCTGCGGCGTCTGCGCGGGGGTCGGCGTCGGCGGCAGCGCGGCCGTCCCGATGCCGCTGGTGGCCGCCGAGCCCTGCCCGTCCGCCGCGCCCGGCGCCGGCACCAGCAGCGCGAGCGCGAGCGCTGCGGCACCACCCAGGCCGACGGCCCAGAAGCGCGGGCGGACGCCCGCGAGGCGCTGCCGGAGCCGCGCACCGCGCGGGCTCACCATCTGCTCGACCGCCCGCTCGAGCAGCAGGGCCGCTCGCGCCCACACGGCCTCGATCCCCACCGCGCGCTCGCGCCGGCGCGCTCGCGCAGCCTGGACCGGCGCCGCGCCAGCGGCCGGCTCGAGCACGAGCGGCAGCGCCGGCCACGCGGCGAGCAGCGCCTCCCCCGCCGCCGCGAGGTCCCGACCCGCGAGCCGGTGCTCGACCGCATCGGGGAGCGTCGCGTCGCACGCGGCGAGCACGGTCTCGGCGAGCGCCCGCCAGCCGTCCGCATCCGCCGCGACCCCGTCGCTCGACTCTCGCCACGCCGTCGTCGGTCGCGCGGCCTCGATGCGCGCACCCTCACCCGCGAGGAGCGGTGCGCCGTCGGCGTCGAGCCGCACCTGCTGCGCGGTCACACCTGCCGTCGTCGCGCCGACCGCGTGGAGCGCGCCGAGCGCCGCAGCGATCGGCGCGAGCGCCGTCACGGCTTCGCCCGGCTCGGGCGATGCCCGGTCACGGAGCCAGTCGGCGAGGCCGCGCGGCAGCAGCGGCCGCACGACCACCACCCCGGCGTCGGTCGCCACGTCGAGGATCGGCACGAGATGCGGATGCCCTGCGAGCAGCAGCGCCTCGACCTCGCGGGCGAGCAGCGCCTCCTCCCCCGGCATGCTGCGGTGCAGCTCGACACCGGCGCCCGCCACGCCGGCCGCGACCCACACCTCTCGCTCGGCGGTGCGGCGCAGCTCGCGCACGAGCGGATGACCCGCGATCGCGGAGGTGCCGTGCTCCGCCTCCGCACCCGGCGCCTCCGGATCTGCCGTCTCGTCGCCCTCGACCACACCCGCACCATGCCGCGCGCCGCCGCCTCCGCGCACGCCGCGGGACCGCGCCTGTGGAGAGCGAGGCGCCCTCGCGCCGGTATCCTGTCGTCATGGCACGCGACAGCGAGAAGGAGCCCGGCAGGCTCAAGACGATGTGGTCCATCTTCCAGATGACCCGCAAGAACGACCGGCTCGCGCTGCCGCTGCTGCTGCTCGCGCTCCTCGGTCCGATCGTGGTCGCGACGGTGCTCGCGATCGTGTTCCGGCAGGACACGCTCTTCCTCATCCTGTGGATCATCAGCGGGCTGCTCGTCGGCCTGATGCTCATGATGATGACGCTCACCTGGCGTGCCGAGAAGATCGCGTTCGGCCAGATCGAGGGCCGCCCCGGCGCCGTGGGCGCAGTGCTGAAGAACGGCCTGCGCGGCAACTGGACGACGAGCGAGATGCCCGTGGGCGTGAACCCGCGCACGCAGGACGCCGTCTACCGCGCCGTCGGCAAGCCGGGCGTCGTGCTCATCGCCGAGGGACCGCGCGAGCGGCTCGCGCGGCTGCTCGGCGAGGAGAAGCGCAAGGTCAAGCGCATCGTGCCGAACGTGCCGATCCACGTGATCGAGATCGGCCCCGACTCCGACCTCGAGCTGCGCAAGCTCACGCGCGCGATGCGCCGGCTGAAGCGCACCCTCAGCCGCGCCGAGGTGATGGCTGTCGCGAACCGCCTGACGTCCCTCGGCCAGTCGAGCCTGCCCATCCCGAAGGGCATCGACCCGCGCCGCGTGCGGCCCGGTCGCCCCCGCTGACGTAACACCGCCGAAACATCGGCGTCACAGGCGGGCAACGGCTCCTGCGTAGCGTCGATGCCAAGGCATCCGCCCTACCCCCAAAATCAAGGAGCACCATGTTCAAGGATTCGTCCGAGGTCCTCGCCTTCATCAAGGACGAGGAGGTGCGCTTCCTCGACATCCGCTTCACGGACCTGCCGGGTGTGCAGCAGCACTTCAACATCCCCGCGTCCACCGTCGACGAGGAGTTCTTCACCGTCGGCCAGCTGTTCGACGGCTCGTCGATCCGCGGCTTCGCGAACATCCACGAGTCCGACATGCAGCTCATCCCGGATGTGACGACCGCGTACATCGACCCGTTCCGCGAGCACAAGACGCTCGTGATGATCTTCGACATCTACAACCCGCGCACCGGTGAGATCTACCACCGCGACCCGCGGCAGGTCGCGCACAAGGCCGAGCAGTACCTCGCCTCGACCGGCATCGCCGACACCGCCTTCTTCGCCCCCGAGGCCGAGTTCTACGTCTTCGACGACGTGCGCTACTCGGTGACGCAGAACCAGTCGTTCCACATCGTCGACTCCGAGGAGGGTGCCTGGAACTCGGGTCGCGTCGAGGAGGGCGGCAACCTCGGCAACAAGACGCCGTACAAGGGCGGCTACTTCCCCGTCTCGCCCGTCGACAAGCAGGCGGACCTGCGCGACGACATCGTGCTGAAGCTCGAGGGCATCGGCCTCGCGGTCGAGCGCAGCCACCACGAGGTGGGCACCGGCGGCCAGGCGGAGATCAACTACCGCTTCAACACGATGGTCAAGGCCGCGGACGAGATCCTCGCCTTCAAGTACATCGTGAAGAACACGGCTGAGCAGTGGGGCAAGACGGCCACGTTCATGCCGAAGCCGCTCTTCGGCGACAACGGCTCGGGCATGCACACGCACCAGTCGCTGTGGCTCGACGGCAAGCCGCTCTTCTTCGACGAGAACGGCTACGGCAACCTCTCCGACCTCGCCCGCTGGTACATCGGCGGCCTGCTCGCGCACGCCCCCGCGGTGCTCGCGTTCACGAACCCGTCGATCAACTCGTACCGCCGCCTCGTGAAGGGCTTCGAGGCGCCGGTCAACCTGGTCTACTCGGCCGGCAACCGCTCGGCGGCCGTCCGCATCCCGATCACGGGCTCGAACCCGAAGGCGAAGCGCATCGAGTTCCGCGCTCCCGACGGCGCCTCGAACCCGTATCTCGCCTTCGCGGCCCAGATGATGGCCGGCCTCGACGGCATCAAGAACCGCATCGAGCCGCACGAGCCCGTCGACAAGGACCTGTACGAGCTGCCTCCCGAGGAGGCCAAGGACATCCCCCAGGTGCCCGGCACGCTCGAGGAGGCGCTCGTCGCGCTGGAGCAGGACCACGAGTTCCTGCTCGAGGGCAACGTGTTCACGAAGGACCTCATCGACACCTGGATCGCGCTGAAGCGCGAGACCGAGATCCTGCCGATGGCGCTGCGCCCGCACCCGTTCGAGTTCGAGCTCTACTACGGCGTCTGACGCACACATGCCGCTGGGCCGGGTTCCTTGGGGGGACCCGGCCCAGCTTCACGTTGCGGTCCGCACAGAGAGTCCGCAAGAATCTCGACGCGCTACGTGAGGACGCCTGCGATGGCGGCGCGCGAGGACTCTCATCCCCGACGCCCCGTTCGACCCCACGACCGTCTAGAGCTTCGCGACGTCCTGGGGCTTCTGATCTCCAGTCGTCGCGCGGGATGCTGAGGGCTGCGCTGCTGGAGCGTCGACCGTGGCTCCTGCTGCGGGATCTCCGTCGGCCTGTGGGTCGCCCTCAGCCTCATGCACCGGCTGACGCTCGACTCTGGAGTCTGGTTGCTTGAACGTGTTGAGGATCGGATCGACGATCCGGCGTTCGTATCTCGGCGCGTCGGTATCGACGTAGGCGAAGCGGCCGAGGATCAAGGTCGTGATGATCGTGCCGAGAGCCACCGCTATGGCGACGATGACGAAGAAGGTTCCGTCGACCTCGTTGCCCTTTCGGCCGATGTCCTGGTAACTCGCGATCGCCCAGTTCGTCGCCCCATAGGCGCAGAAAGCGCCTACCGCCGCAACCGCGACCATCGTCAGGGAAGGCCATAAACGAAGCTCGCGCTTTGGTGGGTCGGCCTGGCGGGCGATTGCGCCGAGCAGCGCATCGTACGCGGTTTCCTTCGCGGCCTTAGATCCGCCATCCAGTTCAGCCATCGCTCCCGCGAGCGCCAGGAGCCGACGGGTCGATTGAGGGGGTCGTGACACGCTGAATGATGCTGCGAATACGCTTGCAAGTCCGGTCGCGATAGCCGCCCACACGCTGCTGTCCATAGGGAGCAGACTAGTCACTACGCGGGCTTAGCCTTACTCCATGCAAGCATCCTTCCGAACCCCGTTCGAGCGCTCGCTAGCCACTTTGGATGCGCCAGACTCTCGTGTCAAGGATCTGCTGCTAGAGCTCGCATCACTCCTCGACGATCCATCAACCAGTGCCGACCAGGTCGCGGTCGCTGCTGGGGCGTTCCGAACCGGCTCGCTCGCATTTCATGATGTCTACAAGGAGCGCACTCGACTTGGGGAGCAGGCGGAGTGCGGGACGGTTCGGGATCGAGATCCGAGACCCGCCGTCATCGCGGGGAGATCCGGCCTGCGTAAAGCGCGATCAACGGGGCCGGTCGAGTGATGTCGCTGTGCGGAGTCTGGTTGGGCCTGGTACCGATGGCTGCTCAACTAGCGATTTTAACCGTCGTGTTCCTGAGGTGGGAGGCGCACCCGCCTGGGCTCACGACGCCTGTACTACGTCACAGGCGCGTTCGGTCAGGCGTGAAGAGCCCGGTCGAGTGACGTTGGATACAACGGTGACGCCGACCTGAACTGGCGAGGAGATTGGCCACGGCGACGGCGGGCTCAGCATCTGCCGCTTCCTGCGCAAGCCGGAAGATGAGCGCGGACCGTTTGCGAAGCAGGTTCATCGGCCCGTTGGCATTTGAGCCCTGACGAAGCCGTCCGAGTGCGGAGTACGTTCAGGGACCGAGCCGGTGATCGCTGGGTCCGCGGAAGGTCCGCAAGAGCGTCGAACCCGGCAAGCAGTGGCTAATACGCACGAGCAGTGCCGCCCCGTCATCCAGCGGAATCTGTGCGCGCACAAACGGCACCTACTACCCCGAAGAGTTCGAGCTCTACTACGGGGTCTGACGGTCCGACGCCACCGCGCATCGAGACGGGGGCCGGGTTCCTTGGGGGGACCGGCCCCTCCGCGTGCGCTGGAGCTGGGAGCGCGTGCGCTCGATCGACCTGAGCCCTGGGTCGGTCGCCGATCGGGCTTAATGTGGCCCTCAGCCCGATCGAGTTCGCGGCCCCGGCTGCCAGAGGAAACTCATACGGCGACCGCGCTGCCGCAGTCTTCTGCGTCACCCCTCTCACACCGTTCAAGTGATGGATTGCAGCGATGCCCGCCGGAAGCGTGGCCGACTGGGCCGACGGTCGGTCAGGGGTCGTAGGGAACGTCTAAGAGGTCCCGAGCAGTTCTCCATCGCGCCTCCACGGCAGCCCACCGAGATTTCACGTCCCGGAAGATCGCCTCGGTGAAGGCTTGCGGCGGCTGTAGATGATCACGCCCATCATTGAAGTCATCCAGCTCGAAACGGAAAGTTTGCACCAACTCCTTCGCGGCACCTTCCCATAAGTTGGGGTCCAGTGCGTGATACCTCGCCTCAACTCGCGCGGCGATCGCGTCGTACTCCCAGATGGCTTCAGCGACCTTTGCCGTCGCCGCCAATTCGGCGTTCTCGGGGTGTGCCCTTGACCAACGCTCAAGCGGAAGGGCTGGATGAGCTGCTTCATGCCAAGGGGTGTGGTTTCACCGATGCCCCAATCCAGGTACTGCGGCGTCCACGCACTCAAAGCTTGTCTGGCCTGCGGCCGAACTCTGGCCCACTCATCCTCGGCCTCCTGGCGGACGCCTCGTTCATCAGCTGCCACGCGGGCGCGGCCCTCGAGAACGAAAATGCTGGAAGCGATGAGGACGCCGGTGGCGAGCGCAACGATGAGGTCGGGAACGAATGAATCCAAATCCCAGCCGAAGGGCGTCTCGCCCGTCACGGCGCAACTCACGAGCCACGCTGTAAAACCGACTAAGAGCAACAGCGCCACGATGCAAGGGTGACGAGCGCTTCGAAGTACGGCCCCGACCTGGAATAGGCAGTTGCGGGCGACATGGCTGGATAGTACAGGTGATCCGGAACTCCTCGAAGAGCGGAACCTACTCGCCCAGTCGCTTGGCGGTCGTGCCCTTGATCGGATGCCTTTGCTCGCGTATGCCGGCGGAAGTCCCGACTCTGGCCGTCAGACCTCGACGGCGTTGCCGCAGATGCCGCACACCTCGTACTCGCGGCGTCCCCAACGTGCGAGCGGGATGAAGAACAGCGTGAACTGCTTCGACTCGCGCGTGCGACCCCACACGGTCGTGTTGTTGCAGCGCATGCACGTGCGCGTCTGGCCGGGGCCGAGATCCTGCTGCTTGGCGCCGAAGCCGAAGATGAAGAACATCGAGCCAGCCTAGGGACCGTTCCTGACGATCACCGGGGACGCCGACCGTGCGATCAGTCCTCGTAGAAGCGGCGCTCGAAGACGCGGCGGGCGCGGCGGGTCGCGGCGAGGTAGTGCTCCTCGAGGTCACGGGCCGAGCCCGCAGGCATGCCCAGCAGCCGAGCGACCGCCTCGAGCTCGCCCCGGTCGACGGGCAGCAGGTCGATCGTCCGCGCGCGCGCGAGCGCGAGCCCGTTGCGGATGCGCGTCGCGAGCTGCCAGGCCTCGCGCAGCACCACCGCATCTCGATCGGAGAGCAGCTCCTCGCGGGCCGCCGCGGCGAGCGCCTCGAGCGTCGAGGGCGTGCGCAGGCTCGGCAGCCGCCCCGCGTGCCGCAGCTGCAACAGCTGCACGAGCCACTCGACGTCGCTGAGCCCGCCGTCGCCGAGCTTGAGGTGCCGGCGGCGGTCGGCGTTCTGCGGCAGCCGCTCCGACTCCACCCGCGCCTTGATGCGCCGCACCTCGCGCACCGACGACGCCGGGAAGTCGGCGACGTAGCGGTGCTCGTCGATGACGGCCATGAGCTCAGCGGCGAGCTGCTCGTCGCCCGCGAAGGGCCGCGCGCGCAGCAGCGCCTGCGCCTCCCACGGCTCCGACCACCGCTCGTAGTACGCGCGGTAGCTCTCGACGGTCCGCACGAGCGGGCCCTGCCTGCCCTCGGGGCGCAGCCCCGCATCCAGCTCGAACGGCAGCGTCGGGTCGGCGAGCGTCTCCTGCACGCGGCGGATGACCGCGGTCGCCGCCTGGATCGCGTCGCCCTCGCCGCGCGCGACGTGCAGCACGTCGATGTCGCTGCCGAAGCCGATCTCGCGCCCGCCCGTGCGCCCCATCGTGATCGTCGCGAGCTGCAGGCCGTCGGGGCGGTGCAGCCGGATGGCGGCGTCGAGGAGGGCCGCCGCCAGCCCCGTCAGCGCGGCACCCACCGCGCCCTCGTCGATCCGCTGCAGCGCGCTCGCCATCGCGATGCGCAGGTGCTCGCGCCGGCGCAGCGAGCGGAGGGACTGCCGCACGGTGTCGTGGTCGTCGTGGCGCGCGAGCACCGCGGCCGTCTCGTCGCGGAGCGCTGCCTCGCTGCGGGGCCGCAGCTGCTCGTCGCTGTCGAGCCAGGAGGCCGCCTCGGGGATGCGCTCCATGAGCGAGGCGATGAGGCGCGACGACGACAGGAGGTGGCTGAGGCGCTGCGCCGCGACCGGCGAGTCGCGCAGCATGCGGAGGAACCAGGGGCTCTCCCCCAGCGCCTCGCTCAGCCGGCGGAACGCGAGCAGTCCCATGTCAGGGTCGGCGCCCTCGGCGAACCAGCCGAGCAGCACCGGCAGCAGCAGCCGCTGGATCTGCGCGCGGCGGCTGACCCCGGCGGTGAGCTCGCCGATGTGCGCGAGCGCGCCCTTGCCGTCGACGTAGCCCGATGCCTGCAGGCGCCGCATCGCGTGCTCGGGCGTCAGCTGCACGTCCTCGTGCCCGAGCGACGCCATCGCGCCGAGCAGCGGGCGGTAGAAGAGCCGCTCGTGCAGCGAGCGCACCGCGCGCCGCGTCGCCTGCCACTGCCGCTCGAGCGCGTCCGCGTCGGCGAGCCGCGCCGCGCGCGCGAGCCGGCGGCGGTCGTCCTCGCCGAGCGGCATGAGGTGCGTGCGGCGCATCCGCCAGAACTGGATGCGGTGCTCGAGCACGCGCAGGAACCGGTAGTGGGCGCTGAACTCGAGCCGGTCGGCGCGGCCGATCGTGCCGCGGGCGGCGAGGGCGTCGAGCGCCTCGAGCGTGCCGCGCTGCCGCAGCGACGGGTCGTCGGGACCGTGGACGAGCTGCAGCAGCTGCACCGTGAACTCGACATCGCGCAGCCCGCCCGGACCGAGCTTCAGCTGCCGAGGCACCTCGTCGGCCGGGATGTGCTCGGTGACGCGCTCGCGCATCCGCTGCACCGACTCCACGAAGCCGTCTCGGCTCGAGGACTCCCACACCTTCGATCGCACCGACTCCTCGTAGGCCGAGCCGAGCACCGCGTCGCCGGCCAGGAACCGGGCCTTGAGCAGCGCTTGGAACTCCCACGACTTCGCCCAGCGGTCGTAGTAGGCGATGTGGGACGCGAGCGTGCGAGTGAGCGCGCCGTCCTTGCCCTCGGGCCGCAGGTTGCTGTCGACCTCCCAGAGCGGCGGCGCGGCCTGGAACTGCGCGCAGGCAGCGGCCGTCTCGCGCGCCAGCAGCGTCGCGACCTGGGTCGCCCGCGGGTCCTCCAGGCCGTCGGCCTCGTGCACCCAGATGACGTCGACGTCGCTGATGTAGTTGAGCTCGCGCGCGCCCGCCTTGCCCATGCCGATGACCGCGAGCCGCACCCGGTCCGCGTCGGCGCCGAATCGTTCCCGCGCCGCCGAGCGCGCGATCGCGAGCCCCGCCTCGAGCGCCGCCGCGGCGAGATCGGCGAGCGCTGCCGAGACGACGTGCACGAAGTCCGCCGGGTCGTCGAGGCGGAGGTCCCACGCGACGAGCTCGGTGAGGTGGCGCCGGTAGCGACCGCGCATCGCCGAGACCGCGCGATCGCGGGGCATCGTGGTCACGCCGTCCTCGGCCGCGACCGCCTCGAGCAGGCTCGCTCGGTAGGCCGCAGCATCGCTGGGCGCCGCGGGCCGCGCCGCGACGTCGAGGTCCTCGGCGTGCCGCTCGAGGTGCTCCGCGATCCCCAGCGAGCCGCCCAGCACGCGCACGAGCGACGTGCGCGCCTCGGGGTCGTCGAGCACACCGCCGAGCTCGACGTCCGCGCGCACGAGCCGCACGAGCATCTGCAGCGCCGTGTCGGGGTCGGCCGACCGCGCGCACTCGTCCACGAGCCCGTGCAGCGCCTCCGGCAGCTCCGCCAGGCACGCCTCCGCCTTGCTCGGCTCCCGGAATCCGAGCTGGGCGAGCCGCACGCGGGGCGACGGGACGCGCATGGGCTACAGCGTGAGCAGGTTCGACTCGAGCTCGACGCGCGTGACCTGCGCGCGGTAGCGCTGCCAGTCCTGGCGCTTGTTGCGGACGAAGTACGAGAACACCTGCTCGCCGAGCGTCTCGGCGACGAGCTCGGAGTCCTCCATCGCGCCGATCGCGCGGTCGAGGCTCGCGGGCAGCGGCTTGAAGCCGAGCGCCTTGCGCTCCCTATCGGAGAGCTGCCAGATGTCGTCGACCGCCTCGTCGGGCAGCTCGTAGCCCTCCTCGATGCCCTTGAGGCCCGCCGCGAGCAGCACCGAGAACGCGAGGTACGGGTTCGCCGCCGAGTCGAGCCCGCGGTACTCGATGCGGGCCGACTGCGCCTTGTTGGGCTTCGAGAGCGGCACGCGCACGAGCGCCGACCGGTTGTTGTGGCCCCAGCTGACGAAGCTGGGCGCCTCGTCGCCCGACCACATGCGCTTGTAGGAGTTCACGTACTGGTTCGTCACGGCCGTGAACTCGGGCGCGTGGTGCAGCAGGCCCGCCATGAACTGGCGGCCGATCTTCGAGAGCCGGTACTGGCCGGAGGGGTCGTAGAACGCGTTGCGCTCGCCCTCGAAGAGCGACATGTGCGTGTGCATGCCGCTGCCGGGGTGCCCCTCGAAGGGCTTCGGCATGAACGTGGCGTACACGCCCTCCGACTGGGCGACCTCCTTGACCACCGTGCGGAAGGTCATGATGTTGTCGGCTGTCGAGAGCGCGTCGGCGTAGCGGAGGTCGATCTCGTTCTGGCCGGGGCCCGCCTCGTGGTGGCTGAACTCCACCGAGATGCCGATGTCCTCGAGCATCCGCACGCTCGCGCGCCGGAAGTCGTGCGCGGTGCCGCCGGGCACGTTGTCGAAGTAGCCCGCGTGGTCGACCGGCTCCGGGTTCGCGACGTCGGCCGACTTCAGCAGGTAGAACTCGCACTCGGGGTGCGTGTAGAAGCTGAAGCCGCGGTCGGCCGCCTTCGCGAGCGTGCGCTTGAGCACGTGCCGGGGGTCCGCGGCGGCGGGCTGGCCGTCGGGGGTGGAGATGTCGCAGAACATGCGAGCAGTCGGGTCGACCTCGCCGCGCCACGGGAGGATCTGGAAGGTCGACGGGTCGGCCTTCGCGATGACGTCGGCCTCCGACGAGCGCGAGAGCCCCTCGATCGACGACCCGTCGATGCCGAGTCCCTCGGTGAAGGCGCCCTCGACCTCCGCGGGCGCGATCGCGACCGACTTGAGCGTGCCGAGCACATCGGTGAACCACAGCCGCACGAACTTGACGCCGCGCTCCTCGATCGTGCGCAGCACGAAGTCCCGCTGCTTGTCCATCCCGCACCTCTCTCTGGCCTCCACTCAGGCTAGTGGGCGGATGCCTGCCGTTAGGCTCACAGGCATGGCGGACGCAGAGCAGGCGCAGGCGCAGGGATCCGGCAGCGGCGCGCAGGAGGTCGCGGCCCCCTACGGCGGCGGCGCGGCCGGCCCGAAGCGGGTGCGGACGCGCCACTTCTCGCAGGCGAAGCGCGACGGCGTCAAGATCGTGGGCCTCACGAGCTACGACTACCTCTCGGCCGGCATCTTCGACCGCGCGGGCATCGACTTCCTGCTCGTCGGCGACTCCGCCGGCAACACCGTCTTCGGCTACGACACGACGCTCCCGGTCACGGTCGACGAGCTCATCCCGCTCACCCGCGCGGTCGCGCGCGGCGCGAAGCGCGCGCTGGTCATCGCCGACCTGCCGTTCGGCTCGTACGAGACGAACCCTCGCGAGGCGGTGCACACGGCGATCCGCTTCATGAAGGAGACCGGCGCGCACGCCGTGAAGCTCGAGGGCGGCGAGCGCTCGGCCGAGCAGATCCGCCGCATCGTCGAGGCGGGCATCCCCGTCATGGCCCACATCGGCTTCACGCCGCAGTCGGAGCACGGGCTCGGCGGCCACGTCATCCAGGCGCGCGGCGACGCCGGCGTCGAGCAGCTGCTGCGCGACGCGCACGCGGTCGAGGAGGCGGGCGCGTTCGCCGTCGTGCTCGAGATGGTGCCCTCGGAGTCCGCCCGGCGCGTGACCGAGGCGCTGTCGATCCCCACGATCTCGGTGGGAGCGGGGCCGCACTGCGACGGTCAGCTGCTCGTCTGGAGCGACTGGGCGGGTCTCACGAGCGGACGCATCCCGAGGTTCGTCAAGCAGTACGCGCAGCTCGCGCAGACGCTCGAGGATGCCGCGGTCGCGTTCCGCGAGGACGTGTCGTCGGGCGCCTACCCGGCGCGCGAGCACGAGTACGAGTAGCGGCATGGGAGGACCCGAGCGCGTCGCCCTGCTGCTGCGGGGCGTCAACGTCGGCGGCGTCACCGTGCGATCGGCCGACCTGCGCGAGCTGCTGGTGGATGCGGGCCTCGGCGACGTGGTCACGGTCCTGGCCAGCGGCAACGCGGTCGTGACCGCTCCGAGCGCCGCTGCCGCCGCGGCCGCGGCGGAGGCGGCGCTCGAGGCGCGCTACGGGCGACGGATCCGCGTGCTCGGCATCGGCATCCGCGAGCTCGAGCGCGTGGTCGATGCCTACCCGCACGGCGAGGACGACGACCGCACCCCCTACGTCGTCTTCGAGCTCGAGCCGGGGGTCGCGGCGGGGCTGGCGACGCTCGAGCCCGGCGAGGGCGAGGCGATCGCCGCGGGCGACGGCGTCGTGCACTGGGCGAACCCGAAGGGCACGACCCTCACGAGCCCGTTCGCGAAGGCGCTCGAGCGCACCGCGAAGAACCGTGTGACGACGCGGAACCTGCGGACGCTGCGGAAGGTGCTCGCGGCGGCGTAGGGGTGGTCGCGACTCAAGCAGCGCGCAGAGCGCGCTGTGCGGCTCGACCAGCAGCGGGCTCAGCGCTGCGGCTGCTCCCCGTCGGACCGCTTCGCGGCGCTCCCCCACGAGTCGTCCGCCGCCTCCTCCGCCGCCCACTGCTGCGAGCGCTGCTTGATGATCTCGGGAGCCCGTGCCGCCTCCTCGCGGGACGAGAACGGCCCGGCCCGGTCGTAGCCCGGCGAGACCATGCCCTCCTCGACGTCGCCCGTCTCGAGGTTGTACCAGTACTCAGGAGCGTTCATGTGGCCGAGTGTAGGCACCGGGGCTCCGCGACTCCATGGAGACGACCGCGAGGATGCCCGGCGCCAGGCATCGCTGCCGGTTCCGTCGCGCCGGCGTCGCGCTCGGCCACCCGGCAGCGGCCTGCCTAGGATGGAGCCCATGCCGAAGGACGCCCGTGGTCACCTCATCCCCGGCCGCATCGGCCCCGAGCGCACCGTCGACGCCGCCATCGTGCGCCCGGAGTACGTCGGCAAGCCGGGCCCGGCGAAGCACGTCGGCGGTGACGCCTACGACGACGAGACGGTCGAGCGCATCCGCCGCGCGGGCACGATCGCGGCCGACGCCATCGCCGCCGTCGGCGCGGCCGCTCGGGCGGGGGTCACGACCGACGAGCTCGACCGGATCGGCCACGAGTACGTCACCGGCCACGGTGCCTACCCGTCGACGCTCGGCTACCGCGGCTTCCGGAAGTCCATCTGCTCGAGCGTCAACGAGGTCATCTGCCACGGCATCCCCGACGACACCGAGCTCGAGCCCGGCGACATCGTGAACATCGACATCACCGCCTACCTCGACGGCGTGCACGGCGACTCGAACCGGACGTTCATCGTCGGCGAGGCGGCCCCAGAGGTGACCGCGCTCGTCGAGCGCACGGAGGAGGCGCTGCGACGCGGCATCAAGGCGGCGATGCCCGGACGGCGCGTCAACGTGATCGGCCGCGCGATCGAGATGTACGCGAAGCGCTTCGGCTACGGCGTGGTCCGCGACTTCACCGGTCACGGCGTGGGCACCTCGTTCCACTCGGGGCTGATCATCCCCCACTACGACACCGACCGCTACGACACCGAGATCGTGCCGGGCATGGTCTTCACGATCGAGCCGATGCTGACGCTCGGCACCCACGAGTGGGACAGCTGGGATGACGGCTGGACGGTCGTGACGCGCGACCGCTCCATCACCGCGCAGTTCGAGCACACGATCGTCGTGCGGGAGTCCGGCGCCGAGATCCTCACGCTCCCCTCCGCCTGAGCCGGAGCGCGGCGATCCTTCGCGGATGCGATCCGTGGCAGGATGCCAGCCGTGACCAAGTCGAAGCACCAGGCCGTCGGCGTCGACATCGGCGGGACGGGCGTCAAGGCCGCCCTCGTCGACGTCAAGACGGGCGAGCTCCTCAGCGACCGCGTCAAGCTGCCCACGCCGGAGGGCGGTGAGCCCGACGCCATCCGCGACGCGGTCGTCGAGCTGGTCGGCCGGCTCGAGGCGCCGAGCGGCACGCCGATCGGCGTCACCTTCCCCGCCATCGTGCGCCACGGCCGCACGATGAGCGCGGCGAACGTGTCGAAGGCGTGGATCGGCCTCGAAGCGGAGCGGCTGTTCGAGCAGGCCCTCGGCCGCGACATCCACTTCGTCAACGACGCGGATGCGGCCGGCTTCGCCGAGGACCACTACGGCGCCGCGAAGGATGCGTCCGGCCTCGTCATCATGACGACGCTCGGCACCGGCATCGGCGGTGCGCTCATCTACGAGGGCGTGCTGATCCCCAACGCCGAGCTCGGCCACCTGGAGATCGACGGCTACGACGCCGAGTCGCGCGCCTCGAACCGGGCGCGCGAGCGCGAGGAGCTCAGCTGGGAGGCGTGGGCCGAGCGCCTGCAGCGCTACTACACGCACCTCGAGTTCCTGTTCTCGCCGGACCTCTTCGTCGTGGGCGGCGGCGTCTCGAAGTCGTCCGAGCTCTTCCTGCCGCTGCTGCGGATCGACACACCCATCGTGCCCGCGAAGCTGCGCAACAACGCGGGCATCATCGGCGCAGCCGCCCTCGCCCGCGGCGTCTAGCCCTTCACGCCGAACTTCCCCGAACCGCGGGTTCCGACCGCGAAACCCCGGAGTTCGGGGAAGTTCGGCTTGCCTTCGCGGCGGAGGGTAGGGGGCGATCTGTGTTCTTCTGCGGTTGTGTTGCTTTCTCTTCGTGGCGGGGCTACCGTGGGCGGGTGGAAGCACCGATGCTCGCAACGCAGCGCCGCGATCAGATCGCCGCGCGGATCCAGCACGACGGCCGCGTGCTCGTCGCCGGGCTCGCCCGCGAGCTCGGCATCACGCCCGAGACGGTGCGGCGAGACCTCGACGCGCTGGAGCTCGCCGGTGTCGCCCGACGCGTGCACGGCGGAGCCGTCAGCGCGAGCCGCTCGAGCCTCGTCGAGACGGCGGTCGCCGAGCGCCAGGGCGCGAACACGGAGGGCAAGCGCCGCATCGCGCGGCTCGCGTGCGAGCGGCTGCTGGCCTCCGGTGCCACGAGCGTGCTGCTCGACGCCGGCACGACCACCGCCGCCCTCGCCGCGGAGCTCGTCGCGACGTGGCCGGGGGCGGGCGGCTCGCGGCTCGTCGTCGCCACGCACTCCCCCGCGATCGCGCAGCTGCTCGCCGCGCATCCCTCGATCGAGGTGCACGCGATCGGCGGCCGCATCCGCGCGGTCACCGGTGCCGCGGTCGGAGCCCAGACCGTGCTGTCGATCGCGGCGCTCCGACCGGACGTCGTGGTGCTCGGCTCGAACGGGCTCGACGCCTCCGGCGCGACCACGCCCGACCCCGACGAGGCCGCTGTGAAGAGCGCCATCGTCGCCGCCGGCCGACGCGTGGCCGTGCTCGCCGACGCGACGAAGCTCGGCGAGGCGTCGCTCTGCCGCTTCGCGGCGCTCGAGCAGCTCGACGTGCTGCTCACCGACGGCGCACCGGACGCGGCGCTCGCCACCGCGCTCGCCGACGCGGGCTGCGAGGTGCAGGTCGCATGATCCTCACGCTCACCCTCAATCCCTCCATCGACCGCACGGTCGAGCTCGGCGCTCCGCTCGAGCGCGGGGCGGTGCAGCGCTCGGGCGCTGCCGCTGCGGAGGTGGCCGCCGGCAAGGGCGTCAACGTCACGCGCGTGCTCACCGCCGCCGGTGTGCCGTCCCGCGCCATCGTGGTCGCGCGCCAGGACGACCGCTTCGCCGCGCTGCTCGCCGCGGACGGCGTGGACGCCGTGCACGTGCCGGCCGGGGCCGCCGTGCGCACGAACATCGCGCTCACGGAGCCGGACGGCACCACCACGAAGGTGAACGAGCCGGGCGCAGCGCTCGACGAGCGTGCCGCCGCCGCGGTGCTCGAGGCCGTGCGCACGCACGCGGCCGCCGCTGACTGGCTCGTCGTCGCCGGCTCGCTGCCGACCGGTGCGCCGCCGACCCTCGTCGCCGACGTCGTCCGTGCTGCGCGCGCGGCGCGGCCGGGCATCCGCATCGCCGTCGACACGTCCGGAGCGCCGCTCGCGGCGGCGGTCACGGCCGGCGGCATCGACCTCGCGAAGCCGAACGACGAGGAGCTCGAGGAGCTGCTCGGCCTCGCGCACGGTGCGATCGACAGCCCCGCTGCCGCGGCGGCCGGTGCGCGCGCTCTCGTCGGCCGCGGCGTCGGCACCGTGCTGCTGACGCTCGGCGGCGACGGCGCGATCCTCGCCGACGCCGACAGCCTGCTGCGCGCGACCCCGCCGCCGACCACCGTGCGATCGACCGTCGGCGCGGGCGACGCGAGCCTGGCGGGCTGGCTCATCGCCGACGCCCGCGGCGACGACGCCGCCGGCCGCCTGCGGCAGGCCGTGGCGCACGGCTCCGCCGCCGCCGCGATGCCGGGCACCGGCTTCCCGACCCCCGCGGACGCCGACGCCGATCGCGTCGCCGTCCAGTCCGTCACGACCGCGGCATCCGCCGCCGCCACCCCCGCGGCATCCGCCGCCGACTCACAGGAGCACTGATGCCCCAGATCCTCACCCCCGAGCTCGTGGTGCTCGACGCCGACCTCGGCGCCGACAAGGAGGCTGTGATCCGTGCCCTCGCGGCCCGCGCAGCCGGCACCGACCGCGTCGTCGACGGCGACGGCCTGGCCACCGCGGTGCTCGACCGCGAAGCGCTCACGCCGACCGGCATGGGCGCCGGCATCGCGATCCCGCACTGCAAGTCCGCGGCCGTGCGCGAGCCGAGCCTCGCCTTCGCGCGGCTCGAGCCGCCCGTCGACTTCGGGGCGCCCGACGGCCCCGCCGACCTCGTCTTCATGATCATGGCCCCGGACGGCGCCGCCGAGACGCACCTGGCGGTGCTCTCGCGCCTCGCCGGCTCGCTCATCGACGAGGAGTTCACGGGGGCGCTGCGCTCCGCCTCGAGCCCTGCGGAGGTCGTCGCCCTCGTCGAGGGGGTCGTCGCCGACCGCGACGAGGCGGAGGCGGCACCGGTCGCGGAGGGCGCGCGCAGCATCGTCGCGGTCACCGCCTGCCCCACCGGCATCGCGCACACCTACATGGCGGCGGATGCGCTCAAGGCTGCCGCCGAGCGCGCCGGCGTCCGCATCGCCGTCGAGACGCAGGGCTCGAGCGGCACGAAGCGCCTCGACCCCTCGGTGATCGCGGCGGCCGACGCGGTGGTCTTCGCGGTCGACGTCGACGTGCGCGAGCGCGGCCGCTTCGCCGGCAAGCCCTACGTGCAGGTGCCCGTCAAGCGCGGCATCGACGCGGCCGACGCGCTCATCGCCGAGGCCCTCGGCCACGCCGACGACCCGTCGGGGCCGCGGCTCGCCGGCGGCGGCGCGAGCGAAGCAGCGACCGCCGACTCCGGCAACCGCTCGCTGGGCGGCACCGTGAAGCGGGCGCTCCTCACCGGCGTCAGCTACATGATCCCGTTCGTCGCGGGCGGCGGGCTGCTCATCGCGCTCGGCTTCCTGCTCGGCGGCTTCCGCATCACCGAGGTCGCGGGTGACGTGATCATCCAGAACACGCTGTGGAACCTGCCCGACGGCGGGCTCGGGCAGTACCTCGGCGCCGTGCTCTTCTCGATCGGCGCCGCGTCGATGAGCTTCCTCGTGCCGGCGCTCTCGGGCTACATCGCCTACGCGATCGCCGACCGGCCGGGCATCGCCCCCGGCTTCGTGGCGGGCGCCGTCGCCGGGATCATGGACGCCGGCTTCATCGGCGGCCTCGTCGGCGGCCTGCTCGCCGGCCTCGCAGCCTGGTGGATCGGCACGTGGCGCGTGCCCTCGTGGCTGCGCGGCCTCATGCCGGTCGTCATCATCCCGCTCCTCGCGTCGATCTTCGCCTCCGGCCTCATGGTCATGCTGCTCGGCGGCCCGATCGCATCGCTCATGGCAGCGCTGACCGCCTGGCTCAGCTCCCTCACCGGTACGGGGACGGTGCTCCTCGGCCTCCTGCTCGGCACGATGATGGCCTTCGACCTCGGCGGCCCCATCAACAAGGTCGCCTACGGCTTCGCCGTGGCCGGGCTCGGCGCCGGCTCGCTCGAGAACCCCTCGCCGTGGCTCATCATGGCGGCCGTCATGGCCGCCGGCATGGTGCCGCCGCTCGGCATGGCCCTCGCCAGCGCGCTCGACCGCCGGCTGTTCACGTCGGCCGAGCGCGAGAACGGCAAGGCCGCCTGGCTGCTCGGTGCGTCCTTCATCTCCGAGGGCGCCATCCCCTTCGCGGCGGCCGACCCGCTGCGCGTCATCGCGGCGTCGATCCTCGGCTCCGCTGCGACCGGAGCGATCTCGATGATGGCGGGCGTGACGAGCCAGGCGCCCCACGGCGGCTTCTTCGTCTTCTTCGCGATCGGCAACCTGCTGATGTTCACGGTCGCGATCGCGGTCGGCACGGTCATCACGGCGCTCGCCGTCATCGCGCTGAAGCGCTGGGCGCGCCGGGCACCGGCCGAGCAGGAGGCCGAGCCCGCGCTCGTCGCCGCCTGAGGCATCCGCCGCGCATGCAGCGAGCTCCCCGAGGCCGACCGGCCTCGGGGAGCTCGTGCTGTGGGGCGAACCGGCCGGCCGATACGCCGGGTTCTGTCGTGGACGGTCATCTCTCTACGGGATGCATTGCTGCAGCCCTCTAGCGACCTACCCGCGGATGGGACGAGCAGCCCCGTGATCCGCTGTCTGGCCTTGCTCCGGGCGAGGTTTGCCTAGCCGCCGCGCTCGCACGCGACGCTGGTGGGCTCTTGCCCCACCGTTTCACTCCTGGCCCGCTCGGGCTCTCGCCCAGGCGGGTGGACCTGTTCTCTGTTGCACTTTCTCGCGGGTCACCCCGGGTGGACGTTATCCACCGCCCTGCTCTGCGGAGCCCGGACGTTCCTCGGCACGGCACCCGGGGGCACCGCGACGCGACCGCCTGGCCGACCGGCTCGCGCATCCAGCCTACCGCGGGCGCCTGCGCGGCAGGAGGCGGCGGTGCAGGGCTGGCGCGTTTCTAGACCGAGTGCAAGTATCCTGGGAGCGTGACTGCCGCCGCCTCGTCCCGCCCTGTCTCGGACCGCCTCCGCCGGAAGTCGATGCTCGCCTCCGCGGTCGGCAACGGCCTCGAGTGGTTCGACTGGAACATCTACGTCGTCTTCACGGCCTACCTGACCGCGAACCTCTTCGATCAGGGCGACCCG
>JAPSJX010000083.1 GCA_031178105.1 Agrococcus sp. | reverse complement strand
GCCGAGGGTCTCGTAGTGGTCAGTCACTCAGTCCTCGCTCAGCAGCCGCGTGAGGTAGCGCGCAACTGCGCGCACCGCGGCCATGTTCCCTGCGTAGTCCATCCGGGTCGGGCCCAGCACGCCCACATGCCCCTCGAGCCTCGAGTCGCTGTAGGTCGACGCCACCACGGCCGCCTCACCGAGCGGGCCCGAGAGCTCGCGACCGATGCGGGTCGCCACCTCGCCCTCGGCGCCCATCTCGTCGAAGAGGCGCAGCAGCGTCACCTGCTCCTCGATCGCGTCGAGCACCGGCGTCACCCGGCCGTGGAAGTCGCGCTCCTCGCGCACGAGGTGCGAGGCGCCCGCCATCACGATGCGGTCGCCGCCGGCCGCCTGCAGCATCTCGGTCAGCGCGGTCGCGACCGCCTCGGTCGCCGGCTGCAGCGAGGGCGGGGCGGATGCGGCTGCCGACGAGAGGCGCTGGACGGCCTCGGCCGGCGCCAACTCGGCGGTGGTCTCGGTGAACGCCCGGCCGAGCGCCGTCGCCTGCTCGGGGTCGATCCGCTGCTGCGCGTCGAGCACGCGCTGCTCGACGCGGCCGGAGTCGAGGATGAGCACCGCGAGCAGGCGCGTCTCGGCGACGGCGACGAGCTCGACGCGGCGCACGCCCGCGGGGCGGCGCATCGGCACCTGCACGAGCGCGACCTGGTTCGTGAGGCTCGACAGCAGGCGCGCGGTGCGCGCGAGCACGTCGTCCCGGTCGACCGCCTCGTCGAGGAAGCGCGCGATCGCCACGCGCTGCGCGGCGGTGAGCGGTTGCATGCGCTGCAGCCGGTCGACGAAGACGCGGTAGCCCTTGTCCGTCGGCACCCGTCCTGAGGACGTGTGCGGGGCGACGATGAGCTCCTCCTCCTCGAGGAGCGCCATGTCGTTGCGGATGGTGGCCGCGGAGACGCCGAAGGCGTGGCGCTCGACGATCGACTTCGAGCCCACCGGCTCGCGCATCGCCACGTAGTCCTGCACGATCGCCCGCAGCACGTCGAGGCCGCGATCCGAGACCATCCGCGCTCCCCTCGTCCGGCCCGGCGGCATCCGCTCCGGATCCGCGCCCCTGGCACTCTCGTCGTCTGACTGCCAATCCTACCGCGCGTGAGCGGTGTTTCGGATGCCATCCACAGCCGCGCGGGCGCACAATGGCCCCGAGAGAGGTCTTGCGCTCAGCGAGACGCACACGAAAGGCATGCCATGACCGATCCCAATGCTCCTCGCGGGGAGCAGCCCGATCCCTCGCAGCAGCCGGAGGGCTTCGCCGTCACGGACGAGCAGCACGCCCCGTCGAGCGCCCCCGCCGCGCCGGGCGTCGGCCAGCCCGCGCAGTCGTTCTCCTCGCCTGGCGACCCGCAGGGCTGGCAGCAGGGTCAGCAGGATGGTGCATCCGCCGCGCCGGGTCCCGGCGAGCAGCCGTTCGGCGCCCGCGCGAGCGCCCCCCAGTACGGGCAGGAGCAGCACGGGCAGGGCCAGTTCGGCCAGGGCCAGTTCGGCCAGGGCCAGTACGGCCAGGCGCAGGGCCAGCCCGGGCAGGCGCCCTTCGGCCAGCCCCAGTACGGCCAGCCGCAGTCGGCGCCGCAGTACGGCCAGCAGCCCCCGTACGGGCAGCAGCCCCCGTACGGCCAGCAGCCGCAGTACGGCGCGCCCGGTCAGCCGCAGTACGCGGCGGCCGCGCCGATGTCGCCCGTCGACGAGAAGAACGCGGGCATGTGGGGCCATCTCTCCGGCCTGTCGACGATCGTCACCGGCGGCTTCGGCGGCTGGGTCGGCCCGCTCATCGTCTACATGATCTACAAGGACCGCAGCGCGTTCGCGAAGCAGGAGTCGAAGGAGGCGCTGAACTTCGGCATCTTCATGACGATCCTCGCCGTCGGCGTCCTGTTCGTCGGCATCATCCTCGCCATCCCGACGTTCGGCCTGCTCGGCTTCATCTCGGCGCTCTACTGGGTGCCGGGCCTCCTGCAGGTGATCTTCTCGATCATCGGCGCGATGCGCGTCAACAGCGGCGGCTCGTACCGCTACCCGTTCAACTGGCGGCTGGTGAAGTAGCCGGCCTCAGGGCAGCAGCCGACGCACGACCGCGTCGGCCAGGAGCCGCCCTCGCAGTGTCGGGACGACCCGGCCGGCGAGGGCGGCTCCGGCGTCGATGAGCTCATCGGCGATGAGCCCCGCCACCTCGCGGCGCCCGACCGGCTCCAGCAGCTCGATCGGCAGCCCCGCAGCGATGCGCGACTCGAGCAGCACGCGCTCGACGCGGCGCGTCTCGTCGTCGAGCACCTCGCGCGCCAGGGCGGGCGACGCGCCTGCGAGCAGCCGGTCGCGGTAGGCCGCCGGATGCTTGACGTTCCACCAGCGCACGCCTCCGACGTGGCTGTGCGCGCCCGGGCCGAAGCCCCACCAGTCCTGCCCGCGCCAATACGCAAGGTTGTGGCGGGCGACCCGATCGTCGCGCGCCCAGTTGGAGACCTCGTACCAGGTGTAGCCCGCGGCGCCGAGCGTCGCATCCGCCGCCTCGTACATCGCCGCCTGCAGGTCGTCGTCGGGCGCCACGAGCTCGCCGCGGCGGATGCGCCGCGCGAGCGCCGTGCCCTCCTCGACGATGAGCGCGTAGGCGGAGATGTGGTCGGGCGCCATCGCGACGGCCGCGTCGAGCGAGCGCTGCCAGTCGGCGAGCGACTCCCCCGGTGCGCCGTAGATGAGGTCGACGGAGACCTCGAGGCCCGCGTCGCGCGCCCAGCCGACGACGAGCGGCACGCGCTCGGGGTCGTGCGTGCGGTCGAGCGCCGCGAGCACGTGCGGCACCGCCGACTGCATGCCGAACGAGACGCGCGTCACGCCGCCGTCGCGCAGCTGCGCGAGCCCGGCGGCGTCGATCGAATCGGGGTTGGCCTCGACCGAGACCTCCGCATCCGGCGCGAGCCCGAACGCATCCCGCACCCCCGCCAGCATCGTCAGCAGGTCGCCGGCGGGCAGCAGCGTGGGCGTGCCCCCGCCGAAGAAGACGGTCTGCGCTGGCCGCAGCGGTCCGAGCTCGCCCAGCGCCTCGGCAGCGAGCGCGATCTCGGCGGCGACGTCGTCCGGGTAGCCGGCTCGGGTCGCGCCGCGGAGCTCGTCGGCCGTGTAGGTGTTGAAGTCGCAGTAGCCGCAGCGCACCGAGCAGAACGGCACGTGCAGATAGACGCCGAACGGGCCGTCGATCCCGGTGCCCGCCGGCAGCCGCCCGTCCGTCGGCGCGGCCTCGCCCTCAGGCAGCCGCCCCATCGTCAGCGGACGTCGATCGAGCGGAGCACGTCCATGAACCGGTCGTGGTAGCGGCGGCGCAGCGCGCGCGCGACGGGGGTGCCGAGGCGCGCCCACCACGCCTCCTGCCGGATGATCGCCCGGAAGTGCAGGAACACGGTCTCGTCCTCGGCGATCTCGACGGTGAAGCGCTCCTCGCCCGCGAGCGGGTGCCCCTCGAGCGAGCCGATGATGACCACGTGGGTCGTCGGCTCCTCCTCCACCGCGATCACGCGCATCGGCGCGTGGATCTGGAACCCCCCGACGCGGATGCGCTGGTCGACGGAGTCACCGGGCTGCAGGAACGGCTCGCCGTCGGGACCGAAGTCCTGCTGCGGCTCGGTGCTCGCAGCGCGGGTGGCCTCGGTGCCGTCGAAGCCGACGCGACGATAGACCGTGCCCTCCTCGCTGCCGACCGCATCGACCTCGATGCCCGAGAGCCGCTGGATCTTCCACGTGCGCAGGGCCGCGACGGCCGCGTCGTAGCGGGGCCGCCCGTGCCCGATGCGGGCGCGCTTCTGGACGACCTCGAAGCCCTTCGGCGGGAAGCGGTGGAAGTCGAAGTGGGCGGTGGCGCCCACGGCGCCGTAGTTCGTGGCGCGCTCGGCGATGGGCTTCACGGTGCTGTCCCCTTCACGGTGCTGTCCTGGTCACGGTGCTCACTTCGCATCCTTCTTCGTCTCGCCGGTCGACAGCGCGGCGATGAACGCCTCCTGGGGGACCTCGACGCGCCCGACCATCTTCATGCGCTTCTTGCCCTCCTTCTGCTTCTCGAGCAGCTTGCGCTTGCGGGTGATGTCGCCGCCGTAGCACTTGGCGAGCACGTCCTTGCGGATGGCCCGGATCGTCTCGCGCGCGATGATGCGCGCGCCGATGGCCGCCTGGATGGGCACCTCGAACTGCTGGCGCGGGATGAGCTCGCGCAGCTTGCCGGCCATCAGCACGCCGTAGGCGTAGGCCTTGTCGCGGTGCACGATCGCGCTGAAGGCGTCGACCTGCTCGCCCTGCAGGAGGATGTCGACCTTGACGAGATCGCCCTCCTCCTCGCCGTCCACCTCGTAGTCGAGCGAGGCGTAGCCCTGCGTGCGCGACTTCAGCTGGTCGAAGAAGTCGAAGACGATCTCGCCGAGCGGCAGCCGGTAGCGCAGCTCGACGCGGTCCTCCGAGAGGTACTCCATGCCGCCGAGCGTGCCGCGGCGCGTCTGGCAGAGCTCCATGATCGCGCCGACGTAGTCCTTCGGCGCGAGGATCGTCGCGCGCACCATCGGCTCGACGACGGAGTTGATCTTGCCCTCCGGGAACTCGCTCGGGTTCGTGACGATGTGCGTCTGCCGGTCCTCGGTCTGCACGTGGTACGGCACGCTCGGGGCGGTCGCGATGAGGTCGAGGTTGAACTCGCGCTCGAGCCGCTCCGAGATGATCTCGAGGTGCAGCAGGCCCAGGAAGCCGCAGCGGAAGCCGAAGCCGAGCGCGACCGAGGTCTCCGGCTCGTAGACGAGCGCCGCATCCGAGAGCTTGAGCTTGTCGAGCGCCTCGCGCAGCACCGGGTAGTCGCTGCCGTCGATCGGGTAGAGCCCGGAGAAGACCATCGGCTTCGGGTCGGCGTAGCCCTTGAGGGCGGTCGTCGCCGGTGCCTTGACCGTCGTGACGGTGTCGCCGACCTTCGACTGGCGCACATCCTTCACGCCCGTGATGAGGTAGCCGACCTCGCCGACGCTGAGGCCCTTCGCGGGGATGGGCTCGGGGCTCGAGACGCCGATCTCGAGCGCCTCGTGCTTCGAGCCGGTCGACATCATGACCACCTGCTCGCGCGGGCGGAGCGTGCCGTCG
This sequence comes from Agrococcus sp., assembly GCA_031178105.1. Taxonomy (GTDB): domain Bacteria; phylum Actinomycetota; class Actinomycetes; order Actinomycetales; family Microbacteriaceae; genus Agrococcus. Next base: position 683 of record JAPSJX010000083.1, on the reverse strand, counting down.
ACCATGCGCACGTAGGTCACGACGCCGCGGTACGCGTCGTAGACGGAGTCGAAGATCATCGCGCGGGCGGGGCCGTCGACGTCGCCGGTGGGCGCGGGCACGGTGCGCACGACGCGGTCGAGCAGAGCGTCGACCCCGACGCCCGTCTTGCCGCTCACGCGCAGCACGTCGTCGGGATCGCCGCCGATGAGCCGGGCGATCTCGGCGGCGTACTTCTCGGGATCGGCCGCGGGGAGGTCGATCTTGTTGAGCACCGGGATGATCTCGAGGTCGTTGTCCATCGCCAGGTACAGGTTGGCGAGGGTCTGCGCCTCGATGCCCTGCGCCGCGTCGACGAGCAGGATCGCGCCCTCGCACGCGGCGAGCGAGCGGGAGACCTCGTAGGTGAAGTCGACGTGGCCGGGGGTGTCGATCATGTTGAGCGCGAAGGTCTCGCCGTCGAGCTCCCACGGCATGCGCACGGCTTGCGACTTGATCGTGATGCCGCGCTCCCGCTCGATGTCCATCCGGTCGAGGTACTGGGCGCGCATCGAGCGGTCGTCGACGACGCCGGTGAGCTGCAGCATCCGATCGGCGAGGGTCGACTTGCCGTGGTCGATGTGGGCGATGATGCAGAAGTTGCGGATCTTCGCCGGATCGGTCGAGGCTGGCTCGAGTGCCTTGGTCGCTCGGGGGCTCACGGG
>JAPSJX010000082.1 GCA_031178105.1 Agrococcus sp. | reverse complement strand
GGGGGCCCCCCTGGGGGGGCCCCCCTTCTCGCGTCTCGTCTCAGGCGGTGACGTCGCGCCCGCCCTCGGGCTTCTCGACGCCCTCACCGGTCTCGTCGCCGTGCGCGGCGTCGAACGCGGCGTATCCGGCCTGCACGGTCGCCTCGGCGGCCTCCGCGCCCTCCCAGTCGCCGAGCTTCGCCCACTTGCCGGGCTCGAGGTCCTTGTAGTGCAGGAAGAAGTGCTCGATCTCGTTGCGCGTCTGCTGCGGCACGTCCGTGATGTCCTGGATGTGCGACCAGCGCGGGTCCTTCTCGAGCACGCAGATGACCTTCGTGTCGATGCCGCCGTCGTCCTCCATGTTCAGCTGGCCGACAGGGCGCACACGCACGAAGACGCCCGGCGGCACCGGGTACTCGAGCAGCACGAGCGCGTCGACCGGGTCGCCGTCGAGGCCGAGCGTGCCCTCGAAGAAGCCGTAGTCGGTCGGGTAGACGAAGGTCGTGAAGAGCACGCGGTCGAGGTACACGCGACCGGTCTCGTGGTCCACCTCGAACTTGTTGCGGCTCCCCTTGGGGATCTCGATGACGACGTCGTAGGCGGCCAAGAGCGGCTCCTTCTCGTGGTGGTTCGGAATCGGCATAAGGTTACTTCATGCCCGAAAGCGACCGTCGCCCGCGGCTGACGCCCGCCGTCGCCGACGTCCGTCGGGCCGTGCGGGAGTCCATCGCCGACCTGCCGGAGGGCGCGCTCGTGCTCGTGGCGCTGTCGGGCGGTCCCGACTCGCTCGCGCTCGCGTCGGCCACCGCCTTCGAGGCCGCGCGGTCGGGGCGGCGGGCCGGCGCGGTGATCGTCGACCACGGCCTGCAGCCCGGCAGCGCGGACATCGCGGATCGCGCAGCGGGCCAGGCCCGCGAGCTCGGTCTCGCCCCGGTGCGGATCATGCCCGTGCAGGTGTCGACCGACGGCAGCCCGGAGGCCGCCGCCCGTCAGGCGCGCTACGCGGCGCTGCTGCAGGCGCGCAAGGAGGAGGGCGCCTCCGCGGTGCTGCTCGGCCACACCCTCGACGACCAGGCCGAGACGGTGCTCATCGGGCTCGCGCGGGGGTCGGGCTCGGAGAGCCTGTGGGGCATGCACCCGCGCATCGGCTTCCTCCGACGGCCGCTGCTGCAGGTGCGGCGCGAGACCACGCACCAGTCCTGCCGCGACCAGGGCCTCGACGCCTGGAGCGACCCGCACAACGACGACGACCGCTTCCTGCGCGTGCGCGTGCGGCACCGCGTGCTGCCCATGCTCGACGAGGTGCTCGGCGGCGGCGTCGCCCTCGCGCTGACGCGCACCGCCGACACGCTGCGCGAGGACGCCGAGGCGCTCGCGCACTTCGCGCAGGAGCAGATCCTCGACCTCGTCGAGCACGCCGAGGGCGGACTGTCGCTCGACGTCGGCGGGCTTGGCGCCAACCCGCCGGCGCTCCGGCAGCGGATCATCCGCCTCGCCGTCCAGAGCGAGTTCCACGTGGCCCTCTCGCGCCAGCAGACGCTCGAGGTGTCGCGGCTCGTGACGGACTGGCACGGCCAGGGGCCCATCCACCTACCGGGCATCCGCGTCACGCGCGACGGCCGCAGGCTGGTCTTCGTCGCGGCCTGAGCGAGGCCGGCGCGCTTCGTTGCCGAATCGTGATGCGGATGCCGTGACCGGCCCGCGCGTTGCGGACATGTCGGGATGCAGGCTGAACACGTCCTTCGTCACGAGAGGTCCCCATGCTCCACGCCCGATTCCGCGCCGCCGCGGCCGCGCTCGCCCTCGCCGCGCTCGTCGCCGGCTGCGCCGGTCCAGCGGCGCAGCCGACCGACGCCCCCTCGAACCCGCCCGCGACTCCTGCGCAGAGCGCCAGTGCGAGCCCCGGCGCCAGCCCGGAGCCGAGCGCCAGCCCAGAGCCGAGCGCGCTCGAGGAGCCTGCTGCGATCGACAGCACGACCTGGCTCAACTTCGCGACGGAGGACGGATCGATCGCCTTCCGCTACCCGGCGGACTGGACGCTCGACGCCCGGTCGGAGCGCATCGCGCCCGACGAGGGCCGCGCTGACGTCGAGCCATGGGAGCGGTGGATGGACAGCGCGACGCTCACCGCGCCCAACGGCCAGCAGCTGCTGGAGATGCACGACTTCATCGACATCGGCGGCGCCTGCGGCGGCAGCGTCTATCCGCTGGAGGTGCTCGCGAGCGAGCCCTTCGCCGCACCCGGGCTCGCATCCGGGAGCTCCGTCATCGCGACGGTGGCCCTCGGTACGCCCGACGGCCGCTGGCGCGTGGGCGTCGGCATCACCGGCGAGGAGTGGACGGACCATCGGGAGGGGTGCGCCGTCTACTTCGTGTTCAGCTCCAGCGACGGCGGCATCGGGATGGGCACGCACTTCCAGATGAGCTCCGGCGGCGAGGACGCGCTGTGGACGGTCGAATCCCTCGACGATGCTCGCGCGTACATGGAGACCGCCGAGCACGCGACGATCGTCGAGGTGCTGCGCTCGGTCGAGGTCACACCGTGAGCCGCCGCGCCGTCGTCGCGGCTGCCGCGACGCTGATCTCGCTGGTGCTCGGGGGATGCGCCACCGCGCCCGTCGCGCCGCCCGCGGCGGGTACGGCGACGGCGTCGACCGCTCCGCAGGCGACCGCGGGAGCGCCGAGCACGACGCCGACGCCCGCTCGAACGCCGACGCCCTCGCCGACGCCGTCGCCGACGCCGGGGGACCCGCACGCCGGCTGGCAGGAGGTCGCGACTCCGAACGGCACCGCGACCTTCCGCATCCCGCCCGGCTGGACGGCCGAGGTGGGAGGGGAGCGCATCGACTACGACGGCGAGGAGCACTGGGTCAACGACATCACCGTCCGCAGCGACACAGGAGCGATCAGCCTCAGCTACTACGACGGCCCCTACGACGACGTCGGCGCGGTCGCGGACTTCGGCGTCGTGCGGTCCACTCCCGTCGCGACCCTCGACGCTGCTGAGCTCGCGTCAGCGCGCGACATCGATCCCGCATACCTCGACCATCGCGCGAGCGCGTGGTGGACCACGGGCGATGGGGCGATGTTCCACGCGCATGCCGGACTGGCATCGCCGCAGATGGCCGACGGCCAGCCGTTGTCGATGGTCTACGACGGCGAGCGCTCGCTCTCGCTCGGCGTGCGCGCGGACTTCGGCAGCGAAGCGGATGCCGTCGCGTGGCTCGAGAGCGACGAAGTGACCGCTGTGCTGCAGATCGTCGAGACCCTCGACCTGACGGCGATCCCGGCGCCAGCGCTGCCCTGACGCCTCGAGGCGTGCGCGGCGACGGAGCAGTCCGCGTCGCTGACGGCCGTCCAGCGTCGGTCGAGCTGCACCCGCAGGAGGGAGGGGTGCGACCGGCCGGGTAGGTTGGTCGCACCGCCGACCGCAGGAGCGCAGATGGACTTCACGCACGTCGAGGGCGACCTCGCCAAGACCCTGATCACCGAGCAGGAGCTGCACGACAAGCTCGAGGAGCTCGCCCGGCAGATCGAGGACGACTACGAGGGCCTCGACCTGCTGCTCGTGGGCGTGCTGCGCGGTGCGGTGATGGTGATGGCCGACCTGTCGCGCGCGCTCCGCCGTCACATCGAGATGGACTGGATGGCGGTCTCGTCGTACGGCTCCGGCACCGTCTCGTCGGGTGTGGTGCGCATCCTCAAGGATCTCGACACCGACCTGAGCGGCCGCAACGTGCTCATCGTCGAGGACATCATCGACTCCGGGCTCACGCTCTCGTGGCTGAAGGCGAACCTCGAGTCGCGGGGCGCCGCGTCCGTCGAGATCTGCACGATGCTGCGCAAGCCCGATGCGCTCAAGGTGCAGGTCGAGGTGAAGTACTGCGGCTTCGACATCCCCAACGAGTTCGTCATCGGCTACGGCCTGGACTACGCGGAGCAGTACCGCAACCTGCGCGGCATCGGCGTGCTCGCGCCGCACGTGTACAACTGACGCCCGCCGGTCGCGATCGTGACCGGATCGTGATCCCGCGGATGTGACGCGCGGGCGAGGATCGGACATGTCGGTTCGAGGGGCCCGACGGCCCACCGAGCCTGAGGAGCCACCATGACCCGTGCCGCCGTCCACACCGCTGTCGCCGTCCTCGGGGTGCTCGCGCTCGCGTCGTGCGCGCAGCCGGGCGAGCCCACGGTGGCGCCCGACGGTCCGCCGCCCACCGCGACCGCGACCGCGACGCCGACGGCGACTGCGGAGCCGTCCGCCTCGGTGAGCACCGCGCCGGAGGTCGGGCGCGCGTTCGAGTCGCAGGACGGCGCCGTGCGGTTCGCGCTGCCCGAGGGGTGGTCGGTCGACGACCGCAGCGCGATGGGCGACGCCTCGGAGATGTACAACCGCGGGCCGGGGTGGCTCAACGACCTCGTCGTCCTCGACGAGCAGGGCGATCAGATGCTCTGGTACCGCGAGGACTACGGCATCGACTTCGTCGACTGCACCCCGGAGCCGACCGACGCCGTCGAGATCGAGGTGGAGCCGTTCGTGCCGGAGGTGGCAGCGCGGCTCGAGCAGGCCGGCGGGCGCGCCGTGGTGCTCGCCGAGGTCGCCCCGGCGAGCGAGTGGGGCACGGCCGCGCCCGACGCATGGGCCGTCGCGATGGGGCTCGCGGTGCGCGCCGGCACCGCGGAGGAGGGATGCTCGGACATCTCCAGCGTCGTGTGGACCGGCAGCCGCATCGTCCACGTCGACGCCGTGACCGACTCCCCAGCAGCGGCGGACCTGCCCGACACGACGATCCAGTTCGACGACGAGCAGTCCGCGAGGGCGTGGCTCGACGGCGCGGAGGCCGACACGATCGTCGGTGTGCTCGAGTCGCTCGAGCTCTCCGACACCCCGATCCTGGACGCGGCTCCCTGACGCGGCGCACCGGCCGGCTCCCAGCCGTACGTCCCCCGCGATTTGGGATGATGGTGGCATGAGGTCCTCAGCACGTGTGCTCGCGCCGATCGCGCTCGCCGTGGCGGTCGCCGCGCTCGTCGCGTGCTCCGCCACGCCCGCTCCCGTCCCGCAGCCCACGATCCCGCCCGGCATCACCGCGCCGCCGCCCACGACGCCCGCGACCGAGGCGCCGCAGATCGAGTCCGCGCTGCCGGCCGAGATCGCCGGCGTCGACACGAGCGGCTGGCAGCAGGTGCCGGTCCCGAGCGGGGCGGCGACCTTCCGCATCCCCGCCGACTGGTCGGTCGCCGAGGCGGCGGGCGGGCTCGACGTGCTGCGCGCCGACGGCGAGCGGCAGCTCGGCTACGCGGAGCGAGTGTCGGGCGGGGACGGCAGCTGCGTCGACGGCTCCGGCACGCCGGTCGCCTGGCGCACCGCGGTGCTCGACCGGCAGGACGTCGCCCTCGACGGAGCGACGGGCGTCGCCTTCGGCGCGGCCGCGCTGCAGCTGGGGGAGCAGTGGGTCGTCAGCGTGGGTCTGCGCCCCGCGGCCGACGCCCAGACGCCGCGCTGCCCGATCGTCAACATCATCGAGACCACCGCGGGCCTCATCAGCTTCGGCTCGGAGGTCATCGTCACCGGCTCCGGTCCGGGAGCGCCGTGGGCGGTCGAATCGGCCGCCGCAGCGGAGCAGTACCTGGCCAGCGAGGAGTACGCGACGATCCGCGCGATCCTCATGTCGCTCGAGCTGCTGGAGCCGTCCGCGCCCTGAGCGAACAGGCGGCGGGGGCTCGGGTGCCCGGGGATAGCCTGGTGCCCTCCCGAGCCAGAAGGACGTCATGAGCTTCAAGAAGTTCCTGCGCGGGCCGATCCCGTGGATCGTCCTCGCGCTCCTCATCGTCGGAGTCG
>JAPSJX010000081.1 GCA_031178105.1 Agrococcus sp. | reverse complement strand
ACCCCGAGATCCTCATGATCGACGAAGCGCTGTCGACCGGCGACGCATCCTTCGCCGAGCGGGCGAAGGAGGCCATGCAGGGGCTCATCGCCCGAGCCGGCACGGTCTTCCTCGTCAGCCATGCCGCCCAGACGATCGAGGACATGTGCACGCGCGCGCTCTGGCTCGACAACGGCACCCTCATCGCCGACGGTCCCGCGGACGAGGTCGCCACGATGTATCGGTACTACGCGCACAGCATCGCACTCGGCAAGGACGACGCTGCAAAGAAGGCGCTGGCCAGCGCTACCGCTGCGCACCCTCCCCTGTTCTCCACCACCTGACAAACCGGAGCTTGCATGCGACAGCACAAGGTCATGACCGTCTACGGCACCCGCCCGGAGGCCATCAAGGTGGCGACCGTCATCGAGGCGCTCGAGCGCGACGAGCGCTTCCAGTCCGTTCCCGTCGTCACTGGCCAGCACCGAGAGATGCTCGATCAGGTGAACACGATGTTCGGCATCACGCCACACCATGACCTCGACCTCATGCAGCACGGCCAGTCGCTCAACGGCATCGTCTCGCGCGCGATCGCCGGGATCGACGAGCTGCTCGTCGTCGAGCAGCCAGACGTGGTCATCGTGCAGGGAGACACGTCCACGGCCATGGCCGCCGCGATCGCCGCGTTCAACCGTCAGGTGACCGTCGTGCACCTTGAAGCCGGACTCAGGACGGGTGACATCGATTCGCCGTTCCCTGAGGAGGCCAACCGCAAGCTCATCAGCCAGGTCGCGAAGCTGCACCTCGCGCCCACGCGCGGGTCACGGGACAACCTGTTCCACGAATCCGTCGAGCCCTCGACGATCGTCGTGACCGGCAACACCGTCATCGACGCGCTGCTGGAGGCTGCGACGTGGGATACGGTCCCGGGCGATCCCGCAGTCGCCGCAGCGCTCGAGAGCGGTCGTCCCATCGTCCTCGCGACGACACACCGGCGGGAGAACCTCGGCGACAGCATGGACGCGATCGGCCGCGCCCTCGCCAAGATCGCGAAGAAGCACAAGGATCACATCGTGATCCTGCCGGTGCACCGCAACCCCATCGTGCGCGAGGCTGTCCTGCCTCACCTCGAGGGCAAGGACAACATCATCGTGACCGAGCCGCTCCCCTACGCCGAGTTCACGAAGGTCATGGCCGCGGCTCGCATCGTGCTCACGGACTCGGGCGGCGTGCAGGAGGAGGCACCGAGCCTCGGCAAGCCAGTGCTCGTCATGCGCGAGAACACGGAGCGCCCTGAGGCGGTCGACGCCGGCACCGTCCGACTCGTCGGGACGGACTACGATCGGATCGTCTTCGAAGCGAACCACTTGCTGGAGGATCGCGAAGCCTATGCGGTGATGGCGAACGCGGTGAACCCGTACGGTGACGGCAAGGCCTCGGCGCGATCCGTTGCGGCGATCGCCCACCTGCTGGGATCCGGGCAGCGCGAGCCTGACTTCGCAGTCTGACCGCAGGCTCGCACGAAGTCCGCAGTCGCGCCCCCTCGCGCTCTGCGTCCCGGCCCCGTGCCACCATCAGCACCACTGACCAGAACGGCCACCTACCATGGACTGCACCTTCGACATCGGCGTCGACGGGCTGCCGCTGCACGGCAAGCTCTTCGAGCGCGAGGCTGCGACGACGCTGCTCGTCTTCATGCCGAGCGCTGTCGCGGCCGGCAGCGTCGCGCACCGCCATCCCGCCTTCGCCCGCTGGCAGTGGGAGTCCCACTTCCCCGACGCGCACGTGCTGGCCCTCGCCGACCCTTCGATGGGCATCGCCGAAGCACTGCGCGGCGCCTGGTACATGCACGCTGAGCACGACATCATCGCCCAGATGGGGTCGGCGGTCACTGCGCTCGCTGAGCGGCTGAGAGCGAGCAACGTCATCCTCTACGGCTCGTCGCTCGGTGGCTTCGGTGCGCTCGCGCTCGCCTCTCAGATCGACGGCGCCATCGCCATCGCAGAGGTGCCGCAGCTCGATTTCGCTCGCTGGCTCAACAGCGCGCGAATCGCCGTCGAGACACACATCCTGGGTTGCTCCCTCGAAGAGCACCGCGCGCGTCACCCCGAGCAGGTGAGCATCCGCACGCGCTTCGAATCCTCCGGGAGGGTGCCGTCGTTCGTCATCGTCAGCAACGTCCGCGACAGTGGATACCGAGAGCAGCTCGAGTTCTTCGAGTGGGTCTCCGCGGGAGCGCCGCGCCAGGACGGCACCACGCACGAGCTGCACCTCGTCGATGAGGTCCTCGGCCATGGGCCGCTGAGCGTCGATGCCGCGCGCGCACTCATCCTCCGACAGCTCGCCCGAGCGCGATGAAGCCACGTGGACTCGCGCAGTGACCACTGATCGCGTCACGCCGTCCGCGAACGAGCCAGCAGCCAGCACGGGGCTTGCAGCCCAGGAATCGCACCCCGACCCGCGACAGCACCGCCCGTCGATGTTCGGCGTGCAGTTCCGGTGGTCGAGCCTCGAGCACTTCCTGAACGCTGTCGACCTGCGAGACGGCGTGCACGCGTTCCCGCTTCCCGGCGCTGAGCACGCGGTGTACGAGTTCTACGTGCGGCTGCGGCCCGGTGCACCGCTGCTCGCGCACTTCCACGGGGCGACCCCGCGCAAGCCGAACGACCTGCCGAAGATCACGGGCCTTCCCATCTCGGGCGATCTCCCCGCGACTCTCGTGATCCCGTCGGATCCCATCCTGGATCTCGACGATGCCATACGGATCGGCTGGCACGTCGGTCAGCGGGGGGTTGACGTCCACGCCGTCGCTGTCTCGGTGCTCCAGCACGTGGCCGAGGTCGCGGCGTCGCCAAGGATCGTCGCCTGGGGCGGCTCGGGCGGCGGATACGCGGCGATCCGGATCGCTCGAGACATCACGGGCTGCGTCGCCTTCGTATGGAACCCTCAGACGAGCATCGACGCATATTCCGCGCCATCCGTGCAGGCCTTCCGTGCCGTCGGGCGCCACGAGCAGACCGTGCTCGCCGGCCGCCCGGAGAGCGACCTCACCCACCCGGGAGCCTGGGCCGACTTCCGAGGCGAGGTCGTGTGCTTCCAGGAGGAGTCCGATTGGCACGTCGAGTCGCACCTCCTGCCGACCCTGCGCGCCGTCGGCTGCGACCTCGACGCGGAGGCGCTCGTCGAGGGTGTGCTGACACGGGTCAGTGCGAATCTCTCGGTCGCGATATCGCACTGGGGAGACGGCCATGCTCCACCGCCGCGGCCGATCATCGCGCGCATGCTGCACGAGCTGACGAAGTCGGGGGATGTCGACCCGTGGGCGGCCCTCGAATCGAGCCGCCCGCTCCTCCTCGCCGCCCGCGCGCTTCGCCAGCCCGTCCGTCCGTTCACGCTGCACCCGGCCGACGCGCTCGCCAGCAGCCCGAGCGACGACGACGCGGCTCGCCAACTCGCGCAAGGGCTCCTAAACCTCCGCGCGTTGCGGCAGGAGGAGAGCGACGACGTGCTCTCCGCTGCGACCGCCCTGGAGCCCCTGCTCGAGGTCGCCGGGCGAACCGAGGAGCTCGCGGCGCTTCGAGGCCCGCGCGCCGAGCTGGCCGGCCTGGCGCTGCTGCACCTGGCGCGCCAGCTCGAGCCCACCAGTCACGCGCGTCCGGTGCGCGCTGCAGCGGAGCGGCTCCTCGCGCACGCGTCGCTGCATCGCGGTGGGGCACCGGAGGTGACAGAGCACATCCACGAATCCGTTGAGGAGAGCGAACTGGGAACAGGTGTGTTCGTCTACGGCTCGTGCGTCAGCCGCGACGCCTTCGAACTCGATGGCGCTCCCCAGCTCGCGGGCTATGTGACGCGGTCGACCGTCGCATCTGCGTTCTCGGCGCCACCCGACGAGGTCCCAGGGCTCGATCTGAGCGCAAACCCGTCTGCGTTCCAGCGCCGCATGGTCGACACCGATGTACGCAAGCTCCTCGCCGAGCACCTGCGCGCGCACGCCTCCGGCCCCGTGCTCCTCGACTTCATCGACGAGCGTCTCGATGCGCGGATGGTCGGCGGCACCGTCATCACGCAGTCGCCCGAACTGCTCCGCTGCTCGCCACCGGCCCCGATCGAGCTCCTGGTGCAGAGCGGGTCCCCGGCGCACCGCATGGCCTTCCGGAACGGGTTCCGACGGCTCGTGACCCTGGTTGACCCGGAGCGCATCATCGTCAATCGGGTGTACTGGAGCGAGCTCGACCACCGCGGCCGCCGCGTCGCCGATGCGGGGCTCGCCGCACGCAGCAACGCACTGCTCGACGAGCTCTACCGGGCAGCCGAGGAGGCGGGCGTCACGCGCTTCCTGTCGTACGATCCCGACCTGCTCGTCGCAGACGCCGACCACAAGTGGGGCAGAGGCCCGTTCCACTTCGTGCCGGCGCTGTACGAGTCACAGCTCGAGCAGCTCAGGCGGCTCGGAGAGGAGCGCGCATGACGGCGTCGACCCCGCATGCCCCGGTTGTGGCGAGCATCACCTCGGGCGACATGTCGTTCGAGATGGTGCTCCCCGACGCCGCGGACGACTACATCCAGTCGAAGCTGGCCTCTGGTGAGGTCTACGAGCTCGAGCTCCTCGAAGACGTCGTACGGCGCGTTCCGACGGGATCCCTCGTCCTCGACATCGGGGCCAACATCGGTGGTCACACCTGCTACCTGGCTGCAGCTGGACGGTCGGTCGTCGCGTTCGAGCCGGACCAGCACCTGGCCAACGCCTTGCGCGAATCCGTGTCGCTCAATGGCTTCGGCGAGCGGGTCGACGTCAGGGCGCTCGCGATCGGCGATCAGCCCGGCACTGCTCGCTTGACGACCCCGGACCGCTCGAACCTCGGCACGCAACGCGTCGCCGCGCTAGACGGCGGCCAGCCCGGCGCCACGCTCGATGATGCTGTGACGGTCCTGACGATCGACCAGCAGGCGTACCCCTCGGCGGTCGCTGCGCTCAAGATCGACGTCGAGGGCATGGAGATGGCCGCGCTCCGGGGAGCAGAGCAGCTCCTCGCACAGGATCGCCCGCTCATCTACGTCGAGCTGCTGGACGCAGAGCACTTCGCGATCGCGCACGACTGGCTCCGCCGGCACGGCTACCGCTACCGCGCGACGTTCAACGTCTCTCCCACGCACCTGTTCGAGCCGGTCGAGTCGGCCACGGGTATCGATGAGGAGGCGCCGGTCCTGCAGCTCGCGTCGCGCATGTACGCGGCCGAGCGCGAGCTCGTCGCGTCCCGCGAGCGCCTTCGGGGAGCCAACGCGAAGTACCGCGAGGTCACGGCGCGCTCGTCCGAGCTCGAGCTGGCCGTGGCCGAGGAGCGCCGCCGGGTCGAAGCCGCCGAGGCGCGCAGCGCGCAGCTCGAGCATGAGCGATCGCGCGTCGAGCGACGCGCGTCGACGATCGACGAGGATCTCGGTGTCATCAGAGCTTGGATCAGAGCTGCCCAGGAGCGCGAGATCGAGCTCGAGGAGGCCATCGGTGCCGCGAGGGAGCGCGAGCGCACGCTCCTGCTCGGGGCGCGTGAGCTCAGGGCCGCCGAACGCCAGGCTGCCATGCTCGCGCGTCGCCACGACGCTGCGCGACGAGACGCTGAGCGCCGGCTCGAGGAGATCGAGTCGCGATGCGTCGAGACCGATGAGCGCCTCGTCGAGACCGAGTCGCTCCTCGATGCGACCAGCAGCCGCCTCGCCGTCGTCGAGGAGCAGCTGCGAGCCGCTGCCCTCCGCACCGAGGAGCTGCGTGCGAGCGCTGAGGAGGGGCGACGTGCTGCAGAGCGGCTCGATGCCCTCCGCAGCAGCCGGACGGTCCTGATCGGCACGGCGATCCGCCGCGCGATGTCGTCGCCGCGCGGGCTGCTGAGCCTGCCCCG
>JAPSJX010000080.1 GCA_031178105.1 Agrococcus sp. | reverse complement strand
GAGCTGGGCATCGAGCACGTGATCGAGGACGAGGAGCGCTGAGGCGCGAGCCTCGGCCCGAGGAAGGAGCGCCGTGCGCGCTGAGCAGCTGACCGATCCGATCGCCTACCACGGCGAGGGGCCGTGCTGGTCTGAGCAGTGGGGCGGCCTGCGCTGGGTCGACATGCTCGCCGGCGACCTGCTCTCCTTCGGAGACAGCGGCATCGACCGCAAGCATGTCGGCACGGTCGCGGCCGTCGTGCGCCCCAGGCGCGGCGGCGGCGCCGTCATCGGCGTCGAGCGCGGGTTCGCGCTCGAGGATCCCGACGGCAGCGTGCGCGCGCTGCCGGAGCTCTGGTCCTCCCCCGACATCCGCATGAACGAGGGCGGCTGCGACCCCGATGGCCGCTTCTACTGCGGCTCGATGGCCTACGACAAGACCGAGGGCGCCGCCTCGCTCTACCGGCTCGCGCCCGACGGCGAGGTCGAGGTCGTGCTCGAGAGCGTCACGATCTCCAACGGCCTCGAGTGGAGCCCCGACGGCTCGCTCGCCTACTACGACGACACCCAGACCGGGCAGATCGCGGTCTTCGACTACGACCCCGACCGTGGACTCACCGATCGCCGCGTCTTCGCGACGCTCCCCGACGAGGGCTCGCCCGACGGCCTCACGGTCGACGCCGACGGATGCGTCTGGGTCGCGGTCGCGAACGGTGGCGCGGTGCTGCGGTACCGTCCCGACGGCCGCCTCGACGGCCGCGTCGAGCTGCCCGTCACGAAGGTGACGGCGTGCACCTTCGGCGGCGAGCGCCTCGACCGGCTCTTCATCACGACCTCGCAGGAGGACATCGACGTCGGGGCGGAGCCCGAATCGGGCGCGCTCTTCGCGGTCGACCCCGGCGTCACCGGCGTGCCGGTGCGCGAGTTCGCAGGCTGAGCCGATCCGGAGGAAGCCCGTGCTGCAGCGAGTCGCAGAGGGCGTGCTCGTGCACGAGAGCGAGTGCATCCAGAGCAACGCCGTCGTCGTCGAGGGCGGTGACGGCGCCCTGCTCGTCGACCCCGGCATCACGCGCATTGAGATGCTGGCGATCGCGCACGACCTGCGCGCCCTCGGCCTGCCGGTCGTCGCTGGCTTCTCGACCCATCCCGACTGGGATCACGTGCTGTGGCACGAGCGCTTCGGCGTCGTGCCGCGCTACGGCACCGCACCATGCGCGGAGGCGATGCGGATGCTGCTGGCGAACGACGACTGGCAGGCGCTGGTCGCGGAGGGGCTGCCGCCCGAGTGGGCCGACGACATCCCGCTGGAGCTGTTCGGCCGCATCACCGGCCTCCCGAGCGGAGCCGAGCGCATCCCGTGGAGCGGTCCGCGCATCCGCATCATCGAGCACCGCGCGCACGCACCGGGCCACGCGGCGCTGCTGATCGAGGAGCGCCGCGTGCTCGTCGCGGGCGACATGCTCTCCGACATCCTGGTGCCATTCCTCGACCTCGAGGCCGACGATCCCGTCGAGGACTACCTCGCGTCGCTGCAGCGCTTCGACGCGATCGCCGGCGACGTCGACGTCGTCATCCCCGGGCACGGCTCGGTCGGCGACGCCGAGCAGCTGCGCGCCCGCATCGCGCTCGACCGCGCCTACGTCGAGGCGCTGCGCGACGGCGTGCGCCCCGACGACCCGCGCACGGGCCCGTCGGCGCCGCTCGACTGGCTCGCCGACGTCGACGCGTGGCAGGCGCAGCGCCTCGCCGAGCGAGTGTCGCGCGATCCGCTCGAGCCGCCGGGCTGACGGCCGCGCCGGATCTCGTCGGCTCAGGAGACGGGCGTCTGTCCTTCCTCGGTGGCGTTGAACCACGCGAGCCATCCCTCGGGCGTCTCGTGCAGCTCGTACGGCCCGCACCACAGCACCTCGTCCGGCAGCTCGCTCCCCTCCTCGAAGCCGCCGTAGCGGCCGTCGAACGGCAGCGTCGAACGCGCGGCTTCGCTGCAGCCCGTCGGGTCGCCGCCCGTGAACGCGATGACGGCGTTCGTCTCGGAAAGCGTCGCGGTCGTGCGGATGTCGGTCGCGTCCTCCGGCAGCCAGCTGGGCGCCGGCACGCCGACCCAGCCGTCCGCAGCATCCGCGCGAGTGTCGAACGACTCGCTGTGGACGTGCTCGAGCGTGTCGGTGATGGCGGTGCAGCCGGTGAGCGTTGTGGCGGCGAGCGCAGCAGCGGCGAGTGCGGCGATGGGGACGTGGCGTCGGTTCATGTGTCCATCTCAGCCGTTCGCACTCCGCCACCGCGTCGGACGAGCGACGGATCACCCTCATGCCAGCGGATGACCTCGCCGCTACGCGCGACCGTGCGCGTCTGCGGCAACAGCGACGTGGACGTCGTCAGCGGGCGGATCGCCGAGCGCCTCACGCAGCAGCGTCTTCGCGCGGGCGTGCCGGCTGCGCGCGGTCGAGGCAGGGATGCGCAGCAGCTGCGCCGCCTGCTCGATCGAGAAGCCGTCCCAGTGCACGAGCCGAAGGAGCTCCGCGAGCGGATCGGGCAGGGATGCCACCGCGGCTCGCACCGCAATCGCCTCGGCGTCGTCCGGCAGGCGCGGTCGTAGCGCGACGACCTTCCGCAGCTCGCTCACGACCGCGCTGCGGCGACGCTCGCCGCGCTCGTGGTGGCGCAGCACGTTGCGCGCCACGCCGAACACCCACATGCGCGCCGCCTCTTCGTCCGTCGGCATCCGCCGCGCCGCGCGCCACGCGGCCAGCAGGGTCTCGCTGACGAGATCCGCGGCGTCCTCCGCGACATCCGTGCGGCGCAGGAAGTAGCCGAGCAGCGCGGGCGCTGCGGCCTCGAGCGTGCGCTCGACGTACCCTGGAGGCGTCACGGCTGCGACGCTCCCGGAGTGGCCATGCACTGCGTCTCGAACATGACCGCGAGGCCTGCCTCGTAAACCCCGGAATGCTGCGGACCCAGCTCAGCCGCCATGTCTCTCGAGACCGCGGTGAGCAATCCCTCCTGCAGCGCACGAGCGTCCGTCAGTGCATCCCCTTCGAGGAGAGCGCCGTGGTGTCTTACGTCGAAGTCGTCGGGACGTGCGCCTTCGACGAGGCGGCCGATGTCCTCGACCCGACCATGCGAGTTGAGCGTCGCCGCCACGCTCTCTGCGTGCGGTTCGATCGCGTCCACATCGAGCGAGCCGAAGTACGCCGAGAAGTCTGCGCGCACGTCCTCCGGCAGCTCCTCGAGGGCCCACCGGCTCTCGCACGTGCCGAGGGCCGTGCCATCCACGTCGGTCCAGCTCCGCGCGAGGACGAGATCGGGGTCGGTGACGTGCAGCCACGGCCCCCACTGCACGGCAGCGGTGACTGCGACCGGCGTCGCCAGCGCGAGCGCGGCGCCGAGCGCGATCGCCGGCGCGAGGCGACGCGAGCGACGGGATGGCGTGGCTGACCTCGTGCGCCCGACTGCGTCCCGCAGTGCCTGCTGCGTCGCCGCGTCGTCGATCGTCACTCGGCCGGCCCGGTGCAGGGACTCGTCGAACGGATCAGTCATGGTGTCCTCCTCGGGAACGTCTCATCACTACATGCCCGCTCGTGTCGGTTCCGTCCATAGTGTTCGCGCCGCGTACCGCATCGAGCGAGACGCGATGGAGCGATGGGTAAGACCTGGCGTCGTCGGCCCGGCGGTCCGTCAGGCGAGGTTCGGCCAGTCGCTCGTGAGGTACGCCTCGACTGCGCGATGCCGGAAGCTATAGAGCTTGCCGCGGTCGATGATGCCCCGCACGGTGTCGAGGCGCTGCGAGGTCGGGCCCGCGTCCGTCGCCTTGGCATACCCCGCTTCGGCCGCGATGCGCGAGAGCCTGCGCTCGCGGGCGGGCAGGCCCGCCATCGCCTCGAGGAAGGCGCGCTCGCGCGGCGGCAGCCGCGTGAGGATCCGCTCGACGTGCGCGGCCGCCTCGCGCTGCGCGCCCCGCCACCCGCTCATGACCTGGGCGCGCGTGATGGTCGCCTCTCCGCTCGCGTACCAGGCGCGCTCGCCGGCGAGCTGGAACAGGAACGGCTCCCCACGGCAGAGCTCGACGATCGCCGCAGCGGCCGCCTCCTCCATGCGGATGCGTCCGATGCCACCCGCGCCGTCGGGCACCTCCCAGCCGGGCAGCACGAACTCCTGCAGCGCCGCGGCGATGTCGTCGTCGTCGATCGCGGTGAGCACCGTCGTCTTGAAGCGGCGCGCGAAGGTCGCGCCCTTGTGCGCGCCGGCGCGATCCTCGAAGTCCGGCAGGCCCGTGAGGTAGACGGCGATCGGCAGCGAGCGGCGCACGCTCGCGCCGCCTGGCAGCTCGACCGGCTCCTCGTGCGTCACGGCGTCGCCGAGCGCGATGAGCAGCTGCGAGAGCGCGTGCTCATCGGCGATGTTCTGCACCTCGTCGAGGTGGATGAGCGCGACGTTGCCGCGCTCGATCGCCGCGCGCCCGACCTCCACGAGCAGCGCCGTCAGCGCGCTGTACGGCTCAGGGCCGTCCTGCGCGCGCACCGTGAGCGAGATGCCGCTCACCGCGACGGTCTGCACCCGGCCGAGCGCGTCCTTGATGCGGCGTTCTCGCGCGGCCGGGAGCTCCGCCTGCTCGGCGAGCTGCAGGATGGCGGACGCGACGAGCTTGAGCGGATCGGAGCCCGATGGGATGCGCAGCTGCGGCGTCACCCAGTCGCCGGCCTCGGCCGCTCGCTGCGCGATCCGGCGGACGAGAGACGACTTCCCGAGCCCGGGTTCCCCGAGGATCGTCCGTCCGCGCTCGGGCAAGCCCGCGATGAGCCGTGGTCGCACCACGTCCCGCCAATCGCTCAGCTGCTCGGTCCGCCCGGCCCACACCTCCGGTACGATGTCGGCGCCGGGGCTGAACGGGTTGTCTCGAGCGTCGCGCACGCGATAACTTTACCCCGACCCCCGCGATTCGATAATGTTATCCGCGCTGGGTATCAGTGACTGCTCGAGCCGGCGCGAGACGCGAGGGTCGGAGCGATCCAGCGGTCGGCGACCAGACCGGTCACGACCGAGTAGATCACCTTGTGCAGCACGTCGACCGCCGACTCCTTCACCGGCCAGCGCGACGGCGGCGCGCCGACGCCCGTGGCGTTCTCCACGGTCTGGTCGAATGCGAGCCGCACGACGGCATGTCCGCCGTGCGCCATCGGTCCGCGGATGCCCGTGACGGCCCACGCCCCTCGGAGGGCGCCGAGCACCGCTCCCGTTCCCCAGTGCATCGCGTGGTTCCAGGCGGGCGGCCGGTCATCCTCCGCCGGGCGGCGGCCCAGCAGCGTCAGCAGGGCTCGCGCTGGCACGTAGGAGTTGGGGCGGTGCGTGAATCGCTGCTCGAGCTTCTCCGCAGCGGTCATCGCCGCCACGCCCGCGAGTCCGCAGAGCATCCCTGTCGCTGCCGCGCGAGCCAGCGACTTCCCTCTCGACATCGTCTGCATGTGTCCTCGTCCCCGTCGGCTGCGCGCTCCGAGGGAGGAGCGCGACGTACTTCACCCTAGGAGCGTTGCGGCAGGCCGACACTGCGCGCGCTCTCAGGTTTCGGAGCGGCGGCTCACCGACTCACGAGGCCGGTGTCTGATCGACCTCGGTGGCGTTGAACCACGCCAGCTAGCCCTCGGTCGTCTCGTGCACCTTGTCCGCGCCGCACCACAGCACCTCGTCGGGGAGCTCGCTGGTGTCGGCGAATCCGCCGTAGCGGCCGTCGAAGGGCAGGGTCGCGCGCGTGCCTCCCGTGCACCCGCTCGGCGCGCTGCCGGTGAAGGCGATGACCGCGCTCGACTCGTTGGTGGTCGCTGGGGGATGACCTCAAGACTGAGCCCGAGGATGGCCCGTGACCGCGCCCTCCAACAGAGGCCGGCCCGCCAACACACGAAAGCCCCCGGCAGAACCGGGGGCTTGTCGGTGGATCTGGGGGGACTCGAACCCCCGACCCCCTGCATGCCATGCAGGTGCGCTACCAGCTGCGCCACAGACCCGTGCTGCTCTCGGAGCAACCCCACTA
>JAPSJX010000029.1 GCA_031178105.1 Agrococcus sp. | reverse complement strand
AGTGCAGCGAGTCGGACGAGTAGATCGGGGCCGTGCAGCCCTCGATGTAGTGCACGTACGAGCCCTCGTCGGCGATGATGAGCGTGCGCTCGAACTGGCCCATGTTCTCGGTGTTGATGCGGAAGTACGCCTGCAGCGGGATCTCCACGTGCACGCCCTTCGGCACGTACACGAACGAGCCGCCCGACCACACGGCGGTGTTGAGCGCCGCGAACTTGTTGTCGCCCGTGGGGATCACGGTGCCGAAGTACTCCTCGAAGAACTCCGGGTGCTCGCGGAGCGCCGTGTCGGTGTCCATGAAGATGACGCCCTGCGCCTCCAGATCCTCCTGGATCTGGTGGTACACGACCTCGGACTCGTACTGCGCGGCGACGCCCGAGACGAGACGGCTGCGCTCGGCCTCGGGGATCCCGAGCCGGTCGTACGTCTCGCGGATGTCGTCCGGCAGGTCCTCCCAGGTCTGGGCCTGGCGCTCCGTGGACCGCACGAAGTACTTGATGTTGTCGAAGTCGATGCCCGAGATGTCAGCACCCCAGGTGGGCATCGGCTTGCGCTCGAACAGCTGCAGCCCCTTGAGGCGGCGCTCGAGCATCCAGTCGCTCTCGCTCTTCAGCTCCGAGATGTTGCGGACAACCGCCTCGCTGAGCCCTCGCTTCGCGACGGCTCCAGCCTCGTCGGAGTCATGCCAGCCGAACTCGTACTGCCCAAGGCTCTCGAGCTCGGGCCGGTCGATCAGGACGTCAGACATCGGCTCCCCCTTCCACGCATCGTGTGCAACCCGGCGGTGCTCCTCGGCATTCCGCGCGAATCCGAACCGCGGCGCTCGGCCATACTTGGAGGGCCTTCGCACACGCCTCGCCGCTGTCAGCGGCATGGGGGTTCGGAGCCGATGGGCTCCCCCACATCCTACCGCGAACGGCATGAGAGGTGCATCTTGCTCGAGCGCTCGCGGAGCCTGGTCGTCGCGGCATGGGCGACGCTCGTGTCCCAGATCGTCATCGTCGGCACGGGCGGCGCCGTGCGGCTGACCGGATCGGGCCTCGGCTGCTCCCAGTGGCCCAACTGCACGCCGGAGTCGTTCACCCCGGTCGCGGAGCAGGGCATCCACGGCATCATCGAGTTCTCGAACCGCGTCTGGGGCGGCGTCGTCGTCGCGATCGCGATCGTGATGCTCGTGCTCGCGCTCCGGAAGCGCGCAGGTCGGGCAGTCGTCACGCTCGCCGCGCTCGTGCTCGGCCTCACGATCGTCCAGGCGCTCATCGGCGCGGTCGTCGTCTGGATGCACCTGCGACCCGACACCGTGGGCATCCACTTCCTCCTCTCGGTGATCCTCGTCGGCCTCGCCGCGGCGCTCGCATGGCGCGTCGTCGCGGGGCCCGCCGGTGCGCGCACCGCACCGCGCTGGCAGTCGGCGCTCGTCCACACGATGACGGCGGTGCTCGCGGTCGTCGTCGTCGTCGGGGTGCTCACGACCGGCTCGGGACCGCACGCGGGCGACGGCGGCGCCGCGAGGAACGGCCTCGACCCGGCCGTCATGCAGCACGTGCACGCGTGGCCGGGCTATGCGCTGCTCGCGCTCGTCCTCGCGGTCGTCGTCGCGGCGGCCGCGCGCGGCCCCCGCCGGCACCTCGGCTGGGCGCTCGCGCTGCTCGGCGCGGTGCTCGTGCAGATCGCCGTCGGGATCGTGCAGTCGCGCACCGGCCTGCCGGTCGGGCTCGTCGGCATCCACATGGTGCTCTCGGTCGTCTGCACCGCGATCGCGGTCGCCGTCGTGCTGTCGCTCCGCGGCCCGGCGGGCGCGCGGACTCCCGCCGACGACCGCGGACGCGTGCTGGCAGGATCGGGCGCATGACCTCCACCCGCCCGGTCGACGGCGCGCTCGGCGCCGTCCAGCACGGTGCTCGCCTCGGCGTGCTCGACATCGGCTCGAACACGGTGCACCTCCTCATCGTCGACGTGCGCCTCGGCGGCAGGCCGATCCCGCAGCGCTCGCACAAGCTGACGCTGCGCCTCATGCGCTACCTGCAGGACGACGGCTCGATCAGCGACGAGGGCGTCGCCGCGCTGCTCGCGGCGATCGGCGAGTGCGCCGCGATCGCGCGCAGCGAGCAGCTCGACGACTTCGTCGTGATGGCGACGAGCGCGCTCCGCGAGGCGGCGAACGGCGAGGAGGTCGTGGCGCGCATCGAGCGGGAGGCGGAGGTGACCCTCGACATCCTCTCCGGCGCCGACGAGGCGCGGCTCACGTTCCTGGCCGTGCGGCGCTGGTTCGGATGGTCGGCCGGCCGCATCCTGCTGCTCGACATCGGCGGAGGCTCGCTCGAGATCGCCGCGGGCCTCGACGAGGAGCCCGCCGTGGCGATCTCGGTGCCGCTCGGCGCCGGCCGGAGCACCGTCGGCTTCTTCCACGCCGATCCGCCGACGATCGCCGACCAGCGCGCGCTGCGCATGTACGCGAAGGGCGTGCTCGACGACGCGGTCGCGCAGGTCAAGCCCTTCGGGCGGCCCGACCACGTGATCGGCTCGTCGAAGACGATCCGATCGCTCGCCCGGCTCGCGGGCAACGCGCTGCCGGGCGTCGGCGACGCCGACCGCGCCGTGCTCACGCGCGCGCAGCTCGACGACTGGGTCCCGCGGCTCGCGCGCATGGACGCGACGTCGCGCGCGGCGCTGCCCGGCATCACGCCCGACCGCACGTTCCAGATCGTGGCGGGCGGCATCGTGCTGTCGGAGGCCATGCGCGCGTTCGGCGTGCGGGAGCTCGACGTGAGCCCGTGGGCGCTGCGCGAGGGCCGGCTGCTGCAGATGCTCGACCGGGTCTGAGCCGGTGCCGAGCGCTAGAAGGGCAGGAGCGGGTCGACGCCGACCGCGAGGAAGATGAGCGTCAGGTAGGTGTTCGAGGCGTGGAAGACGCGCATCGCGCGCACCTCGCGCTCGCCGCGGATCGCGCGGCTGTAGAGCCCGTGCGCCTCGGCGACGAACCAGGCGCCCGCCGCCACGGCGACGCCCGTGTAGAGCAGCCCCATGCCCGCCACCGGGATGAGCAGCAGCGTGCACGCGAGCGACGCCCACGCGTACAGGATCACCTGGATGCCGACCATCGGCTTGCCGCGCACGACCGCGAGCATCGGCACCTCCGCCGCCTGGTAGTCGTCGCGGTACTTCATCGACAGCGGCCAGTAGTGCGCGGGCGTCCACAGGAACACCAGCGTGAAGAGGATCCACGCGGGCCAGTCGAGCGTGCCCGTGACGCCCGCCCAGCCGATCACGACCGGGAAGCATCCCGCGATGCCGCCCCAGACGATGTTCTGCTCGGTGCGGCGCTTCAGCAGCATCGTGTAGATGAGCACGTAGAACGCGATCGCGGCGACCGACAGCGCCGCGGCGAGCCAGTTGGCGAACACCCCGAGCACGAGCGTCGAGACGACCGCGAGCGTCCACGCGAACACCCGCGCCTCGGCGACCGAGAGCGTGCCGGTGACGAGCGGGCGGCGCTGCGTGCGATGCATGACGCGGTCGATGTCGCGGTCGAGGATCATGTTGAACGCGTTCGCGCTGCCCGCGCTCAGGAAGCCGCCGAGCAGCGTCGCCAGCAGGGCCCCGATCGGCGGCACGCCGCCCGCCGCGAGGAACATCGTCGGCAGCGCGGTGACGAGCAGCAGCTCGATGACCCGCGGCTTCGTGAGCGCGACGTACGCCTCGGCCTTCACGGCGATGCGCGAGCGCTCCCGCTCCCCCGCGACCTGCGGCGTCGCGACGCCGGGCGAGGTGGCGTTCGACATGCAGCGGTATCCGTTCGACAGGGCGTGAGGGGGCCCCGGAGGGCGATCCCCATCCTATCGGACGCGCGACGTCATGCTGGGGCGATCGCTCGGGCCGGGATGCGGTGCGTCACTATGCTGGACGCGTCGCAATCGTCCGCCCCGCACGCGGCTCCGGGCCGCCAGAAGAAGGAGCCTCCTTGGCATTCGAATGGACCACCACCGACCAGCAGGCCGTCGACACCGCTCGCATCCTCGCGGCCGACGCTGTCGAGAAGGTCGGCAACGGGCACCCCGGCACGGCGATGAGCCTCGCGCCGGTCGCGCACCTGCTCTTCCAGAAGGTGATGGACCGCGACCCGGCCGACGACCGCTGGCTGGGCCGCGACCGCTTCATCCTCTCCGTCGGCCACTCGTCGCTGACGCAGTACATCCAGCTGTACCTGACGGGGTCCGGCCTGGAGAAGGGCGACATCGAGTCGCTCCGCACCTGGGGCTCCCTCACGCCGGGCCACCCGGAGTACGGCCACACCAAGGGCGTCGAGATCACCACCGGCCCGCTCGGCCAGGGCCTCGCATCCGCCGTCGGCTTCGCCTACGCGCAGCGCTTCGAGCGCGAGCTGCTCGACCCGTCGACCCCCGACGGCGAGAGCCCGTTCGACCACTACACCTACGTGATCGCCGGTGACGGCGACCTGCAGGAGGGCGTCACGAGCGAGGCGGGCTCGCTCGCCGGCCACCACGAGCTCGGCCGCCTCATCGCGATCTACGACTCCAACGCGATCTCGATCGAGGACGACGTCGACATCGCGTTCACCGAGGACGTGAAGGGCCGCTACGAGGCGTACGGCTGGCAGGTGCTGGAGGTCTCGTGGCGCCAGGGCGACGAGCCCACGTCGACCGACTACGTCGAGGACGTCGAGGCGCTCCACGAGGCGATCGCAGCGGCGCAGGCCGAGACGACGAAGCCGAGCCTCATCATCCTGAAGACGATCATCGGATGGCCCGCCCCCAAGAAGCAGGGCACCGGCAAGATCCACGGCTCCAAGCTGGGCGGTGAGGAGGTCGCCGCGCTCAAGGAGGTGCTCGGCTTCGACCCCGAGCAGTCGTTCCAGGTGGACGACGCCGTGCTCGAGTACACGCGCGGCAACGCCGCCGATCGCGCCGCTGCGGCGCGCGGCGCGTGGCAGGACCGCTTCGACGCGTGGGCCGCGGCCAACGCCGACAGGAAGGCGCTGCTCGACCGCCTGCTCTCGGGCGCGCTGCCCGAGGGCGTCGAGGACGCGCTCCCCGTCTTCGAGGCCGGCACCGAGGTCTCGACGCGCGCGGCGTCGGGCAAGGTGCTCAACGCGCTGTCCGACGTGATCCCCGAGCTGTGGGGCGGCTCCGCCGACCTCGCCGAGTCGAACAACACGACGCTCGAGGGCAAGGGCTCGTTCGCGCCGTCGCAGCACGCGACGAAGGCGTGGCCGAACGCCTCCGCCGCCGGCCGCACGCTGCACTTCGGCATCCGCGAGCACGCGATGGCGTCGATCCTCAACGGCATCGTGCTGCACGGGCCGACCCGTCCCTACGGCGGCACGTTCCTGATCTTCAGCGACTACCAGCGCCCGGCGCTGCGCCTCGCCGCGCTCATGGGCGTGCACCCCATCCACGTCTGGACGCACGACTCCGTCGCGCTCGGCGAGGACGGCCCCACCCACCAGCCGATCGAGCAGCTCGCGACGCTCCGCGCCATCCCCGGCTTCGAGGTCGTCCGCCCGTCGGACGCCAACGAGACCGCGTGGGCGTGGAAGACGATCCTCGAGCGCCGCGACCAGCCGGTCGGCATCGCGCTCACCCGTCAGAACCTGCCGGTGCTCGAGCGCGGCGAGGGCGCGGCCGAGGGCGACACGCTCGCGCACGCGTCGAACGTCTCGAAGGGCGCGTACGTGCTCGCCGAGGCCACGGGCGGCGCGCCCGAGGTGCTGCTCATCGCGACCGGCTCCGAGGTGCAGCTCGCGCTGGCCGCCCGCGAGCAGCTGCAGGCGGACGGCGTGGCGGCCCGCGTCGTCGCGGCACCCTCGCTCGAGTGGTTCGCCGAGCAGCCGGCCGAGTACCGCGAGTCGGTGCTCCCGGCGGCCGTGCGCGCCCGCGTGTCGGTCGAGGCGGGCTCGGCGCTCACCTGGCACGGGATCGTCGGCGACGCCGGCCGCACCATCGGCATCGACCACTTCGGCGCGAGCGCCGACTGGCAGACGCTCTTCCGCGAGTTCGGCTTCACGGCGGAGGCCGTGGTCGAGGCGGCTCGCGCATCCATCGAGGCAGCCCGCTGAGCGGGCGAGGAGGCACCATGAACGAGAACACGAAGGCACTCAGCGACGCCGGCGTCAGCATCTGGCTCGACGACCTCTCGAGCGAGCGGCTCACGAGCGGTTCGCTCGCGGCCCTCATCGAGGAGCGCAACGTCGTCGGCGTCACGACGAACCCGACGATCTTCGCGAACGCGATCGCCGCCGGCGACTCGTACGAGGCCGCGGTCGCCGAGCTCGCCGGCTCCGGCTCAACGGTCGACCAGGTCATCACGGCGCTCACGACGAAGGACGTCGCCGACGCGTGCGACCTGTTCGAGCCGGTCTACCGCGCGACGAACGGCCGCGACGGCCGCGTCTCGATCGAGGTCGAGCCCGGCCTCGCCCGTGACACCGACGGCACCGTCGCGCAGGCCGCGATGCTGCACGAGCGGGTCGGGCGCGAGAACGTGCTCATCAAGATCCCGGCTACGCAGCAGGGCCTCGAGGCGATCGCCGCGACGATCGGCGCGGGCATCAGCGTGAACGTCACGCTGATCTTCTCGCTCGACCGCTACCGCGACGTCATGAACGCCTACCTCACGGGCCTGGAGCGCGCGCAGCAGGCGGGCCGCGACCTGTCGAAGATCCACTCCGTCGCCTCGTTCTTCGTGTCGCGCGTCGACGCCGAGATCGACAAGCGGCTCGACGCGATCGGCACCGACGAGGCGGCCGCGCTCAAGGGCAAGGCGGGGCTCGCGAACGCCCGCCTGGCCTACCGGGCGTGGCAGGAGACCTTCGCGACCGAGCGCGCGCTCACGCTGCTCGAGGCCGGCGCCAACACGCAGCGGCCGCTGTGGGCGTCGACGGGCGTCAAGGACCCGTCGCTGCCCGACACGCTCTACGTCACCGAGCTCGTCGCCCCGCAGACGGTCAACACGATGCCGGAGAAGACGCTCGAGGCGCTCGCCGACCACGGCCGCATCACGGGCGACACCGTCACCGGCACCGCCGACGAGTCGAACGCGGTGCTCGACGCGCTCGATGCGCTCGGCGTCTCCTACGTCGAGGTCGTCGAGCTGCTCGAGACCGAGGGGCTCGACAAGTTCGACGCCTCGTGGGCCGAGCTGGTCGAGACCGTCCGAGGCCACATGGGCCAGGGCGGAGTCGAGCGATGACGTTCATCATCACCGCGTCCGGCGCCGCGCAGGAGGCGATCGACCGGGTCGTGCCGCAGCTCGTCGCCGACGGCGTCGCCGGCCGCCTGGTCGCCGGCGACGCGACCCTCTGGGGCGAGGCCGCGGAGGCCGAGGCGTCGATCCGGCTCGGCTGGGTCGAGGCCGCGACCGAGACCCGCGGGCTCGTCGACGACATCGAGGCGCTGCGCAAGCAGCTGCGCCTGCGCGGCGTCGACCGCATCGCGCTCGCCGGCATGGGCGGCTCGTCGCTCGCGCCGGAGGTCATCACCCGCACCGAGGGCGTCAACCTGACGGTGCTCGACTCGACCGAGCCCGGCCAGGTGCGCCGCGCGCTGCGCGACGGCCTCCAGCGGACCGCGCTCGTCGTCTCGTCGAAGTCGGGCTCGACGCTCGAGACCGACAGCCAGCGCCGCGCGTTCGAGGCCGCCTACCGCGAGGCCGGCATCGACCCCGTCGAGCGCATCATCGTCGTCACCGACCCCGGCTCACCGCTCGACGGCGACGCGCGGGCCGCCGGCTACCGGGTCTTCAACGCCGACCCGAACGTCGGCGGCCGCTACTCGGCGCTCACCGCCTTCGGCATCGTGCCGTCCGGCCTCGCGGGCGTCGACGTGCGCGAGCTGCTCGACGAGGCGATCGCCGTGCTCCCCGAGATCAGCGAGGACGCCGACGACAACCCCGGGCTGCGGCTCGCCGCCGCCATCGCCGGCACGCGGCCGCTGCGCGACAAGCTCGGCATCGTCACCGACGGCACGCACATCGTGGGCCTCGGCGAGTGGGCTGAGCAGCTCATCGCGGAGTCGACGGGCAAGGACGGCGTCGGCGTGCTGCCGGTCGTGCTCGAGAAGGACGCCCCAGAGCTCGCCGCCGGGATCGCCGACCTGCAGGTCGTGCGCCTGGTGGGCTCCGCGCGCGAGGCGCGCGAGGTCGCGCACGGCGAGGTGGAGGTCGCCGGCACGCTCGGCGCGCAGCTGCTCGTCTGGGAGTTCGCGACCGCGGTCGCCGGGCGGATGCTCGGCATCAACCCGTTCGACCAGCCCGACGTGGAGTCGGCGAAGATCGCGGCGCGCGGCCTGCTCGACGACCTCGCGCCCGCCGCCGAGCCGGTGGCCGTGGATGCGGGCATCGAGATCCGCGGCACGGCCGGCGTCGCGCTCGACTCGCTCGAGGCGTCCGTCGACGCGCTGCTCGCGCAGCTGGGCGACGGCGGGTACCTCGCGGTGCACGCGTACCTGGACCGCATCGGTCAGCCCCGCTTCGAGCGGCTGCGCGCGGCGTTCGCCGCCCGCACCGGTCGACCGGTCACCTTCGGGTGGGGACCGCGGTTCCTGCACTCGACCGGGCAGTACCACAAGGGCGGCACGCCGAACGGCGTCTTCCTGCAGCTGCTCGGCCAGCCGCACGAGGACCTCGAGATCCCCGGCAGGCCGTTCACGTTCGGGCAGCTCATCCAGGCGCAGGCCTCCGGCGACGCGAGCGTGCTCGCGGAGCACGGGCGCCCGGTGCTGACGCTGACGCTCGACGACCTCGACGAGGGGCTCGACCGGCTCCTCGCCCTCACGGGACGATGACCGGCGTGACGACCGGGGCCGCCGTCGCGGCCC
Organism: Agrococcus sp.; assembly: GCA_031178105.1. Taxonomy (GTDB): domain Bacteria; phylum Actinomycetota; class Actinomycetes; order Actinomycetales; family Microbacteriaceae; genus Agrococcus. The sequence goes on along the minus strand of JAPSJX010000029.1, from coordinate 16,050 downwards.
CGGTCGCTCCGAGCGCGACCATCGCAGCCGGACAGAACCCGCTGCGAGACGCCTCCGACCACCGCCTCACGCGCATCCCCGGGCCGAACGCGATGACGTTCTTCGGCGTCACCGGCGACCTCGCCCGCAAGAAGCTGCTCCCGGCCGTCTACGACCTGTCGAACCGCGGGCTGCTGCCGCCCGGCTTCGGGCTCGTCGGCTTCGGCCGGCGCGACTGGACGCACGAGCAGTTCGCCGAGATCGTGCGCGAGGCCGTGCAGCAGCACGCCCGCACGCCGTTCCGCGAGGCGGCGTGGCGGCAGCTCGCCGAGGGCATCCGGTTCGTCGAGGGCGACTTCGACGACGACGACGCGTTCGACCGGCTCGCCGACGTGCTCGCCGAGCTGGACGAGACACGCGGGACGATGGGCAACCACGCCTTCTACCTGTCGATCCCGCCGAACGCCTTCCCGCTCGTCACCCAGCAGCTCAAGCGCTCCGGGCTCGCCGAGTCGGAGGACGGCCGATGGCGCCGCGTGGTGATCGAGAAGCCCTTCGGGCACGACCTCGCCTCCGCCCGCGAGCTCAACGCGGTCGTCGAGTCGGTGTTCCCCGCCGACAGCGTCTTCCGCATCGACCACTACCTCGGCAAGGAGACGGTCCAGAACATCCTCGCGCTGCGGTTCGCCAACGCGCTGTGGGAGCCGATCTGGAACGCCAACCACATCGACCACGTGCAGATCACGATGGCCGAGGACATCGGCGTCGGCGGCCGCGCCGGGTACTACGACGGCATCGGCGCCGCGCGCGACGTGATCCAGAACCACCTGCTGCAGCTCTTCGCGCTCACCGCGATGGAGGAGCCCGTCTCGTTCGACGCGCGCGACCTGCGGGTCGAGAAGGAGAAGGTGCTCCGCGCCGCGCGCGTGCCGCTCCCGCTCGCCTCGTCGACCGCCCGCGGGCAGTACGACGCCGGCTGGCACGGCGGCGCGCACGTCAAGGGCTTCCTGCAGGAGGAGGGCATGCGCCCCGACTCCGCGACCGAGACGTACGCGGCGATCAAGCTCGAGGTCGACACCCGTCGCTGGGCGGGCGTGCCGTTCTACCTGCGCGCCGGCAAGCGGCTGGGGCGGAGGGTGACCGAGATCGCGATCGTCTTCAAGCGCGCCTCGCAGTACCTGTTCGACGCCTCCGACATGCGCACCATGGGCGAGAACGCGCTCGTCATCCGGGTGCAGCCCGACGAGGGCGTGTCGATGCGGTTCGGCTCGAAGGTGCCGGGACCCGGGATGCACGTGCGCGACGTGACGATGGACTTCGGCTACGGCCACGCGTTCACGGAGGAGAGCCCGGAGGCCTACGAGCGGCTCATCCTCGACGTGCTGCTCGGCGACCCGCCGCTCTTCCCCCGCCACGAGGAGGTCGAGCTGTCCTGGCGCATCCTCGATCCGATCGAGGAGCACTGGGAGGCGGAGGGCGGCCCGATCGAGCAGTACCAGCCCGGCTCGTGGGGGCCGGCGAGCGCGAACGCGCTGCTCGCGCACGACGGCAGGCACTGGAGGCGACCGTGATCATCCGACTCTCCCGCACCACCACCGCCGAGGTGCAGCGGCGCATGCTCGAGATCCGCGACGAGGGCGGCGTCGTCGCGCTCGGCCGCGTGCTCACGCTCGTCGTGCACACGCAGATCGGCGCCGAGGAGGAGGCGATCCGCGCCGCGAACGCCGCGTCCCGCGAGCACCCGATGCGCGTCATCGTCGTCTCGCGCAATCCCGACCGGGTGAGCGCCCGCGAGGAGCCGCGCCTCGACGCGGAGCTGCGCGTCGGCGCCGACGCGGGCGCGAGCGAGGTCGTGCTGCTGCAGTGCTACGGCGAGCTCGGCTCGCACCTGCTCGGCATCGTGCAGGGCCTGCTGCTGCCGGACGCACCCGTGGTCGCGTGGTGGCCGTCGTTCATGCCTGACCGCCCGTCGGGCGCGCAGCTCGGGCAGATCGCCCAGCGGCGCATCACCGACTCCGGCAAGCAGAAGGACCCGCACGGCGCGATCCTGTCGCTCGCCGCGTGCTACGCGCCGGGCGACACCGACCTCGCGTGGACCAGGCTGACGAACTGGCGCGCACACCTCGCCGCGCTGCTCGACCAGCCGCCGTACGAGGCGGTGCGCTCCGGACTCGTCTCGGGCGACCTCGACAACCCGAGCGTGCACCTCATGGCCGCGTGGCTCGAGCTGCGGCTGGGGATCGAGGTCGAGAAGGTCGAGGCGGGCGACACCCCGACGGGCTCGAGCGGCCTGCACGCCGTCGAGCTGCACCGCGAGACGGGCGACTCGTCGCTCACGCGCGTGCGCGACTCCGTGGGCGTGCTCCAGCAGCCGGGGCAGCCGTCGCACCACGTCGCGCTCTCGACCCGCGGGCTCGAGGATCAGCTCGCGGAGGAGCTGCGCAAGCTCGATGCCGACGACATGTACCGGCAGGTGCTGGTCTCGACCCTCGAGGACCGCTGATGCGCGCCGTCGTCGAGGGCGACCGCGCCGCGCTCGTCGCCGCGACCGCCGACCGGCTGACCGCGCTCATCGCGGAGCTGATCGCCGAGCGGGGCGCGGCGATCATCGCGGTCACCGGCGGCAGCGTCGGCATCGAGCTGCTCGGGGCGCTCGTCGATCGCGACATCGACTGGGAGCGCGTCGTGGTCACCTGGAGCGACGAGCGCTACGTCGATGCGGGTTCGCCCGACCGCAACGCGCGGCAGGCTCGGGAGGCGCTGCTCGACCGCGTGCCGATCCCCGCCGGCAGCGTGCTCGAGCTGCCGGCCGCCGACGGGGCGCCGCTCGCGGCAGCGGCCGCTGCGGGCAGCGAGCTGCTCGCCGGCCTCGGCTCGATCGACCTCACGCTGCTCGGCATGGGGCCCGACGCCCACGTCGCGTCGCTCTTCCCCGGGCTGCCGGGCGTGCGGGAGACCGGCGCCCGGGTGATCGCCGTGCGCGACTCCCCCAAGCCGCCGCCGGAGCGCCTCAGCTTCACGCTCGACGCGATCAACGCATCCGACCGCGTGTGGCTCATCGTCGCGGGCGCCGACAAGGCGGACGCCGTCGCGCTCGCCCGCAGCGGCGCGGGCGCCGACGAGGCGCCGGCCGGTGCCGTCCGCGGCCGGCTCGAGACGCTCATGCTGCTCGACGAGGACGCTGCCGCAGGCCTCTAGCGGGGACGACGAAGCGGCCGCCCTCCTGGGAGGGCGGCCGCTTCGGTGCTCAGGGGCTGCGTCAGCCGCGGCCCGTGTCAGCCACGACCCGTGTCAGCCACGGCCCTCTGACGAGCGCAGCTTCTGCAGCGCCTCGTCGAGGAGCGACACCGCCTCCTCGGGTGTGCGGCGCTCCTTCACGTACGCGAGGTGCGTCTTGTAGGGCTCGTTCTTCGCCACCTGGGGCGGGTTCTCCTTGTCGCGGCCCGCGGGCAGGCCGGTCGACGGGGAGTCGATCACCTCGGGGATCTCGTCCTCGGGGAGGTCGGCCGCGAAGTAGCGGACCGTCTCGTTGCCCATCGCGTCCCAGTACGAGATCGCCACGCGCTCGGCGTGGAAGCCCCGGTCCTGCTCGCCCATGGGGCCCGCGCCGACGCGGGAGCCACGGATCGCACTGCCGCCGGACGCCATCAGATGCCCGCGAACTTGGTGATGAGGCCGAGCACGACGATCGACGAGAGCCAGGCGAGGCTCACGACGACCGTGATCGTGTTGAGGTTGCGCTCCGCGACGCCCGACGAGCCGAGCGACGAGCCGACGCCGCCGCCGAACATGTCGGACAGGCCGCCACCGCGCCCCTTGTGCAGCAGGATGAACAGCGTCAGCAGCACGGATGTGACGCCGAGGATCACCTGCATGATGATCTGGAGAATCTCCACTAGCCCTCTTTCCGGAAGTCCAACGAGCATCCTACCGCAGGACGGTCAGGTGCCGACGTGCTGCTGGAAGCGGCAGATCGCCGAGAACTCCGCCGCGTCGAGGCTCGCGCCCCCGACGAGGGCGCCGTCGACGTCGGGCTCGCGCATGAAGCCGGCGATGTTGCCCGACTTCACGCTGCCGCCGTAGAGGATGCGCGTCGCGGCAGCCGCATCGTCGCCGCGCACCTCCGCGATCGCCTGCCGCAGCGCCCGGCACACCTGCTGCGCCTGATCGGCGGTCGCGGCCTGGCCGGAGCCGATCGCCCAGACCGGCTCGTACGCCACCACGATGTCGCCGGTGTCCGGCAGCTCAGCCAGCACGTCCCGCAGCTGCTGCACGGGCACCGCGGAGGCGCCGTGCTGCTCGAGGTCCTCGGCCGTCTCGCCGACGCAGATGATGGGGGTCACGCCGTGGCGGAGCGCCGCGGCGGCCTTCCGCCCGACGACCGCGTCGGACTCGCCGTGGTCCTGCCTGCGCTCGGAGTGCCCGACGATCGCGTACGCGCACTCGAGCTTCGCGAGCATCGCCGCCGAGACCTCGCCGGTGTGCGCGCCCGAGTCGTGCTCGGAGACGTCCTGCGCGCCGAAGCGCAGCTCGAAGCGCTCCGCCGAGATGAGCGTCTGCACGCTGCGGAGGTCGGTGAACGGCGGGAACACCGCCACCTCGACCGCCGCGTGGTCGTGCTTCGCGTCCTGCAGGGTCCACGCGAGCTTCTGCACGAGCGCGATCGCCTGCAGGTGGTCCTGGTTGAGCTTCCAGTTGCCCGCGATGAGCGGGATGCGGTTCGCCATCACTGTCCTTCCCAGCCGAGTGCTTGCAGTCCCGGCAGCGCAGCGCCCTCGAGGAACTCGAGGCTCGCACCGCCACCGGTCGAGATGTGTCCGAAGTCGGCGTCGTCGAAGCCGAGCTGCCGGACGGCCGCCGCCGAGTCGCCACCGCCGACGACCGCGAGGCCGTCCACCTGGGTGAGCGCGTGCGCGACGGCCTTGGTGCCGTGGGCGAACGCCGGCATCTCGAACACGCCCATCGGGCCGTTCCAGAAGACCGTGCGCGCGCCCCGGATGGCCTCGGCGAACGCGGCGGCGGAGTCGGGGCCGATGTCGAGGCCGATGCCGGCGTCGCCGAAGCGCGAGCCCGCGATCGCGTCGGCCGCGACCGTCTCGTGCTCGGCATCCGCGTCGAACGCGGCGGCGACGACGACGTCCGTCGGCAGCAGCAGCTCCACGCCGCGCTCCCGGGCCTCGGTGAGGTAGCCGCGCACCCGGTCGAGCTGGTCGGCCTCGAGCAGGCTCGAGCCGACCTCGTGCCCCTGGGCCTTGAGGAAGGTGAAGAGCATGCCGCCGCCGATGAGCAGCCGGTCGACGCGCGGCAGCAGGTGCTCGATGACGCCGAGCTTGTCGCTCACCTTCGAGCCGCCGAGGACGACCGCGTACGGCCGCTCCGGGGTCTCGGTCAGGCGCGACAGCACCTCGAGCTCGCGCTCGACGAGCAGACCGGCCGCGCTCGGGAGCGCCTGGGCGATCTCGACGACGCTCGCCTGGGCGCGGTGGACGACGCCGAAGCCGTCGGAGACGAACGCGTCGGCGCCCGTGGCGAGCTCGGCTGCGAACGCGGCACGCTCTGCCGCGTCGTCGCTCGTCTCGCGCGGGTCGAAGCGCAGGTTCTCGAGCAGCGCGAGCTGCCCGTCCTGCAGGGCGATCCGCACGCGCTGGGCGTCCTCCCCGACCGTGTCGGTCGCGAACGCGACCTCCGCGTCGAGCAGCTCGCCGAGCCGCTGCGCGACCGGCGCGAGCGAGTACTTCGACTCCGGCGCGCCCTTCGGGCGGCCGAGGTGCGACACCGCCACCACCTTCGCGCCCTGCTCGAGCAGGGCACGGAGGGTGGGCAGCGACGCGACGATGCGGCCCTCGTCGGCGATCGCGCCGTCCTGCAGCGGCACGTTGAAGTCGCAGCGGATCAGGACGGTGCGGCCGGCGAGGTCGCCGAGGGAGTCGAGCGTGCGGATCGCCATGCGGATCAGAGCTTCGAGCCCACGAGCGCCGCGAGGTCGACGAGGCGGCAGGAGTAGCCCCACTCGTTGTCGTACCAGCTCGAGATCTTCACCTGGTCGCCCATCACCTTCGTGAGGCCCGAGTCGTAGATCGACGAGTGGGGGTTGCCCACGATGTCGGCCGAGACGAGCGGCTCGTCGGAGTACTGCAGGAAGCCCTTGAGCGGACCCGACTCGGCGGCGGCGCGGTAGGCGGCGTTGATCTCGTCGACCGTGAGGCCTTCACGGGTCTGCACCGTCAGGTCGGTGATCGAGCCCGTCGGCACCGGCACGCGGAGGGCGTAGCCGTCGAGCAGGCCGTTGAGCTCGGGCAGCACGAGGCCGATGGCCTTCGCAGCACCGGTCGACGTCGGGATGATCGACAGCGCGGCCGCGCGAGCGCGGCGGAGGTCCTCGTGCGGGCCGTCCTGCAGGTTCTGGTCGGCGGTGTACGCGTGGATCGTCGTCATGAGACCGCGCTCGATGCCGAAGGACTCGTGGAAGACCTTCGCGAGCGGGGCGAGGCAGTTGGTCGTGCACGAGGCGTTCGAGATGACGTGGTCGTTCTCGGGGTCGTACTGGTCGTGGTTCACGCCCATGACGAAGGTCGGGGCCGGGCCCTTGGCCGGAGCCGAGAGGATGACCTTCTTCGCGCCCGCGGCGAGGTGCGCCGACGCGTCCTCGACCTTCGTGAAGCGGCCCGTCGACTCGATCACGACGTCGACGTCGAGGTCGCCCCAGGGGAGCTTCGACGGGTCGCGCTCGGCGAAGCCGCGGACCTCGTCGTCGCCGACGCGGATCGAGCCCTCGTCGGCGGAGACCTCGGCGCCGAGCACCCCGGCGACGGAGTCGTACTTGAGGAGGTGGGCGAGGGTCTTGTTGTCGGTGAGATCGTTGACCGCGACGACGTCGATGTCAGCGCCCTGGGCAAGCGCTGCGCGGACGAAGTTGCGGCCGATGCGGCCGAAGCCGTTGATGGCGACCTTCAGAGTCATGGGATGGGTTCCTGACTGTCGGGGTGGGAAGGGCCCCGGGCGGTGCCCGGGGCCCCGGTCACGTGGTGACGATGGGGGTCAGCGGAGGATGAGGCCCGAGGTCTGGGCCTTGGCCGCGTCGAAGCGGGCCTGCGCATCCTGCCAGTTGACGATGTTCCAGAAGGCCTTGACGTAGTCGGCCTTGACGTTGAGGTAGTCCAGGTAGAACGCGTGCTCCCACATGTCGAGCATGAGGATCGGGTGCGTGCCGACCGGGATGTTGCCCTGCTGGTCGAAGAGCTGGAAGATGTTCAGCCGCGAGCCGACCGAGTCCCAGGCGAGCACCGACCAGCCGGAGCCCTGGATCGCCGTGGCGTTCTGGCTGAAGTGGCTCTGGAACTTGGCGAAGCCGCCGAAGAACTCGCCGATCGCGGCCTGCAGCTCGCCCTCGGGCTCGCCGCCGCCGTCGCCCGACAGGTTGTTCCAGAAGACCGTGTGGTTCGTGTGCCCGCCGAGGTGGAACGCGAGGTCCTTCTCGAGCTTGTTCACCGCACCGAAGTCGTCGGCGTCGCGCGCGGCCTCGAGCTTCTCGAGCGCGGTGTTCGCACCGTCGACGTAGGTCTTGTGGTGCTTGTCGTGGTGGAGCTCCATGATCTTCGCGGAGATGTGGGGCTCGAGCGCCGCGTAGTCGTACGGCAGCTCCGGAAGGGTGTAGACGGCCATGGCTGGCTCTCCTCTCTGGCGCGCCGAGCGCACCGGTGGGTCGTTCCGATCCTAGCCACCGCCGCCGTGCGGCGGCCGGGCGCGGACTCAGTCGTCGATGTCGTCGGGGACCGCGGCCTCGGTGTCGGGGATGCCGCGCTCCTGCGCGGCGCGATCGGCCATCGCGAGCAGGCGGCGGATGCGGCCGGCGACGGCGTCCTTCGTCATCGCGGGGCTCGCGAGGTGGCCGAGCTCGTCGAGGCTCGCGTCGCGGTGCTCGAGCCGCAGCCTGCCGGCGTACGACAGGTGCTCGGGCACGTCGTCGGCGAGGATCTCGAGCGCGCGCTCGATGCGCGCGCACGCGGCGACCGCGGCCTGCGCGCTGCGACGCAGGTTCGCGTCGTCGAAGTTCACCAGCCGGTTCGCCGTCGCGCGAACCTCGCGCCGCTGGCGCAGCTCGGCCCACGCCTGCACCGTCTCGTGCGCGCCCATCGTCGTGAGCATCCGCGAGATCGGCTCGCCCTCCCGGATCACGACTCGGTGGGCGCCGCGCACCTCGCGCGACTTCGCGGGCACGCCCAGGCGTCCCGCCGCCCCCACGAGCGCCATCGCGGCCTCGTTGCCCGGGCACGCGACCTCGAGCGCTGCCGAGCGGCCGGGGTCCGAGAGCGTGCCCTGCGCGAGGAACGCCCCGCGCCAGATGCCCGCGAGGTCCTCGAGGGAGCCGGTGGTCACCTTGTTGGGCAGGCCGCGCACCGGGCGGCGGCGCGCGTCCATGAGCCCGGTCTGGCGCGCGAGCGTCTCGCCCTCGGCGATCACGCGCACGAGGTAGGCGCCCGACGTGCGGTTCGACGACGACGAGATCTTCGCGATCTCGGCCCGCACGCCGTACAGCTCGAGGATGCTCCTGGCGAGTCGCCGCGCGACCGCGGCCGAGTCCAGCTCGCTCTCGACCGCCACGCGGCTCGAGATGACGTGCAGCCCGCCGGCGAACCGCAGCAGCGTCGCGACCTCCGCCGCCTTCGTCTGGGGACGCGTCACGCGCACGCGCGCGAGCTCCTCCTTGACGTCGTCGGTCAGTGTCACGCCGGCTCCTCTCGTCATTCACGCCCCAGATCTCGGTGCTTCACGGCCACCCGGAGCCCGGGCCGACCGGAGAGTCGCTTCGCCAGGTGCTCGGCCATCGCGACCGAGCGGTGCTTGCCGCCGGTGCATCCGACGCCGAGCACGGCGTGCAGCTTGTTCTCGCGCGCGAACCCGTCGAGCACGGGCGCGAGCGCCTCGAGGTAGCGATCCGCGAACTCGGCCGCGCCCTGCTGGTGCAGCACGTACTCGGAGACGACGGACTCGGTGCCGTCATGCCCCCGCAGCTCCGGCATCCAGTACGGGTTCGGCAGGAAGCGCATGTCAGCGATCAGGTCGGCGTCGACCGGCAGCCCGTACTTGAAGCCGAAGCTCATCACGGTGAGCGTCACCTCGAGCTCGCCGCCCGGCGCGAACGACTCCCCCACCCGCCGCGTCAGCTGGTGCGGGTTGAGCCCGGTCGTGTCGAGCAGCTCGTCGGCCATGCCGCGCAGCGGCTCGAGCCGCGTGCGCTCGGTCCGGATGCCGTCCAGGATCGTGCCGTCGCCCTGCAGCGGGTGCGGGCGCCGCACCTGCTCGTAGCGGCGCACGAGCTCGGCGTCGCTCGCCTCGAGGAACAGCACGCGGACCGTCTGCTCGGCGCGCAGCATCTCGACGAAGCGCTTCGCGTCGTCGAAGAGCGCGCCGCCGCGCACGTCGACCACGATCGCGAGCTTCGGCTCGGTCGTGGCACCGGTCGCCGCGGTCCGGACGAGCGCGCGCAGCATGGTGGGCGGGAGGTTGTCGACGACGAACCATCCGAGGTCCTCGAGCGCGTTCGCCACGGTCGTCCGCCCTGCACCGGACATGCCGGTGATGATGACGATCTCTCTGGCGTTCACGCTTCGGGTTCCTGTCGCTGGGCTGCTCCCTCCATCGTATCCGCACCGCTCGGGTCACCGGTCAGCGCCCGGGCGATCGTCAGCGCGAGCGCGGGCCCGACGCCGGCGACCTCGCGCAGCTGCTCAGGACTCGCCTCGCGCACCCGCTTCGCGGAGCCGAAGTGCTTGAGCAGCGCGCGCACGCGGTTCGGTCCGAGGCCGGGGATGCCGCTCAGCTGCGACTCGATGGCGCTCGAGCGCTTCTGCCGCTGGTAGCCGATCGCGACCCGGTGGGCCTCGTCGCGCAGCCGCTGCACGAGGTAGAGCGCCTCGCTCGAGCGCGGCAGGATGACCGGGAACTCCTCCCCCGGCAGCCACAGCTCCTCGAGCCGCTTGGCGATGCCGGCGAGCGCGACGCCGCGGACGCCCGCGTCGTCGAGCGCGCGCTGCGCGGCCTGCACCTGCGGACGTCCGCCGTCGACGAGCAGCAGCTGCGGCGCGTACGCGAAGCGCGAGCCGGTGTCCTCGGGATCGCCCTCGACGAGGTACCGTGCCCTGCGCGTCATGACCTGGAAGATCGAGTCGGTGTCGTCGGTCGTCTGCGCGATCGCGAAGCGGCGGTACTGGTCCTTGCGCGGCAGACCGTCCTCGAAGACGACCATCGACGCGACCACGCCGGTGCCGCCGAGGTGCGAGACGTCGAAGCACTCGATGCGCAGCGGCGCCTCGGCCATGCCGAGCGCCTCCTGCAGGTCGGCGAGCGCCTGCGACCGGGTGACGTAGTCGCTCGTGCGCTTCGTGCGCGACACCTGCAGCGCGTGCGCGGCGTTCACGGCGGCGGAGTCGGCCAGGCGCCGCTTCTCGCCCCGCTGCGGCACGCGCACCGCGACGCGGCCGCTGAGCCCGTGGTCGACGCGGCGGTCGGTGAGCCACGCCTCGACCTCGGCGACGCTGTCGGGCTGCTTGGGCAGCAGCACCTCGCGGGCGGGCGGGTCGCCGCCGTCGTAGGCGATGCGCAGCACCTGCGTGGCGAGCTCGCCGTCGGTGAGGTCGATCTCGGTGTCGACCACCCAGGACTTCGTGCCGCGGATGCGGCCGCCGCGCACCACGAACAGGTGCACCGCAGCGCTCAGCTCGTCGTGGACGAGGCCGAGCACGTCGGCGTCGACGCGGTCGGAGAGCACGACGCTCGTCCGCTCGAGCACCGACTCCAGCGCGACGAGCTGGTCCCGCAGGCGGGCGGCCCGCTCGAACTCGAGCCGGGCGCTCGCGCGCTGCATCTCCTCGCGCACGCGGTCGACGAAGTCCTGGTCGCCGCCGTTCATGAAGCCGACGAGGTCGTTCGCGGTCGACCGGTGCTCGGCGAGCGTGACCCGGCCGACGCACGGCGCCGAGCACTTGCCGATGTCGCCGAGCAGGCACGGCCTGCCCGTGCGCTCGGCGCGGTCGTAGATCGACTGGCTGCACGAGCGCATCGGGAACGCCTTGAGCAGCAGGTCGAGCGTCTCGCGGATCGCCCACACCTTCGTGTACGGGCCGAAGTAGCGCGCGCCCCGGATGCCGCGGTTGCGCGTGATGAGCGCGCGCGGCACGTCGTCGCCCATCGTCACCGCGAGGTACGGATACGACTTGTCGTCCCGGAACTGGACGTTGAACGGCGGCTCGTACTCCTTGATCCAGGTGAACTCGAGCTGCAGCGCCTCGAACTCGCTCGCGACGATCGTCCACTCCACGCGCACCGCGGTGAGCACCATCCTGCGGGTGCGCTCATGGAGCGCCTCGAGCGGCTGGAAGTAGTTCGACAGCCGCTGGCGCAGGTTCTTCGCCTTGCCGACGTACAGCACCCGCTCGTGCTCGTCGCGGAAGCGGTAGACGCCCGGCGCCGTGGGGATCGTGCCCGGCGCGGGCTTGTACGGCACCGTGCGCGAGGTGCGCGCTGCGCTCATCGGACTCCCGCGCCCAGCATCTCCTTGAGGAACCCGCCCGTGAAGCTCTCGGGCACCTCCGCGAGGTCCTCGGGCGTGCCGGTCGCGACGATCGTGCCGCCGCCGGAGCCGCCTTCGGGGCCGAGGTCGATCACCCAGTCGGCCGACTTGATGACGTCGAGCGAGTGCTCGATCGTGAGCACGGTGTTGCCCTTCTCGACGAGGCCGTCGAGCACCTCGAGCAGCTTGCGCACGTCGTCGAAGTGCAGGCCGGTCGTCGGCTCGTCGAGCACGTAGATCGCGCGCCCGGACGTGCGCCGCTGCAGCTCCGTCGCGAGCTTGACGCGCTGCGCCTCGCCGCCCGAGAGCGTCGTGGCCGACTGGCCGAGCCGCACGTAGCCGAGGCCGACGTCGACGAGCGTCTTCAGGTAGCGGTGGATCGACGAGATGGGCGCGAAGAAGTCCGCGGCCTCCTCGATCGGCATCTGGAGCACCTCGGCGATCGACTTGCCCTTGTAGTGCACCGAGAGCGTGTCGCGGTTGTAGCGCGCGCCGTGGCACACCTCGCACTCGACGTACACGTCGGGCAGGAAGTTCATCTCGATCTTCAGCGTGCCGTCGCCCTGGCAGGCCTCGCAGCGGCCGCCCTTGACGTTGAACGAGAACCGCCCGGCGAGGTAGCCGCGCGCCTTCGCCTCCGCGGTGTCGGCGAAGAGGCTGCGGATCTTGTCGAAGACGCCGGTGTAGGTGGCCGGGTTCGAGCGCGGCGTGCGCCCGATCGGACCCTGGTCGACGTGGATCACCTTGTCGAGGTGGTGGAGCCCGGTGACGCGCGTGTGCTTCGCCGGGACCTGCCGGGCGCCGTTGAGCGCGTTCGCGAGCACCTTGTGCAGGATGTCGTTCACGAGCGTCGACTTGCCGGAGCCCGAGACGCCCGTGACCGCGACGAAGACGCCGAGCGGGAAGTCGACGCTCACGTTCTGCAGGTTGTTCGCGCGCGCGCCCTCGACCCGCAGCACCCGGTCGGGATCCACGGGCCGGCGCCGCGCGGGCGTCGGGATCGACTCGCGGCCGGAGAGGTAGGCGCCGGTGAGCGACGTCGGGTGCTCGAGCAGCGACTCGTAGCTGCCCGAGTGCACGACCTCCCCGCCGCGCTCGCCCGCCCCGGGGCCGATGTCGACGACCCAGTCGGCGGTGCGGATGGTGTCCTCGTCGTGCTCGACGACGATGAGCGTGTTCCCCAGGTCGCGCAGCGCCTCGAGGGTGCCGATCAGCTTGCGGTTGTCGCGCTGGTGGAGCCCGATCGACGGCTCGTCGAGCACGTAGAGCACGCCGGTGAGTCCCGCGCCGATCTGCGTCGCGAGCCGGATGCGCTGCGCCTCGCCGCCCGAGAGCGTCGCCGCCGCGCGCGAGAGCGAGAGGTAGCCGAGCCCGACGCGGATGAGGAAGTCGAGCCGCGCGCGGATCTCGCGCAGCACCGCGGCGGCGATCGTCGCCTCGCGCTCGTCGAGCTCGAGGTCGTGCATGAACGCGTGCGCGGCATCGAGGCTGAGGTCGGAGACCGTCGCGATCGAGCTGCCGTGCACGAGCACGCTCAGCACCTCGGGTCGCAGGCGCGCGCCGCCGCACTCGGGGCACGGCACCTCGCGCAGGAACTCGCCGTGCTTCGACCGCACCCAGTCGCTGTCGGCCTCGGCGTGCTTGCGCTGGATGTAGGGCATCACGCCCTCGTAGCCGGAGGCGTACTTCAGCTGACGGCCGTAGCGGTTGCGCCACTGCACCATCACGTTGCCCTCGGTGCCGTGCAGCACGACCTGCCGCGCCTCGGCGTCGAGGTCCTGCCACGGGGTGTCGAGCGAGAACCGCAGCTCGTTCGCGAGGCCCGTGAGCAGGCGCTCGAAGTACGTGTAGAGCCCCTTGCCCGACTGCGTCCACGGCAGGATCGCGCCCTCCCGGATCGAGAGCGCCTCGTCGGCGATCACGAGGTCCGGGTCGGCCGCCATGCGGGTGCCGATGCCGTTGCACTCGGGGCAGGCGCCGAAGGGCGCGTTGAACGAGAACGTGCGCGGCTCGATCTCGGTGAGCGAGACGGGATGGCGGTTCGGGCAGGAGAGCTTCTCGCTGAAGATGCGGCGGCGGTCGTCGGCGTCGTCCTCGCGGTCGACGTAGTCGATCGTCACCAGCCCATCGGCGAGCCGCAGCGCCGTCTCGAGCGAGTCGGTGAGCCGCGACAGCATGCCCGGCTCGGCGACGAGCCGGTCGACGACGACGGCGATGTCGTGCTTGACCTGCTTCTTCAGCACGGGCGCGTCGGCGAGCTGCACGAGCTCGCCGTCGATGATGGCGCGCGAGTAGCCGGTCGCGACGAGGTTGCGCGTGAGGTCGGCGAACTCGCCCTTCTTCTGCTGCACGACGGGCGCGAGCACCTGGAAGCGCGTGCGCTCCGGCAGCTCCATGAGCTCGTCGGCGATCTGCTGCACCGTCTGGCGCTGGATGCGCTCGCCGCAGATCGGGCAGTGCGGCACCCCGATGCGGGCCCACAGCAGGCGCATGTAGTCGTGCACCTCGGTGATCGTGCCGACCGTCGAGCGAGGGTTGCGGTTCGTCGACTTCTGGTCGATCGACACGGCGGGGCTCAGTCCCTCGATGAAGTCGACGTCGGGCCGGTCGACCTGGCCGAGGAACTGCCGCGCGTAGGCGGAGAGCGACTCGACGTAGCGGCGCTGGCCCTCGGCGAAGATGGTGTCGAACGCGAGCGACGACTTGCCCGATCCCGAGAGCCCGGTGAACACCACGAGGGAGTCGCGCGGGATGCGCAGGTCGACGTCCTTGAGGTTGTGCTCGCGGGCACCGCGGACGTGCAGCTCCGTGCTGTTCGGGATGGTGGATGTCACCCGTCGAGTCTACGAGCGACCGCTGACACGGGGGCCCGCGTTCGCCATCGGCTCAGCGCGATCGGGCCTCGACGATCCTCGCGAGCGGCGCGTCCACCGCGACGCCCGACCCCGGTTCCGCGACCTGCTGGAGCGTGCCGCCGCGGTGCGCGACGACCCTCGTCTCCATCTTCATCGCGTCGAGCACGACGACCTCCTGCCCCTCCGTCACGGCGGCGCCGTCCTCGACGAGCCACGCGACGACGGTGCCCGGCACGGGCGACGGCAGCGCGGCGGCGTCCTCGGCCGGGGCCGGTGCGGTGCCGCTCGCGGTGCCGGCGGCGGCCGCCAGCAGCCCCTCGGGCAGCCCGAGCACCACCCGCCGGCCGTCGACCTCGATCGCGACGCGGCGAAGGTCCTCGCGCGCCGCTGGCGCGGCGCGCAGCTGCGGCTCGAGCCGCGGCATGAGCTCCGCCTCGATCCACTGCGTCGAGACGGCGAAGGCCTCGGTCGAGAAGGCGGGCTCGTCGAGCACGGCGCGCGCGAACGGTGCGACGGTCGCGATGCCGGTGACCTCGAGCTCGCCGAGCGCGCGCCGCATGCGGATGAGGGCCGCGTCGCGGTCGGCGGCGTGCACGACGAGCTTCGCGGCGAGCGAGTCGAAGGCGGCCTCGACCGCGTCCCCCGCCTCCACGCCCGCGTCCCAGCGCACCCCCGGGCCCGCCGGCACGCGCAGCGCGGTGATCCGGCCGGGGCTCGGGAGGAAGCCGCGGCCCGGGTCCTCGGCGTTCAGCCGCAGCTCGATCGCGTGCCCCACCGGCGCGGGTGTCGCGACGATCGATGGGCCGTGCCCCTCGGCGATGCGCAGCTGCTCGCGCACGAGGTCGACGCCGGTGACCGCCTCCGTCACCGGGTGCTCGACCTGCAGGCGCGTGTTGACCTCGAGGAACGAGATCGTGCCGTCCGCGCCGAGCAGGAACTCGACCGTGCCGGCGCCGCGGTAGTCGACCGCCGCGCAGATGGCGCGCGCGGACTCGTGGATGCGGGCGCGCTGCGCGTCGGTCAGGCCCGGCGCGGGTGCCTCCTCGACGAGCTTCTGGCTGCGGCGCTGGAGCGAGCAGTCCCGGTCGCCGACGACGACGACGCCGCCGCGGCCGTCGCCGAGCACCTGCGCCTCGACGTGCCGCGGACGCTCGAGGAAGCGCTCGATGAAGCACTCGCCGCGGCCGAACGCCGCGACGGCCTCGCGGGTGGCCGACTCGAACGCGTCCGGCACCTCCTCGATCGAGCGGGCCACCTTGAGGCCGCGCCCGCCGCCGCCGAACGCTGCCTTCACGACCACCGGCAGCCCGTGCTCGCGCGCGAACGCGACCGCCTCGTCGGCGTCCGCGAGCGGCCGGTCCGTCCCGGCCGCGAGCGGTGCGCCCGCCTGCTGCGCGATGCGCCGTGCCGTCACCTTGTCGCCGAGCGCCTCGATGCTCTCCGGCGTCGGGCCGATCCAGGTGAGGCCGGCCGACTCGACCGCGCGAGCGAAGTCGGCGCTCTCGGAGAGGAACCCGTAGCCGGGGTGGACGGCGTCGGCGTCGGTCGCCAGCGCGGCCGCGAGCAGCGCGTCGACGCTCAGGTACGTGTCGGCCGCGGTCGTGCCGCCGAGCGCGACCGCCTCGTCGGCGTGCCGCAAGCACTCGC
>JAPSJX010000028.1 GCA_031178105.1 Agrococcus sp. | reverse complement strand
CTCGAGCGCGGCCGCGAGCACCGCCTCGCTGTCGGCGCCCGCGACGGCGGCGCGCGCCGCCCGCCGAGCGTCGACCTCCGCGAGCGCGGCGTCGGCCTCCCGAGCCGCGGCGGCGGCCGACTCGGCCAGCGCCCACGCGGCGGCGACCGCCTCAGGGGTCGCCGCGCCGGGCGCCGGCTCAGCGGGCGCCGGGTGCGCCGTGGACCCGCACACGGGGCACGGCTCGCCGTCGACGAGGCCGTCGGCGAGCTCGCCCGCGATGCCGGCGATGCGAGCCTCCTGCAGCGCCGCGGCGCGCGCGGAATCGGCGCGGGCGCGCGAGAGCGCCGTGGCAACCCCGGTCCGGGCGGCGGCGACCTCGAGGTCGAGGGCCGCGACATCGCGCGCCGCCGCGAGCCGGTCCTCCGCAGCCGCCACGGCGGCCTCGGCCGCATCGGCGCCCGCGGCGGCCGCGCTCGCCGCCTCGCGTGCGCCCACGAGCCCCTCGCGGTGCGCGGGGAGGTCGGCGCGCTCCGAGCGCGCGCTCGTGAGCGCGTCGCGCGCCGCGTCGGCCGCCGCCGCCGCGCGCGCGGTCGCCTTCGCGAGCCCGGGCATGGCGCGCTCGAGCTCCGCGGCCGCCTGCGCGACCGCGGCGTCGTCGCCGGCCGCGTCGTGCGCGACGGCGACGGCGTCGCGCACCGCGTCGACGTCGTCGGGCAGCTCGGCGGCCGCGAGCCCTCGCGCGGCCTCCGAGGCGGCCACCATCGCGTCGGCCCTCGTCCACCGGTCGAGGGCGCTCGCGGCCTCTGCCGCCCGCTCCGCCTCGTCGAGCCGCGCGCGGACCGCGTCCATCTCGTCGCCCGCGAGTGCGAGGGCCGCGAGCGCATCGCGCGCGGCGTCGCGGCGGCCGAGCAGCGCGAGCCGCTCGCGTGCCGCGTCACGGGCCTCGCGGGCCCGCCGCTCCGCCTCGCGGGCCTCGGCGGCCGCGGCCGCGGCACGGTCGCTCGCGGCGGCGAGCGCCGCCTCGAGGGCGTCGAGCTCGTCGACGGTGATGAGGGCATCGGGCGCCTCGTCGGCGTCGTCGTGCTCGTCCTCGCCCAGCGCGGCGACCGCCTCGCGCACCCGACGGCCGCGCTCGGCCAGCAGCGCCTCCTGCGCCTCGCGCTCGGCGGCGAGCGCCTTCCGGTCGGCGTCGAGCAGATCCCGCAGCGCGCCGAGGTCGCCGGTGCCGAACAGCCGCAGCAGCAGCGCCTTGCGCTCGTCGCTCGTCGCGCGCAGGAACTCCGCGAAGCCGCCCTGGGCGAGCAGGATCACCTGCAGGAACTCCTGCTTCGTGAGGCCGACGAGCCGGCCGACCTCGTGCCCGACCTCCTTCGTCGTGGTGGCGATGGCCTCCCAGCCATCGGCGGTCCGCTCGAGGAGCGTCGCGCGCGCCGGCTCCCGGGTCGTGCCCGTGCCGCGCGCCTTCGGGCGCTCGTACTCGGGCGAGCGCAGCACGCGCAGCACCCGGTCGCCGAGCTGCACGTCGAGCTCGACGACCGTCGGCGACCCGGGCCCGGCGAGATCGCTGCGCAGATGCGCGCGCTCGTCGTAGCGCGGCGCCGAGCCGTAGAGCGCGAAGCTGATCGCGTCGAGCACCGTCGACTTGCCCGCGCCGGTCGGGCCCGCGATCAGGTAGACGCCGTCGCCCTCGAACGAGGCGAAGTCGACCTCGAAGCGGTCGCGGAAGGGGCCGAACGCCTCCAGGGCGAGCCGGAGGATCCTCATCGCGCCGCCTCGGCGGCCGCGACGCGCGCGAGCCCGTCGGCGACCAGGGCGCGCTCGGCCTCGCTCGGGCCCTCGCCGCGCACGTGCTCGAGGAAGCCCTCGACGACCTCGGCGTCGCTGCGGCGCCGCAGGCGCTCACGCACGCCGGCGGCGTCGGGGCGTCCCGCGGCGCCGGCCCACTCGACCTGCGCGCAGTGCGGCCAGCGCTGCTGCAGGCGGCGCATCGCGTCGAGCGGCATCGCGGCGTCGGTGAGCGTGGCGCGCACCCAGTGGTCCTCGGTGCCGTCGTGCTCGGGACCGGCCAGGAGCGACTCGAGCTCGCCGCGCACCTGCGTGAGGGGCCTGGGCACCGGCAGCCCCGCCCACGTGACGCCGCGAAGGCCGGACGCGTCGAGCTCGACCAGCCATCCGCCGCGCTCGGGCGAGCGCTCGCGGAAGGAGTAGTGCAGCGGCGCGCCCGAGTAGCGCACGGCGGGCGCGAGCTCCTGCCGCGAGTGGATGTGACCGAGCGCGGCGTAGTCGACGCCGTCGAACGTCGCGACCGGCACGACGTCGAGGCCGCCGGCGCGGATCTCGCGCGGGGCGTCGTCGTCGTCGGCCGTGACGCCGGCGGCGAAGCAGTGCGCGAGGACCACCGACCGCGCGGGCAGCGCGGCGAGGTCGGCGCGCACGGCATCCATCGCCCACCGCATGGCGTCGGCCTGGGTCCGGATGCCCGACTCGGGCAGAGCGGCGCGCAGCACCACCGGTTCGAGGTACGGCACCGCGAACACGTGGACGGGACCGTGCTCGTCCTCGAGCTCGATGCGCCACGAGGCCGGGTCGAGCCCGCTCGTGCTGAGGTGCAGCCCGCCGGCGCGCGCGAAGCCGGCGTTCGCGCCGAGCCGGGCGGGGGAGTCGTGGTTGCCGCTCGAGAGCACGACCTGCGCTCCCGCTTCGCGGATCGACTGCAGCGCCCGGGTGAGCGCCTCGACGTGCCGCCCCGCGGGCATCGCCGAGTCGTAGACGTCGCCCGCGACGAGCACGACGTCGATGTGCTCCCGGCGAACCGTCGCGGCGAGCTCGTCGAGCACCGCCCCGAGCGCCTCCACCGTGTCCGCACCGTGGAACGTGCGCCCGACGTGCCAGTCGGAGGTGTGGAGCAGCCGCATGCCTCCACGGTAGGGCCGGCCTCCGACGTCGGCCGGGCGTGGCGCGCGCCGGTAGGCTGGCTCCAGCCCCTTGCCCGCGCTCGAGAGGGACTGCACCACGTGCTGCTCACTGTGATGGCCCTCGCCGTACTCGGCGTCGTCGCGAGCGCCCTGAGCAGCCGGATGGGCCGGTTCGTCTTCCTGGCCCCGGCCGCCGCCAGCCTTGTCGCCGCGGCATGGTTCGGCGCGCACGGCCCCGCCGTCGCCGCGGGAGCGGTGCTCCAGGAGCGCATCGAGTGGATGCCGTCGCTCGGCATCGCGGTCGACCTCCGCCTGGGCGCGCTGCAGTGGCTGCTCGCGATGGTCGTGCTCGGCGTGGGCGGCCTCATCTTCGTCTACTGCGCGTGGTACTTCGACTCCTCGAAGCTCGCGCCGCGCACCGTCGGCCTCCTCACGGGCTTCGCCGCCTCGATGCTGCTGCTCGTGCTCTCGGACGACCTGATCGTGCTGACGGTCGGGTGGGAGCTGACGACGGTCTTCTCCTACCTGCTCGTCGGCCTCAATCACCGCTCCGCGAGCAACCGCCGCGCCGCCCAGACGGCGTTCATCGTCACGACGATCGGCGGCCTCTCGATGCTCATCGGCATCATGCTGCTCGAGTCGGAGACCGGCACCTTCTCGCTCGCCGAGACGATCGCCGACCCGCCGCGGACGGCGATGGCCGCATGGGCCGCGGCGCTCATGCTCGTGGGCGCGCTCTCGAAGTCGGCGATCGTGCCGTTCCAGTACTGGCTCCCGGGCGCGATGGCCGCACCGACCCCCGTCTCGGCGTTCCTGCACGCGGCCGCGATGGTGAAGGCCGGCATCTTCCTCGTGGCCGCGCTCTCGCCGGCCTTCGTCGAGCTGCCGTGGTGGCGGTGGGGGCTCGTGACCCTGGGCATCGTCACGATGCTGCTCGGCGCGGTGCGCGCGATGCGGCAGCTCGACATCAAGGTGCTCCTCGCGCACGGCACGGTGAGCCAGCTCGGGCTCCTCGTGACGGTCCTCGGCATCGGGACCCACGCATCCATGCAGGCGGGGCTGACCCTGCTCGCGGCGCACGCGGTCTTCAAGGCGGCGCTGTTCATGGTGGTCGGCGCCGTCGACCGATCGACCGGCACGCGCGACCTGCGCGAGCTCGGCGGGCTCGCGCGGCGGATGCCGATGGCGGCCACCGCGGCAGTGGTGGCTGCCGCGTCGATGGCGGGCATCCCGCCGGCGATCGGGTTCCTCGGCAAGGAGGCCGCGCTCGACGCCGCGCTCGCCGACGCAGACGGCGGTCTCGCCGCGCTCGGCTGGGTCGCGTTCGCCGGCATCGCCGTCGGCGCCGCGCTCACGGTCGCCTACTCGCTGCGGCTCGTGATCGGGACCTTCTTCGGGGCGCTCGCCACCGAGCCGAAGCGGCGCTCGCCGTGGCTCGTGGTCGCGCCCCTCGCGCTCGCGGTCGCGGGCCTCGCCCTCGGCTTCGCCGGCGAGACCATGAGCGCGCTGCTCCACCCGCACGTCGAGCTCGTGCGCGCGGGCGAGGAGGCGCCGCACCTCGCCCTCTGGCACGGGTTCACGCCTGCGCTCATCGCGTCGATCCTGGCCTGGCTCGCGGGCACCGCGCTGTTCATGGCGCTCGGCGCGCGGCGCCGGCCTCCGCACGGCACCGACCTGCTCGAGCGCGGGTACCACGCGGGCATGCGCGGGCTCGACCGCTTGGCCGTCGAGGTGACCGGTCGCATCCAGACCGGCTCGCTCCCGCTCCACATCGCGACGATCATGCTCGTCGTCGTGGCGCTGCCCGGCTCGGTGCTCCTCCTGCGCGTGAGGTTCGGCGACAGCATCCGGCTCTACGACTCGGTCGGCCAGATCGGCGCTGCGGGCATCATCATCGTCGCTGCCGTGCTCGCGACCACCACGAGAGGCCGGCTGAAGGCGTTCATGCTCGTCTCGGTCGTGGGCTACGGCGTCGCGCTGCTCTTCCTGCTGCACGGCGCACCCGACCTCGCGCTGACGCAGGTGCTCGCCGAGACGGTGTTCCTCGTCGTGCTCGTGCTCGTGCTGCGACGCCTGCCGAAGTACTTCACCGACCGGCCGCTGCGCGCGGCGCGCTGGCTGCGCGCGCTCCTCGGCGCCGCGGTCGGCACGATCGCGGCCGCCGCGTCGGTCGTCGCGCTGCAGTCGCGCACGGCGCGGCCGATCTCCGAGGCGTTCTACGAGTCCGCGTACGAGTTCGGCTTCGGCGAGAACATCGTCAACGTCACGCTCGTCGACATCCGCGTGTGGGACACGCTCGGCGAGGTCTCGGTCGTGCTCGCCGCGGCCACGGGCGTGGCGAGCCTCATCTTCGTCCGCAGGCCGGTCGCGGGCAGCGCGGTGCTCCGGCCGACGCCCGGCGGGCCCGGCCGACGCACGTGGCTGCGCGGCGCCTTCGCGGACGCGGAGCTCGCCTCGCCCGTGCTCGAGATGATGACCCGCCTGCTGTTCCCGGTGATGATGGTCGTCTCGGTCTACTTCCTCGCGGTCGGGCACAACCTGCCCGGCGGCGGCTTCATCGGCGGCCTCGTGGCGGGCATCGCGCTCGCCGTCCGCTACCTCGCGGGCGGCCGCGACGAGCTGCTCGAGGCGGTGCCCTTCGACGCCGGCAAGCTGCTGGGCGCCGGCATGGCGCTCGCCGTGCTCGGCGTCGTCTGGCCGGTGCTGATCGGCGGGCGCATCGGGCAGTCGTATGCGCTCGAGGCGGTGCTGCCGCTCATGGGCGAGGTCAAGCTCGTCACCACCCTGTTCTTCGACCTGGGAGTCTGGCTCATCATCATCGGCGCGATGCTCGACTTCGTCCGCTCGCTCGGCGCGGGCATCGACCTGCACGGCGAGCAGGACGTGGCGCCGAGGCCCGAGTACGGCTCCGACCGATCGCTCCCCGGCCGGGAGGTCACGGCATGACCCCCTCGCTCGTCCTCGCGATCGCGGGCGGCGTCCTCATCGCCGCCGGCGTCTACCTGGTGCTCGAGCGCAGCCTCATGCGCATCCTGGCGGGCGTCATGCTCGCCGGGAACGGCATCAACCTGCTCTTCCTCGTTGCATCCGGCCCCGCCGGGCTCGCCCCCATCGTCGGCGAGCCGCGCGACGAGATCGCGGATCCGCTGCCCCAGGCGCTCGTGCTCACCGCGATCGTCATCTCGCTGGCGACCGGCGCGCTGCTGCTCGCCATGTCCTATCGCTCCTTCCAGCTCGAGGGGCACGACGAGGTCGCCGACGACGTCGAGGACACCATCGTGCGCCGCCGCGCGCAGGCCGACCTCTCGAGCGAGGCCTACGTCGAGCCGGACTCGAGCGCCGTCGCCGACACGGAGTCCGGTGGCAGGCTCGTGCTCGACGAAGAGGGCGACCCGACGTCCGCCGATGCGGCGGAGGTCGGGCGCTGATGGACCTCGCCAACCTCGTCCCCGTCCCGGTGCTCCTCCCGCTGCTCGCGGCGGGCGTCACGCTCGCGCTCGCGCGCCACCCCGCCTGGCAGCGGGTCGTCTCGGCGTCGACGCTCGGGATCACCGCCATCCTCGCCCTCGTGCTGTGCCTCGCAGCGGATGCGCTCGGCCCGATCGTGCTGTGGGTGGGTGAGTGGCCCGACGGCACCGGCATCGTGCTCGTGGCCGACCGGCTCTCGGCGCTCATGGTGCTCGTGTCGAGCGTCGTGACGGCGCTCGTCGTCATCTTCCCCTCGCGGCGCGACATCGCCGACGGGGCCGACGGCGCCCCGGTGTCGGTCTTCCACCCGACGTTCCTCGTGCTGACCGCCGGCGTCTCGAACGCCTTCCTCGCCGGCGACCTCTTCAACCTCTTCGTCGGGTTCGAGACGCTGCTGTTCGCGTCCTACGTGCTCATCATGCTCGGCGCCACGAGGGAGCGCGTGCGGGCGGGCTCGACGTACGTCGTCGTGAGCGTCGTCTCGTCGACGCTCTTCCTGCTGACGATCTCGATCGTCTACGGCGCGACCGGCACGGTGAGCTTCGCGCAGCTGCCGGAGCGCCTCGCCGCGCTCGATCCCGGGCTGCAGCTCACGATCCAGCTGCTGCTGCTCGTCGTGTTCGGCATCAAGGCGGCGGTGTTCCCGCTCCAGGCGTGGCTGCCCGACTCCTACCCGACGGCGCCGGCGAGCGTGACCGCCGTGTTCGCGGGCCTGCTGACGAAGGTCGGCATCTTCGCGATCATCCGGGTCCAGACGCTGCTCTTCCCCGAGAGCCCCCTCACCGACCTGCTGCTCGTCGCCGCCATCCTCACGATGGTGCTCGGCATCCTGGGCGCGCTCGCGCAGGGCGAGATCAAGCGACTGCTGTCGTTCACGCTCGTGAGCCACATCGGCTACATGCTGCTCGGCGTCGCGCTCGGCACCGCCGCGGGCCTCGCCGGCGCGATCTTCTACATCGTCCACCACATCCTCGTGCAGACGGCGCTCTTCATCGTCGTCGGCCTGATCGAGCGCGTCGGCGGCTCCACAAGCCTGGCGCGGCTCGGCGGCCTCGCCTCCGTGCCGCTGCTCGCGGTGCTGTACCTCGTGCCCGCCCTCAACCTCGGCGGCATCCCACCGCTGTCGGGGTTCCTCGGCAAGGTCGCGCTCATCGACGGCGCGCTCGAGACGGGCCAGCCGCTCGCCCTCGTCGCGGTCGTCGCGGGCGTCGCCACGAGCCTGCTGACGCTCATCGCGGTCATCCGCGTGTGGCAGCGGGCCTTCTGGCAGGACCAGGCGCCCGACAACGAGCGCGTGCTCTCGGCGCGCGTCCTGCCGCGCATCTGGATCCTGGCGGCGTCCGCGCTCGTCGGCATCACGGTCGCGCTCACCGTGCTCGCCGGTCCGCTCACCTCGTACGCCCAGCGAGCCGCCACCGACATCCGCGCCGGCGCGTACCAGGCCGCGGTCGAGAAGGCGCAGCCGTGAACCGGCCCCGCCTGCGCTACCGCGTCTCGATCGTGGCGACCGTCGGTCTCGCGATCGTGTGGATGATGCTCTGGGGCGAGCTGACGATCGGCGCCGCCGTCTTCGGCCTGCTCGTCGCACTCCTCATCCAGATCGCGTTCCCGCTGCCCGATGTCCCGGAGCTCGAGTCGTTCCGCCCGATCGGCTTCGCGCGGCTCGTGCTCGTCACGCTCGGAGGCCTCACGGTGTCGAGCTTCCAGATCGCCGCCAAGGTGCTCGCCTTCTGGCGACCCACGCGCAACGCCATCATCCGAGTGCCGCTGCGCAGCTCGTCGACGTTCATCACCGTCATCACGGCGGAGCTCGTGTCGCTCGTGCCGGGCTCGGTCGCCGTCGACGCGGGCGCGGGATGGATCGTCGTCCACGTGTTCGACGCCTCCGACGCCGCCGCGATCGAGCGCGCCCGCGCGAAGGTGCGCTCGACCGAGGCGACGGTGCTGCGCGCGTTCGGCACACCCGAGGACCGCGCGCTGCTGCGTCGACCCGAACCCCGGACCCAGGAGGAGCGCTGATGGAGCCCGTGCTCATCGCAGCGGGCATCCTGCTCGCGATCGCGGCCGCGCTCACGCTCGTGCGCATCGTGCGCGGCCCCGGGCCGAGCGACCGCGTGGTCGCGACCGATGTGCTCATCGCGACGGTCGCCGGCGCGCTCGCCGTCGAGGCCGCGATCAACCACCACGCCTACACGATCCCCGTGATCCTCGTGCTCTCCCTGCTGGCCTTCGCGGCGACGGTGTCGATGGCGCGGTTCATCGCGGGCAGGCAGGGGGTCGTGGGCTCGGGCCCGACCCGCTCGGAGGAGGACTCGTGAGCCTCGAGAGCGTGCTCGACGTCGTCGGGTCGGTCATGATCCTGCTCGGCGCCGCGTTCAGCCTCACGGCGGCGATCGGCCTGCTGCGGCTGCCCGACGTGCTCAACCGCATGCACGCGGCGTCCAAGCCGCAGACGCTCGGGTTCCTGCTGCTGTGCCTGGGGCTGGCGCTCGTGCTGCGCGATCCGGCTGCCGCGTCGATGCTCGTGCTCGCGGCCGGGCTGCAGCTCGTCACGGCACCGGTGGCGACGCAGATGATGGCGAAGGCGGCGCACCGCACGGGCCAGTACCGCGCGGACCTCGTGGTCGACGACCGCGACCGCGAGCAGGCGGACGAGGACGAGCAGAACCGATAGGATCGGCGCACACGCACAGCCGGCCGCTGCACGCCCGCGCGGGAGAGCCCCCCAGGGGGCACCGAAGGAGCAAGCCTCCCCGCCAAACTCTCAGGTCCTCGAACCGCACGGGAAGGCCACTCTGGAGCGGACCGCCGACGGTCCGCGACAGTGGGGGAGTCCAGACCACGCAGGAGGACTCATGACCGCGACCGGCCCATCCCCGTCCGAACCGGCGGGACGCACCCCGCTGCTCGCCGTGCACGAGGCCGCCGGCGCGCAGCTCATCGACTTCGCGGGCTGGGCGATGCCGGTGCGCTACGGGTCCGACCTCGCCGAGCACCAGGCGGTGCGCGAGCGCGCGGGGCTGTTCGACCTCAGCCACATGGCGGAGCTGCGCGTGCGCGGACCGGAGGCCGCGGCCTTCCTCGACCACGCGCTCGCCGGCCGGCTGTCGGCGATCGAGCTCGGCCAGGCGAAGTACTCGCTGCTGCTCGCCGAGCAGGGCGGCATCGTCGACGACGTCATCGTCTACCGCACCGCCGGGACGGGCGCGGCCGCGAGCGAGTTCCTCGTCGTCGCGAACGCGTCGAACCGCGTCGCGGCGCTCGAAGCGCTCACCGAGCGGGTCGCCGGCTTCGACGCCACGATCGTCGACGAGACCGACGACACGGCGCTCGTCGCCGTGCAGGGTCCGGCGGCGGCCGCCATCGTCGGCGCCATCGGCCTCGAGTCGGAGCCGATCGAGCAGCTGCGGTACTACCGCAGCCTCCCCGCCGTCTTCGAGGGCGAGGACGTGCTGCTCGCCCGCACGGGCTACACCGGCGAGGACGGCTTCGAGCTGTACATCGCCGCGCACGCGGCGGAGGACCTCTGGCGCGCGCTCGTGCTCGCGGGGGAGGCCCACGGCCTCGCGCTGTGCGGGCTCGCCGCCCGCGACACGCTGCGGCTCGAGGCCGGCATGCCGCTCTACGGGCACGAGCTCTCGCTCGACACGCTGCCCGCCCAGGTCGGCCTCGGCCGCGTGGTCGCGCTGCGGACGAAGGGCGACTTCGTCGGCCGCAGCGCCGTCGAGGCCGGGCCCGCCGTCGGCGCGCCGGTGCTCGTCGGGCTCACCGCCTCGGGCCGCCGCGCGCCGCGCGCCGGCTACCCGGTGCTGGACGGCGACCGCGTCGTCGGTGCCGTCACGAGCGGCGCGCTGTCGCCCACCCTCGGCCATCCGATCGCGATGGCCCTCGTCGAGCCCGGCTCGGCGACCTCCGGCGCCCTGTCCGTCGACGTGCGCGGCACCCGGCTCCCCGCCGCCGTCACCGACCTGCCGTTCTACACCAGAGAGGCTCGAGCATGAGCGAGATCCAGTACACCCAGGACCACGAGTGGGTCCGCATCGACGGTGACGTCGCGACGATCGGCATCACGGACTTCGCGCAGGCGGCGCTCGGCGACGTGGTCTTCGTCGACCTGCCCGGCGTCGGCCGCAGCTTCGCGAGCGGTGAGGCGATCGGCGAGATCGAGTCGACGAAGTCGGTCGGCGAGCTCATCGCGCCGGCGGCGGGCGAGGTGGTCGAGGTCAACGACGAGGTCGCGGGCGACCCGACGCTCGTGAACGCGGCCGCCGAGGGCGACGGCTGGCTCGTCAAGGTGCGCTTCACCGAGCAGCCCGAGCTGCTCGACGAGGCGGCCTACCGCGAGCTCACCGCCTGATGCGCTCGTTCGTCGACCGCCACATCGGCACGGATGCGGCGGACCAGCAGCGCATGCTCGAGGCCGTCGGCTTCGACTCGCTCTCCGCGCTCATGGACGCGGCCGTGCCGTCCGGCATCCGCTCCGCCGGCTCCGGCATCGGCGAGGCGGCCTCCGAGACGCGCGCGCTCGCGGAGCTGCGCGCGATCGCGAGCCGCAACAGGGTGCGCCGGAGCGCGATCGGGCTCGGCTACCACGGCACGATCACGCCGCCGCCCATCAAGCGGCTCATCCTCGAGAACCCGTCCTGGTACACGGCCTACACGCCGTACCAGCCGGAGATCAGCCAGGGCCGCCTCGAGGCGCTCCTGAACTTCCAGACCATGGTCGCCGACCTCGCAGGACTCGACATCGCCAACGCGTCGATGCTCGACGAGGGCACGGCCGTCGTCGAGGCGATGCTGCTCGCGCGGCGCGCGTCGAAGTCCGCGTCGTCGGTGCTCGTCGTCGACGCCGACCTGCTGCCGCAGTCGAAGGCGCTGCTGCGCCACCGCGCCCACGCGACCGGCATCGAGCTCGTCGAGCTGCCGCTCGCCGAGACCGCGCCGGCCGACCTGCCCGACTCGTTCGGCGTCATCGCCCAGTTGCCCGGGGCATCCGGTCGCGTGTGGGACGCCAGCGGCATCTTCGACGCATCGACGCGGATGGGCGGCGTGCCCGTCGCGGCCGCCGACCTCCTGTCGCTCGCGCTCATCGAGGCGCCCGGGCACCAGGGCGCGCGCATCGCCGTCGGCTCGTCGCAGCGCTTCGGCGTGCCGATGGGCTTCGGCGGCCCGCACGCCGGCTTCATGGCCGTCGCCGACTCGCTCACCCGCCAGCTGCCCGGGCGGCTGGTCGGCGTCTCCGTCGACGCCGACGGCTACCCCGCGTACCGGCTCACGCTGCAGACCCGCGAGCAGCACATCCGCCGCGAGAAGGCGACGAGCAACATCTGCACCGCGCAGGTGCTGCTCGCGGTGATGGCGTCGATGTACGGCGTCTACCACGGCGCGGAGGGCATCCGGTCGATCGCGGAGGGCGTCCACGCGGTCGCGACGCGCTTCGCGCGCGCGGCGCGCGACGCGGGCGTCGAGGTGGTGCACGACGCCTTCTTCGACACCGTGCGGATCCGCGCGGCGGGCCGAGCGGCGCAGCTGCAGACGACGGCCGGCGATGCGGGCATCCTCGTGCACCGGATCGACGACGACACGCTGCACGTCAGCTTCGACGAGACGTGGATCGACGACCTCGACGCGTTCCGGCTGCTGACGGAGGCGCTCGAGATCTCGGAGGCGCCGTCGACCGACCTCGGCGGCGACGCGTCGGCGATCCCAGCCCCGCTGCGTCGCGAGACCGCGTTCATGGAGCACGAGGTGTTCCGCACGCACCGCTCCGAGACGCAGCTCATGCGCTACGCGAAGCGGCTCTCCGACCGCGACTACGCGCTCGATCGCGGCATGATCCCGCTCGGCTCCTGCACCATGAAGCTCAACGCCGCGGCTGAGATGGAAGCCATCACCTGGCCCGAGTTCTCGCAGCTGCACCCGTACGGGCCGATCGAGGACGCCGAGGGCTCGCTCGCGCTCATCGACGAGCTGGCGGAGTGGCTCGCCGCGATCACCGGCTACGACACGGTCTCGCTGCAGCCGAACGCGGGCGCGCAGGGCGAGCTCGCGGGCCTCATGGCCATCCGCGGCTACCACCGCTCGCGCGGCGACGACCACCGCGACGTCGTGCTCATCCCTGCATCCGCGCACGGCACGAACGCGGCATCGGCCGTGCTCGCCGGCTGCCGTGTCGTGGTGGTCGCGACCCGGGGCAACGGCGACGTCGACGTCGAGGACCTCGAGGCGAAGGTCGGCGCACACGCGGGCGACCTCGCGGCGCTCATGATCACCTACCCGTCGACGCACGGCGTCTACGAGTCGGAGATCCGCCGCATCACCGACCTCGTGCACGAGGCCGGCGGCCAGGTCTACATCGACGGCGCCAACCTCAACGCGCTGCTCGGCCACGCCACGTTCGGCGACATGGGCGGCGACGTCTCGCACCTGAACCTGCACAAGACGTTCTGCATCCCGCACGGCGGCGGCGGTCCGGGCGTCGGACCGGTCGCGGCGAAGGCGCACCTCGCGCCCTTCCTGCCGCGCGACCCGCGCGAGGCGGGCCAGCTCGTCGACGGCCTGCTGATCGGCGAGAACCCGATCTCGGCCGCGCCGTGGGGCTCCGCCTCGATCCTGCCGATCTCGTGGAGCTACGTGCGGATGATGGGGCAGGGCGGGCTCACGCACGCGACGGCGAGCGCCGTGCTCGCCGCGAACTACGTCGCGGCACGGCTGCGCGACCACTTCCCGGTGCTCTACAGCGGCGAGAACCCGAGCGGGGAGCACGGCCTCGTCGCGCACGAGTGCATCCTCGACCTCCGCCCGCTCAAGGAGGCGACCGGCGTCACAAACGACGACGTCGCGAAGCGCCTCGTCGACTACGGCTTCCACGCACCGACGATGTCGTTCCCCGTCGCGGGCACGCTCATGGTCGAGCCGACGGAGTCCGAGGACCTCGCCGAGATCGACCGCTTCATCGACGCGATGATCGCGATCAAGGCCGAGGCGGATGCGATCGGCCGCGGCGAGGTGCCGCTCGCCGAGAGCCCGCTGCGCCGGGCGCCGCACACGGCAGGGTCGATCGTGCACGGGGAGTGGGACCGCCCCTACTCCCGCGAGCTCGCCGTGTTCCCGGTGCCGGGCGTCGAGCGGGCGAAGTACTGGCCACCGGTCGCGCGCATCGACCAGGCCTACGGCGATCGCAACATCGTCTGCAGCTGCCCGCCCGTGGAGGCCTTCGCCTGATGCCCACGCGAGCACGCGGCGCACGGCGTCGCGCCTCCGCCGCGCTCGCCGCCGCGGCCGTCGCCGCCACGGCCCTCACCGCGTGCGGCCCGCAGGTGGTGCCGCGCGTGCAGGCGGGCTCGAGCGTCGACGTCGCCTGGACCGGGGAGCTGACCTCCGCGAACGCGGCGAGCACCCTCGGCCGCACGCCGGGCAACCTCGACGTCGCCGCCATGACGCGGGCCGCGTTCGCGACGGTGGATGCCGACGGCGAGATCCGCGAGGACCCGTCCTTCGGCACCGCCGCCGTCGTTGCCGACCGCCCGTTCACCGTGCGCTACGACTTGGCCGACGGCATCCGCTGGTCGGACGGGACGCCGATCGACGCGGCCGACCTCATGCTCGCCTGGCTCGCGTCGTCGAACGCGCTCTCGACCCCGGATGTCGACCCCGAGGCGCTGCGGGGCGCCGACGGCACGATCGAGCTGCCGGAGGCGACCGTCTGGTTCGACGTGGCCGAGCCGGGCGGGCTCGTGCACGCCGCCGAGGTGCCGGTCCGCGACGACTGGGCGCGCTCGATCGACGTGCGCTTCGCGCAGCCGGTGCCCGACTGGCGCACCGCGCTCGAGGTCGCGGTCCCCGCGCACGTGCTCGGGGAGCGCGTCTTCGGCCTGACCGA
Organism: Agrococcus sp.; assembly: GCA_031178105.1. GTDB lineage: Bacteria > Actinomycetota > Actinomycetes > Actinomycetales > Microbacteriaceae > Agrococcus. The sequence goes on along the minus strand of JAPSJX010000028.1, from coordinate 11,188 downwards.
TCCGATGGAGGCGAAGCAGCGGGTGCTCGACGCGATCGATCGCGCCGACCCGCTCGTGCTGTCGACGCTCGCCGCGGCCTGGAGCAGCGAGCTCTCGGTCGACCCGGCGGCCCTGCAGGACGGCCCGGGCGACGCGGCCCTGGTCTCGAGCGGGCCGTACCGCGTGGAGTCCGTGCGCGACGGCCGCGTGGAGCTCGTCGCGAACGGCGAGTACGTCGGCGCGCAGCTGCCGCATGTCGAGCGCATCGCGCTCTCGGCGACCGCCGACGACGCCGCGGCGCTCGCCGGGCTCACGGCGGGCGAGCTCGACGTGGCGTCGATCCGACCCGAGGAGGGCGATCGCGACGCGATCCGCGACCTCGACCGCGAGGACGCCACGCTCCGGGCCGCGGGGGACGGCACCCGCTGGGAGCTCGTGCTGCGGGCCGACCGCACGCCGCTGCAGCCGGTCGACGCGCGCCGCTCCCTCCTGCACGCCATCGACCGGCGCGGCGTCGCCGAGGCGGCGATCGGCGAGGCGGCCGCGGACGCGACGACCGTCGACTCGGTGCTGTTCCGTCCGGGCACGCGCGTCTACGACTATGCGCTCGAGGATGCCGGGTTCCTGCAGGCCTTCGGCGGCGCCGACGAGGAGCTCGCGATCGCGGAGCGCGAGGCGGTCGGCGTCGCCGCCGGCACCGAGCTGTGCGTGCGCTACGACCGCGGGGATGCGTTCGCTGCGGCAGCGCTGCCGGCGATCGCGGCGGACGCCGCGACCGCGGGCTGGACGGTGCGCGACTGCGGCGTCGACGACCTCGCCGACGGACTCGAGCGGGACGACTGGCACGCGGTGCTGCGCGTCGCGCCGGCGCCGGTCGACGCCGCCGCGGTCGTGGAGCGGTGGCGCGACGGGGGCCTCGCCGCGAGCACGGACCCCGCGCGCGAGGCGCTGCTCGACGAGGCGCTCGTGACGGCCGACCAGGACGCGCTCGAGCAGACGCTGCTGGAGATCGAGGCGTCGCTCGTGGATGCGGCGGTCGTGCTGCCGCTCGTCGAGCCCGAGCTGCTGACGATCAGCGCCCCCGGCATCCAGGGCGTCGCGCCCCGGCCGGGCCCCGCATCCCTCACCTGGAACGCCTGGGAGTGGTCCCTCGACCCCACCCCCTGACGCGGGTGGTCACGACACGCCCCGCCCGTCGCGTGGGGTGGTCACGACACGCCGGGTGGGCCTGCCCGCAGGCGGCGTGTCGTGACCACCCGCGCTAGCCGAAGAGGGCGGGGAAGGCCGCGTAGGCCCAGGGGTAGCCGACGAAGACGGCGACGTCGATGAGCGTGTGCGCCACGATGAGCGGCACGAGCCGGCCGGTGCGCGCGTAGAGCCACCCGAACAGCACGCCCATCACGAGGTTGCCGACGAGCGCGGGCACCCCTTGGTAGAGGTGGTAGACGCCGCGCAGCGCAGCGGCGGCGAGGATGATCGGCCACGTGCCCCAGCCCAGCCTCCGGAGGCGCTCGAACACGTAGCCGATCACGATGACCTCCTCGGTGAGGCCCGCGCGCAGCGCCGACAGCAGCAGCACCGGCACCGTGAACCACTCCGCGTCGAGCGGCGACGGCACGACGCTCACCGTGAGCCCCAGCTGCCGCCCGGCGACGTAGAGCGCCAGGCCGGGCACGCCGATGACGAGCACGAGCAGGGCACCGGAGAGCGCATCGCGCACAGGGCGCGCCGCGTCGATGCCGAGGGCGCCCAGGTGCGGCCGGCGCACGCGCCACAGCAGCCAGCAGACGAGCGCCACCGGCACGAGGTCGAGCGCGATGCCCGTCAGCTGGTAGAGCAGGTCGAGCCAGGCGCGGTCCGACCGCGCCGGGTTGAGCGCCACCTGCTGCTCGCCGATCGGCGCCGCCCGCGTCGACAGGTCGACGAACTGCAGCACCGACCACAGGGCGCTCGCGCCGAGCGACAGCAGCAGCACGATCACGAGCTCGACGGCGAGGCGGCGCTGCGACGGGGGCGGAGCGTCGGCCGGCGCAGGGAGGCGGATCGGGTCGGTCACCGCACCAGGGTAGGTCGCCTCGCGCGCCCCGCTCGCCGCCCCCGGCGGCGGGTGCTCGGCGTGGATCCTGCGGTTGGTAACGGTTGTGCACCGAGTTGGTAACGATCTGTGCGGCGTGCGCGAACCTGCCCGCAGGGGGCGCTTACAGTGGCACCCATCCAGGGCACTGCGGCTGTCTGGCCGTGCGCCCCACCTTGCACAGGAGGAACATTGAGGATCAAGCGATTCGCAGCGGGAGGAGTGCTGCTCGCGACGGGCGCGCTCGTCCTCTCCGCTTGCACGCCGGGAGCGGCGCCAGGAGCGGAGATCGTCGAGGGCACGTCCATCACGGCGGCGTGGAACCAGCCGTTCTACTCGGCCAACGGCAACACGTCGTTCGGCAACGCCACGGCGAACAACAACATCAACTACATGACCTACTCCGGGTTCAACTTCTACGACAACACCCCGGAGCTGCAGCAGGACACCGCGTTCGGCACGTACGAGGCCGTCAGCGAGGACCCGCTGCAGGTGCAGTGGACGGTCAACGAGGGCGCGCAGTGGAGCGACGAGGTCCCCGTCGACGCAGCCGACCTCCTGCTCCAGTGGGCAGCCCTCTCGGGCGCCTTCAACACGGAGGGCTTCGAGGCCTCGGAGTACCAGGACCCCGAGACCGGCGCGTTCACGACCGACTTCCCTGAGAACACGGTCTTCTTCGACTCCGGCGCCACGCCCGACTCCGGCCTCGGTCTCGTCCAGGAGACGCCCGAGGTCAACGAGGACGGCCGCGGCGTGCTCATGAACTACTCCGCGTTCGACGTCGACTGGGAGCTGCGCTTCGGCGCGCCGCTGCCCGCCCACGTCGTCGGCATGGGCGCCCTCGGCATCGAGGACCCCGCAGAGGCGAAGCAGGCAGTGCTCGACGCCATCCAGAACGAGGACATGGCGGCGCTCTCCTCGATCGCATCGTTCTGGAACAACGGCTTCAACTTCACCGAGATGCCGTCCGACACGTCGGTGCTCACGAGCAGCGGCCCGTACATCATCAGCGACTTCGTCGCCGACCAGTACGTGACGCTGCAGGCCAACGAGAACTACGTCGGCGACCACCAGCCGCAGGTGCAGACCATCACGATCCGCTTCATCACGGACCCGATGGCGGCTGTCACGGCGCTGCAGAACGGCGACGTGGACATCATCCAGCCCCAGGCGACCGCCGATGTGCGCGCAGCGCTCGACGGCACGGAGAACATCACCGTGCAGTACGGCGAGGGCGCGACCTACGAGCACGTCGACCTGCAGTTCGACAACTCGAAGAACCCGGGCGTCTTCTCGACGCTCGAGGCTCGCCGCTCGTTCCTGCTCACGATCCCCCGTCAGGAGATCGTCGACCGCCTGATCGTGCCGCTCAACCCCGAGGCGACGGTGCGCAACTCGCTCGTCTTCGTGCCGGGTGCCGAGGGCTACGACGACGCCGCGGCCGCGTGGAGCGAGAACTTCGGCGAGGTCGACATCGAGCAGGCCACGGCGCTGCGCGAGCAGGCCGGACTCGCCGAGGGGACCGAGGTCTGCCTGCTGTTCGCGTCGACCAACCCCCGCCGCGTGCAGGAGTTCGAGCTCATCCGAGAGTCGGCCGCTCAGGCCGGCTGGACCGTCACCGACTGCTCCTCCCCGGAGTGGGGCGGCCTGCTCGGGACGCCCGGCGCCTACGACGCGTCGCTCTTCGGATGGCAGTCGACGTCGCTCGGCGCGTCGGAGGCCGGCCCGAACTTCGAGACGGGCGGCATCAACAACCTGTCGTTCTACTCGAACGAGGAGATGGACGCGGTCGTGCAGGAGCTCGGCGGCACTGCCGACGAGGCTCGGCAGATCGAGCTGAAGGTGGAGATCGACCGCATTCTCGCGGAGGACGCCTTCGGCATCCCGATCTTCCAGTTCCCGGAGGTCACGGCGTTCAGCGACCGGATCAGCGGCATCGACCCGTCGCCGCTCGCCCCGACGATCTTCTGGAACGTCTGGGACTGGACCCCGACGGAGACGAACATCGAGGGCTGATGCCCTCGAAAGTCGGGGGTCACGTCCACTGCTAGTGTGATGTGGCTTCAGGCAGGGAGGCGTCGGGCCCACTGGCCCGGCGCCTCTCGCATGAACTCCTCTGGAGCGCTCGATCAGCGCTGCGGAGCCACTGACTGACCGGAACTCAAGGAGGCGAACCGGTGGCGACATTCATCGTCAGGCGCCTGATCGCGGCCGCGCTCATCCTGCTCGCGGCCACCTTCCTCATGTACAACATGGTCGCCTACTCCGGCGATCCGCTCGAGGACCTCCGCGGCGTGCAGACCCCGCAGACCGCGCAGCTCATCGAGGCCCGGATCCGGCTGCTGCACCTCGACGTGCCCCCGCCGCTGCGCTACTTCATCTGGCTCAGCGGCATCGGCGGATGCTTCGTCGGCCAGTGCGACTTCGGCATGACCATCCAGCAGCAGCCCGTGCTCGCGGTGCTGCTCAACTCGATGGACCAGACGCTCCGCCTCGTCACGATCGCGACCGTCCTCGCCATCATCCTCGGGATCGTGATCGGCATCACGACGGCGCTGCGTCAGTACTCCACGTACGACTACGGCGTGACGTTCATCTCCTTCCTCTTCTTCTCGCTGCCCATCTTCTGGTTCGCCGTGCTGCTGAAGCAGTTCCTCGCGATCGGGGCGAACGACTGGTTCCAGACGGGAGCCAGGATCGAGTGGTGGGTGATCGCGCTGGTCGCCGTCGTCTCCGGACTGTTCTGGTCGTCGGTGCTGCCGGGCGATCGCCGCCGCAAGGCGGTCACCTTCGCGCTGGGCTTCCTCGCAGGCGGCCTGGTCCTCTGGTACATGAGCGTCTCCGGCTGGTTCCTGAACCCGCGCTTCATCGTCTTCGGGCTCGACTTCTCGATGCTGACGATCGCCGTGCTCATGGGCGCGATGGCCCTGGTGGTCACCGCGATCCTCGCCGGCTTCAGGCACAAGCGCTCCATGTGGATCGCGCTCGGCGTCGCGGCGGTCGGCGCCGCCCTCTACTACCCGGTGAACTACTACCTCTTCAACCCGCAGGTCGTGCCGATGACGTTCTGGCTCCTCGCGATCCTCGGGGTCGTCACGGTGCTGGTCGGCGTCGGTGCCGGATGGGTCTTCGGCGGCGAGAACAAGTCGACCAACATGAAGGTCGGAGGGTGGACCGCCTTCCTGGTCGGCGCCATCCTGGTGGTCGACCGGCACATGCAGCTGTGGCAGGCCTACTCGCAGACCGGCTTCGTGCGGGGCCGCCCGATCGCGACGATCGGCGCGAGCAACCCGGGCTTCTCCGACTCCTCGTTCTTCGTCCAGAGCGTCGATGCGTTCACGCACATGCTGCTGCCGTCGATCGCCCTCATGGTGATCTCCTTCGCCGGCTACACGCGCTACACGCGCGCGAGCCTGCTCGAGGTGCTCAACCAGGACTACATCCGCACCGCACGCGCGAAGGGCCTGACCGAGCGCACGGTCATCGTGCGCCACGCCTTCCGCAACGCGCTCATCCCCATCACCACGATCGTGGCCTTCGACATCGCCGGCATCATCGGCGGCGCCGTCATCACCGAGCGCGTGTTCGGCTGGACGGGCATGGGCTCGATGTTCCAGAACGGCCTCGACCGCGTGGACCCCAACCCGGTGATGGCGTTCTTCCTCGTCACGGGTGCCCTCGCGCTCCTGTTCAACCTGCTGGCCGACATCGCCTACGCGGCCCTCGACCCCCGGATCCGGGTGAGCTGATGACCACGAACATCCCGCAGACCAACGAGCCGCAGATCACCGACGCGGAGGCGAACCTCGAGCTCAAGGAGATCGAGGGGCTCAGCCAGGGGCAGATCGTCCGGAAGCGATTCTTCCGGCACTGGGGCGCCGTGGTGTCGATGATCGTCCTCGCGGGCATCGTCGTCCTCGCGTTCACGTCCGTCGGCATCTCCGCCGGTCCCGTCCGCATCGCCGGCTGGTGGCCCTACGACTGGACCGAGAACCCGCGCCCCGTCAACGGCGGGGTGCCGTCTTGGCAGCACCCGTTCGGGCAGGACTCGATCGGCAAGGACCTCTTCGCGCTCGTGATGCGCGGCACGCAGCAGTCGCTCATGATCATGGCGATGGTCGGCATCATCGGCGCGACGATCGGGATCGTCATCGGCGCCCTCTCGGGCTTCTTCCGCGGCTTCGTCGACGCAGCGCTCATGCGCTTCACCGACGTCATCATCACGATCCCCTTCATCGTCATCGGCGCGGTCATCGGCTCGACCTTCGGCAAGCTCGGCGCGTTCATCCTCGCGCTGGTGCTGGGCCTGTTCTCGTGGACCGGCCTCGCGCGACTCGTGCGCGGTGAGTTCCTGACGCTTCGAGAGCGCGAGTTCGTCGACGCGGCGCGCGTCGCCGGGGCGTCCAACGGCCGCATCATCTTCAAGCACATCCTGCCGAACGCCATGGGCGTCATCATCGTCAACACGACGCTGCTGATGGCCGGCGCGATCCTGGCGGAGACGGGTCTGTCGTTCCTGGGCTACGGCGTGCAGGCGCCCGACACCTCGCTGGGGCTCATCATCGCGCAGAACCAGGAGGCGTTCCAGACGCGGCCATGGCTCTTCTGGTGGCCCGGCCTCTTCATCATCACCATCGCGCTCTGCATCAACTTCATCGGCGACGGTCTGCGCGATGCGTTCGACCCGCGTCAGAAGCGGATGCCCTCCGCGCGGGCGATGCAGCGGGCCGACGCCGAGAACGCGATCGCCGCGGACGCCGCGGCCCTGCGCGGGAGCGACGGCGCGGATGCCGCGAGCGAGACGGCCGACGACCAGGTCCCGACGCTGCCGCAGGCCTCTGGGCCCGACGCGCTGCCGCCGCGCTCGGAGGACGCGCCCGGTGACGCAGACGGTCGGCGCTGAGGTGCGCTCAGCGGAGCAGCAGGCCGGCGGCCGCCAGCACCGCCGGCACCCCGACCGCCGCGATCGCGGGCCAGTGCCACGAGTGCACGGCGACCGCCGCGTCGTCGAGCCGGCCCTCGTCGCGCAGCCCCTCCCAATGGGAGCGCGTGACGTGCGCTGCCGCGCCGGAGATGCTGTGGACCGCGTCGCCCGGACGGATCGCGCCGCCGACCGTGCTCGACTCACGAGCGAGGCGGATGTCCTCGGCCGTGACGCGAGCGACGCCGTAGCGGCTCGGCGCCGGCGCCGCCCAGGCGGTGACGCGGCCGCGCTCGAGCGTCAGCTCCAGGGCCCACTTGGTGTCGATGCGGCGGATCGCGCCCCACGGCACGAGCGAGGTGCGGAAGGGATTCACGACCTCCACGCCGTCGTGATCGATGACGACGCGCGGGCGCCACATGAGTGCCCAGGTCACCGACGCGCCCAGCACCGGCCACGGCAGCGCCCACAGCAGCGCGGCGGGGTCGGCGGCGAGCAGGATGCTCCCCAGCGCGAGCGCCATGAGGACCCCGATCACGATCGTGATCACCCTGCCGAAGGACGATCGGAACACCGCTCGCTGATAGGCCATCCCACCAGTTTCGCAGACCAGCACTGCACCGCAGACAACGCAGGAGAGGAGCTCCCGTGACCGCCTCGGTAGCCGTCCCCGTCAACCAGCGCGACGTCATCCTGGAGGCGCGCGACCTCAATGTCGACTTCTGGGTCGACGGCAAGTTCTATCCGGCCGTGAAGGACGCTGCGTTCGCGGTGCACGCCGGCGAGGTGCTCGCGATCGTCGGCGAGTCGGGATCGGGCAAGTCCACGACCGCGATGGCGCTCATCAGCCTGCTGCCGCCGAACGCGCGCGTGCGAGGCTCGGTGCGGCTCAAGGGCAACGAGATCCTCGGCATCCCGATGCAGGAGCTGCGCCACGTCCGCGGCAACGAGGTGGCCCTCATCTTCCAGGAGCCCATGACGGCCCTGAACCCCGTCTACACGATCGGGTTCCAGATCGTCGAGGCGCTGCGGAGCCACTTCGACCTGACGCCGGCCGCGGCGAAGGAGCGAGCGATCGAGCTGATCGCGAAGGTGGAGATCCCCGATCCGCCGAACGCCTTCAACAAGTACCCGCACCAGCTCTCCGGCGGTCAGCGCCAGCGCGCGATGATCGCGCAGTCGCTGGCGTGCGACCCCGTGCTCCTCATCGCCGACGAGCCGACGACGGCGCTCGACGTGACGGTGCAGGCGGAGGTGCTCGACCTCATGCGCAAGCTCAAGGACGAGCTGCACTCGGCGGTCATCCTCATCACCCATGACATGGGTGTCGTCGCCGATCTCTCGGACAGCATCATCGTCATGCGCAACGGTGAGATGGTCGATCGCGGCACCGCGCTCGACGTCTTCGAGCGCCCGTCGCATCCCTATACGCGCGAGCTGCTGGCCGCGGTGCCCTACCTCGGGGTGCACGAGGATCAGACGGGCCGGGCGTTCGAGGCATCGAAGGTGTCGGATGCGGTGGAGCCGATCCTGCGCTTCCAGGACGTCGCCGTCGAGTACCCGAAGCGCGGTCGCGTGCCCGCCTTCCGCGCCGCCGACGAGATCAACATGGCGGTCTACCCCGGCGAGATCGTCGGTCTCGTGGGGGAGTCCGGTTCAGGGAAGACGACGCTCGGGCGCGCCGCCATCGGCCTGCTGCCGATCGCGGCCGGCACGCTGACGGTCGCGGGCCACGACATCTCGGCCGCGTCGATGCGTGATCTGCGGCCGCTCCGGGAGAAGACCGGCATCGTCTTCCAGGACCCCTCGTCGTCGCTGAACCCGCGGATGCCGATCGGCGAGTCCATCGGCGAGCCGATCCTGCTGTCGCGCCGCGCCGCCGGCGACCCGATCGGCACGCAAGCCCTGGACAAGCGCGTGCAGGAGCTGCTCGAGTCGGTGGAGCTGCCGACCTCGTACCGCAACCGCTATCCGCACGAGCTCTCCGGCGGCCAGAAGCAGCGCGTCGGCATCGCGCGTGCGCTGGCGCTCGCGCCGGAGCTGCTGATCGCGGACGAGCCGACGAGCGCGCTCGACGTCTCGGTGCAGGCGCGGTTCCTGGAGCTGCTCACCGGCATCCAGCAGGAGCTGCAGTTCGCCTGCCTGTTCATCAGCCACGACCTCGCGGTGGTGGACTCGCTCGCGCACCGCATCGTCGTCATGCGCAACGGCCGCATCGTCGAGGAGGGCACGCGCGACGAGATCCTGCGCAGCCCCAGGGACGCGTACACGCAGCGGCTCATCGCGGCGGTCCCCGTGCCGGACCCCGTCGCGCAGGCCGAGCGCCGGAGGTCCCGCCGGGTGTCGTGACCGGCACACGGCCACGGCCGCGGCCGCCCGCTAGACTGGGCGCCGCGGCCGTTCGTCGCGCACCCCCTCAGACCGGAAGGCACCTGCATGCCGATCGCCGCGCGATCCGACCTCCGCAACGTGGCGATCGTCGCCCACGTCGACCACGGAAAGACCACCCTCGTCGACGCGATGCTCCTCCAGACCGGCTCGTTCGGTGCGCACGACACGCACGACGAGCGGGCGATGGACTCGAACGAGCTCGAGCGCGAGAAGGGCATCACGATCCTCGCCAAGAACACGGCGATCCGGTACGCGGGTGCGCACGCGGCCGATGGCCCGGTGACGATCAACGTCATCGACACCCCGGGCCACGCCGACTTCGGCGGCGAGGTCGAGCGAGGCCTGTCGATGGTCGACGGCGTGGTGCTGCTCGTCGACGCCTCCGAGGGCCCGCTGCCGCAGACGCGCTTCGTGCTGCGCAAGGCGCTCGAGGCGAAGCTCCCGGTCATCCTGCTCGTCAACAAGACCGACCGCCCGGACGCGCGCATCGACGACGTCGTGAGCGAGAGCCAGGACCTGCTGCTCGGCCTTGCCTCCGACCTCGCAGACGATGTGCCCGACCTCGACCTCGACGCCGTCCTCGACGTGCCCGTCGTCTACGCCTCGGGCAAGGCCGGTCGCGCGTCGACCGTCAAGCCCGCCGACGGCGCGCTGCCCGAGAGCGACGACCTCGAGCCGCTGTTCGAGGCGATCCTCCAGCACATCCCCGCGCCCACGTACGACGACGAGGCGCCGCTGCAGGCGCACGTGACGAACCTCGACGCGTCGCCGTTCCTCGGCCGCATCGCGCTGCTTCGCGTGAAGGCCGGCACCATCCGCAAGGGCCAGACGGTCGCGTGGGTGCGTCACGACGGCGAGGTGCAGAACGTGCGCATCACCGAGCTGCTCGAGACGAAGGCTCTCGAGCGCGTGCCCGCCGAGAGCGCGGGCCCCGGCGACATCTGCGCCGTCGCGGGCATCGCCGACATCACGATCGGCGAGACGCTCGCCGACCCGGACGACGTGCGGCCGCTCCCGACCATCACGGTCGACGAGCCCGCCATCTCGATGACGATCGGCACGAACACGTCGCCGCTCGCCGGCAAGGTCAAGGGCTCGAAGCTCACGGCCCGCATGGTGAAGGACCGCCTCGACCGCGAGCTCATCGGCAACGTGTCGCTGCGCGTCGTCGACATCGGCCGCCCGGACGCGTGGGAGGTGCAGGGCCGCGGCGAGCTCGCCCTCGCGATCCTCGTCGAGCAGATGCGCCGAGAGGGCTTCGAGCTCACCGTCGGCAAGCCGCAGGTCGTCACGCGCCACGTCGACGGCAAGCTGCACGAGCCGTTCGAGCACCTGACGATCGACGTGCCCGAGGAGCACCTCGGCGCCGTCACGCAGCTGCTCGCCGCCCGCAAGGGCATCATGGACGGGATGCAGAACCACGGCACCGGCTGGGTCCGCATGGAGTTCGTCGTGCCGAGCCGCGGCCTCATCGGCTTCCGCACCGAGTTCCTCACCATCACGCGCGGCACGGGCATCGCGAACGCGATCGCGCACGGCTGGCAGCCGTGGGCGGGCTCGATCGTCACCCGCAACAACGGCGCGCTCGTGGCCGACCGCCAGGGCGTCTCGACGCCGAACGCGATCATGGCGCTGCAGGAGCGCGGCGTGTTCTTCATCAAGCCGGGCGACGACGTCTACGAGGGCATGGTCGTGGGCGAGAACGCGCGCGCCGACGACATGGACGTCAACATCACCAAGGAGAAGAAGCTCAACAACATCCGGTCGTCGACCGGTGAGGAGCTCGAGCGCCTGACGCCCCCGAAGACGCTCTCGCTCGAGG
>JAPSJX010000027.1 GCA_031178105.1 Agrococcus sp. | reverse complement strand
ACACGCCGCGCCGCGCCGTCCCGGGCGGCGTGTCGTGACCACGCGCCGATTCCACCGGCACGGCCTCGTGCCGAGCGGCTAGGCGGGGACGGCCGCGCCCACCACCGACAGCACACCCTCCGCCCAGTCGCGAGCCGCCTCGGTTGCCGGCACCGGCCCGCCCGCGTCGTGGCGGCCGTACTCGCCGACGCGCTGCGCGCCGCAGCTCGCGAGCGCCTCGTCGACGAGCTCGCTCCCGCGCGAGTAGGTCTTCGTGTAGCTGCGATCACCCATGCCGAGCACCGCGTAGCGGAGGCCCGTGAGGTCCGGCCGCTCGTCGTGGAGAGCGCTGAGGAACGCCCGCGCGGCCGTCGGCACCTCGCCATCGCCGTAGGTCGAGCACACCACGAGGTGCAGCCGCGACGCGTCCAGCCGCGCGGGATCGACGTCGGCGAGGTCGCGGACCTCGACCGCGGCGCGCGGTGCGAGCACGCGACGCAGCTCGTCGGCGACGAGCTCAGCCCCGCCCGACTCGGTGCCGAAGAGCACGGTGACGGGCCGGCCGCCGCCGCTCGCCTCGACCTCGTCGGCGAGCCCGGGCAGCGCGATGCCCTCGTCCGCCGCGGCGGCGAGCATCCGCTCGACGGCCTTGAGCTTCGCCCGCTCCCGGCCGGGCGCGGCGCCGAGCCGCTCGAGCACGTCGATGCGGCGCCAGCCGTCGAAGCCCACCTCGCTCACCGCCGGCGCGAGCCCCGGGGCCCCGAGCTCGACCGCGCCCGACTCGATGTCCTCGGCGATCGTGCGCGCGAGCTCGCGCGCGTCCGTCCGCTGGTCGGGGATGGTGCCGCGCGGCCCGCGCCGCAGCCACCCCGCGGTGTAGAGGCCGGGCCCGATCCGTCCGTCCGGATGCGCCCCTGGCTCGGTCGGCGAGTCGGCGTCCGCCGCGAACCCGACGGCGGTGACGACCGCATCCGCGTCGAGTGCGACCTCACCCTCGGCTCCGGCGAACACCGCCCGCTCGACGCGGCCGTCGCCCTCGATGCGCGACGGCGCGAGGCCGAACCACCAGTGGATCTCGACCCGCGCCGAGCCGGTCGTCGCCGCCTCGAGGGCGCGCACGGCGTCGGCACGGGCGTCCTTGCCGTCCTCGATCGACGCGAGCGCCGCGCCGTGCACGCGGTGCGCGACGCCCGCGAGGCCGGCGAGCTCACGCACCATGACGGGGTCGAACTTCGCCGCGGTCGGGCCGCTGCGCCCCACGACGTGGATCGTCCGCACGCCTCCCGCGAGGCGCGCGTGCGCCTCGTCGTCGACGTCGGTGCCCTCGAGCCCGTCGGCGTCCCGCGCGAGCAGCCGGACGAGGTCCATCGCGACGTTGCCGTGCCCGACGATCACGACGCGCTCGCCGAGCGCTGGCGCGTCCCCCTCATCCGGATGCGCGTTCAGCAGCCGCGTGATGCGGCCGGCGCCGTGGACGCCGGCGAGGGCGTCGCCCGGCACGCCGAGCTCGCGGTCGACGTGCATCCCGGTCGCGAGCACGACCGCGTCGTACGCGCTCCGCAGCGCGTCGAGCGACACATCGGTGCCGAGCCGCACGTTGCCGCGGAACCGCACGCCCTCGCGCAGGAACAGCCGGTCGAACTGCGCCGTCACCGACTTCGTGCCGGGGTGGTCGGCGGCCACGCCGGAGCGCACGAGGCCGTAGGGCACCGGCAGGGCGTCGAGCACGTCGAGCTCGGCGCTCGGGAAGCGGCGGCGGAGCGCCTGCGCGGTGAAGCAGCCGGCGGGGCCGGAGCCGACGACGGCGATGCGCGGAGCCGGGCCGCCGACGGTCGTCGACGCGGGCGACGGCCGCGACGTCGCGACCGAGTCCCAGCGCACGGGCAGCTTCGTCATGCCGCGGAACACCCAGCCCGCGATCTCGGCACGGTCGTCCGGCACGAGGTCGAGGCCGCGGAGCCGCTCGAACAGCATCGGCAGCCCGACGTCCGCGACCTCCGCGCGTGCGACCCACGCGCCGAGGCAGACGTGCACACCCTTGCCGAACGCGAGGTGCGGCTTCACCTCGCGGCGCACGTCGAAGTCGGCCGCCGCATCCCACACCCGCTCGTCGCGGTTCGCCGAGATGATGCAGATGCCGAGCTTCGCGCCGGCGGGCAGGCGCACGCCGGCGAGCTCGACGTCGCGCGTGACCTGCCGCGAGTAGAGGCCGATCGGCGCGATCCAGCGGATCGTCTCGTCGAACGCCGCCTGCCACAGGCTCGGGTCGGCCTCGACGGCGCGGCGCTGCTCGGGGTGCGCGAGCAGCGCCCAGGCCGCGACGCCCAGGGCGTCGCGGGGCTCGTTGAGCCCGCCGCCGATCGTCATCTTCACGTTCGCTCGGATGCGCTCGATGGGCATCGCGTAGTCAGGGATGCGCAGCAGCTGCGACAGCAGCGACGGGTTCGGGTTCGCCGCGTGCCACTGCAGCATCTCGTCGAGCGCGCCGTCGACCTCGTCGAAGGAGCGCCTGCCGCGCGCCCACACCTCGGCGTCGTCGGCGTAGTTGCCGGTCGCGTCGATGAGCGTCTGCGACCAGCGCTGCATGTCCTGCTGGGTCACGTTGTGCAGGCCGATGATCTGTCGCAGGCTCTCGGCGGCGTACGGGGCGGCGAAGTCCCAGATGAGGTCGGCGCCTCCGTCATGGAGCTGGCCCTTCGCGACCATCTCGTCGAGGCAGCGCTCCGCCGTGCGCTCGAACATGCCCATCCACTCGCGCTTCACGACGCCGGGGCGCAGCGCCGGCTGCCACGCCTTGCGCTCGAGGTAGTGCTCGGGATCGTCGCGCCGCAGCATCGAGTGCCCCATCGCGCGGATCTGCAGCGAGCCCTCCTCGTTCGCCGAGAAGGTCTCCTGGTCGAACTCGGTCTCGTGCACGGCGGCGTAGCTCGTGATGAGGTAGCGCCGCACCTGCGGCACCCAGTGCACGCCGCCCTCGGCGCGGAGGCGCTCGTAGATGGGGAAGGGGTCGCGATGGAGATCGGCGATCGTCACCCAGTCGGCGACCGGAGCCTCGTTGCTCGGCATGACACGTCCTCGTGATCGGAGCAGCGGTCGTCGCTGCACCTCGAGTGTGCTCGCGTGGCTAGTGTTGGAAAAGCGGATATCTCACCCGTTCAACGTCGGATGGACCGAACATGCAAGCCTTCGACTCGCCGTCCTTCACCCTCCGGCAGCTGTCGTTCCTCGTCGCCGCGGCCGACGCGGGGACGGTGGCCGGGGCCGCTGCCCGCGTGCACGCCTCGCCGTCCGCCGTCTCGGAGGCGCTCACCGAGCTCGAGCGATCGCTCGGCGCGCGCCTCATGGTACGGCGTCGCGCGCGGGGGCTCACGCTCACGAGCACGGGGGTCGACGTGGTCGCTCGCGCGCGCGAGCTGCTCGCGTCCTCGGCCGAGCTCGAGCGCTCGCTGCACGGCGCTGCGGGCGAGCTCGTCGGTCCGATCACGATCGGCTGCTACCCGACGCTCGCGCCCACGGTGCTGCCCCCGATCCTGCAGGGCTTCGGGAGCGCGCATCCACGGGTCGAGCTCGAGATCGTCGAGGCCACGCACGATCGGCTGCGGGGCCGGCTCGAGTCGGGGCACATGGACGTCGCATTCGTGTACGACACGCTCGTGCCCGGGCAGCCCAGCAGGGCGCGGCTGTTCGCGCTGCCGGCGCACGCGGTGGTCGCGGCCGACGATCCGCTCGCGAGCGGCGACACCGTACGGCTCGAGCAGCTCGTCGAGCGCGACCTCATCCTGCTCGACGCGCCGCCCTCGAGCGAGCACACGATGTCGCTCTTCGCCGCGCAGGGCCTCGTGCCGCGCGTGCGCCACCGCGTGCAGAGCTACGAGGCGGTGCGCGCGCTCGTCGGACGCGGGCTCGGCTACGGCATCCTCGTGCAGCGTCCCGCGAATCGGGCGAGCTACGAGGGCTACCCTGTCGCCATGCTCGAGATCGCCCCGGCGGTGCCGCCCGTCGGGATCGACGTCATCTGGCCGGCCGCCCCGGCGCCGACCGAGCGGGTGCAGGCGCTCATCCGCTACGCCCGCTCGCTCTCCTGGCCGCAGCCGCGATGACGGCGCTCGACTGGGGCATCAAGGCGTCGCTGCTCGGCTACGTGCGCCGGATGGCGGACGGCTCGGTGGAGGCCGGCGGCGGCGCCGCCAGGACGGGCACCGGCTTCCGCTTCGAGAGCGCCGACGGGCTCGCGTTCCGGGGCGCCGTCACCCTGACCGGCCACGGCGGCATGCTGCGCGTCACGATCGCCGATCCCGCGATCGTGCAGGTCGGCGGCGGGTGGGCGCTCGAGATCACCGATCCCGACGACCCGTCGAGCCGGTTCCCCTTCGCGACGATCGCCGCCTTCGACGGCCGGCGGGCGAGCGGCACCGCGCTCACCCAGGACGGCGCCGACCTCTTCTTCGGGCCGTACGAGCGCGGCACCGCCATCGACGACCCCGTCGTCGTGGACTGAGCCGCAGCGCCCGTCGAGGACCGCGGGTGCGCGGAACGGGGGCCCCGCCGCGGCGGGACCCCCGTTCGGTGCTGCGCCTACTTGGCGGAGTGCGCCGCGCGGTCGACGTCGGAGAGCTCGACGTACTCGTCGCCCTTCTTCCACGACTCCCAGCGGCCCGAGTGCTCGAACTCGATCGAGAGCGGGATGCCGGTGCGGTCCTTCATGAGCAGCGTGCCGATGAGGGAGATCACGACGGTCGCGAGCAGGTAGCCGACGATCGACCACGTCGAGCCGGTCGCCTGCAGGAGCGCCTGTGCGATCGTCGGCGCGAACGCGCCACCGATGATGGCGCCGATCGCGTAGGCGATCGAGACGCCCGAGTAGCGGACCCCGGCCGGGAAGGACTCCGCGTACCAGGCGGCCTGCGCGCCGTAGGTGAGGCCGAGGCCCGCACCCAGCAGGATCGTGCCGACGGCGACGCCCCACACGCCCTGCTCGACGAGGATGAAGAGCGGGACGATCGTGATCGCGAGCACGATCCAGCCGAGGATGTAGAGCGGCTTGCGGCCGATCCGGTCGGAGAGCGCACCGGCGATGAACGTGAACACGAGCCACGACAGCGATCCGGCGAAGGTCGCCAGCTGCACGCCCACCGGGTCGAAGCCGAGCCCCGGCGGGGTGCCGTCGACCGGTCGCGATGCGAGGCCCTGCACGTAGCCACCGGTCGTCATGTAGCCCGTCGCGTTGTTGGCCATGAAGACCATCGCGGCGAAGAGCACGATCAGGCCGTACTTGCGGAAGACCTGCACGATCGGCGCCGACTCCTGCTGCGCCGTCTGCTTGATCTCCTGGAAGACCGGCGACTCGTCGACCGAGCGACGCACGACGTAGCCCACCACGACGAGCAGGATCGAGACGAAGAACGGGATGCGCCAGCCGACCTCGAGGAACGCGTCGCCCGGGAAGGCGGCGCGGATGCCCGCGAGGATGCTCGTGGCGAGCAGCATGCCGAGCGGCACGCCGGCCTGCACGAACGAGCCGTAGAGGCCGCGACGGCCCTGGGGCGCGTGCTCGATGGCCATGAGCACCGCACCGCCCCACTCGCCACCGGCGGAGATGCCCTGCAGGATGCGGAGGAAGATGAGCAGGACCGGAGCGACGAAGCCTGCCTGCTCGAACGTCGGCAGCGCGCCGACGAGCGTGGTGGCGATGCCCATGAGGAGCAGCGTGAGCACCAGCATCGGGCGGCGGCCGATCCTGTCGCCGAAGTGGCCGGCGAGGAAGGCGCCGAGCGGGCGGAACAGGAACGAGATGCCGATCGTGATGAGCGACAGGATCTGCATCATGCCCTCGCCCGCGGGCTGGAAGAACAGCTGCGCGAAGACGAGGTTGGCCATGAAGGCGTAGATGAAGAAGTCGTACCACTCGATGGTGGTGCCGACGACGACGGCCGCGAGGACCTTGTTGCGCTCCTTGGCGGAGGGAACGCCGTGAGTCGTGCTGCGAGACACGCTGACTCCTTTGTCAGTGGGGGCGGCCGGGACTGGTCCAACCGAGAGATGAGAGGAACATATACGATTTCGTGCACGACGGCAAGGTCTCCGACATCGACCCGACCTGAGTCGAACGGTGCCCTGCTGCGCTCACTCCGGAGCCTTGCGGCTCCGATACGGAATCGTATACGATGCCCGTATGGATGCATCGACGCACCGCCCTGAGGGCGCTCTGACCGCCGCCGAAGCCGCCTGGGCGCTGCTCGGCGCGAGGCCCGGCAAGGTCTTCGCGATGCACATCGGCTACGCCGCCCGCGCGGCCCAGAAGGGCCGCACGCCCGAGGCGCCCGGCTTCTTCCTCAAGCCCGCGACGTCGCTCTCCCTCGGAGGTGAGGCCGAGGTGCCGGCCGGCACCGCGATCTTCGGCTTCGAGGGCGAGATCGCCATCGTGATCGGCCGCCACGCGCGTCGCGTCGACGAGGCGGAGGCCTGGCAGCATGTCGCGGGGGTGACCGCCGCGAACGACCTCGGCGTCTTCGACCTCCGCTGGGTCGACAAGGGCGCGAACCTGCGCTCGAAGGGCGGCGACGGCATGACGCCGATCGGTCCGGTGCTCCTGCCCGCCGACCGGCTCGACCCGGCCGCGATCGAGATCCGCACCTGGCTCGACGGCGAGCTCGTGCAGGCCGACTCGACGTCCACCCTCCTCTTCTCGCTGCCGCAGATCGTGAGCGACCTCTCCCAGCTCATCACGCTCGAGCCGGGTGACGTCATCCTCACCGGCACGCCCGCCGACGCCTCCACCTTCGTCCCCGGGCAGCGCGTCGAGGTCGAGGTCACCGCGACCGCGCTCGACGGCGAGCAGCTCGCGACCGGCAGGCTCGCGACCACCCTGCGCATCGGCGACCAGCAGCTGCCGCCCTACTCCGCGCAGCCGAAGCCGACCCCCGAGCAGTGGGCCGACGCATCCGGCCGCCCGATCGCCGACTTCCAGCCGACCGCGGCGCCGGTGCTCGACGACGAGCTGCGCACGAAGCTCTCCCAGGTCGCGCTCGCCACGCTCTCGTCGGGATTGCGGAAGCGCGGCCTCAACAACGTCTCGATCGATGGCCTGCGCACGACGCAGCCGGGCACGCGCCTCGTCGGCACCGCGCGCACGCTGCGCTACGTGCCGAACCGCGAGGACCTCTTCAAGAGCCACGGCGGCGGCTACAACGCGCAGAAGCGCCTGTTCGACTCGCTGCAGCCCGGCGAGGTCGTCGTCATCGAGGCGCGCGGCGACAACCGCTCCGGCACGCTCGGTGACATCCTGGCGCTCCGCGCGCGCCACCTCGGCGCCGCCGGCCTCGTCACCGACGGCGGCGTGCGCGACCTCGACGTCGTGACCGAGATCGGCGTGCCCACCTACCATTCGGGCGGTCACCCGGCCGTGCTCGGGCGCCTCCACGTGCCGTGGTCGTTCGACGAGACGATCGCGTGCGGCGGCGCCACCGTGCAGCCCGGCGACATCATCGTCGGCGACGGCGACGGGGTGCTCGTCATCCCGCCGGCCATCGCGCGCGAGCTCGTCGACGAGGCGATCCAGCAGGAGCGCGAGGAGGAGTTCATCGCCGCGCAGGTCGACGCCGGCCACCCCGTCGACGGCCTCTTCCCCATGAACGCCGAGTGGCGCGCGAAGTACGAGGCGTCGATCGCCGAGGCGGGGGAATCGTGAGCGGGCGGCGGGCGCGGGCCGCCGCGATCGCCGGCGCCGGCGACGTCGTCGCGCCCTCGAAGTCGCAGCGCGCCTACGACCTGCTCCACGACCGCATCGTCGACGGCACCTACTCCCCCGGCTACCGGCTCGTGCTCGACGCGATCGGCCGCGAGCTCGACATGAGCGTGGTGCCGGTGCGCGAGGCGATCCGCCGGCTCGAGGCGGAGGGCATGATCACCTTCGAGCGCAACATCGGCGCGCGCGTCGCCGAGATCGACGAGCTCGAGTACCACGACACGATGGAGACGCTCTCGTTCGTCGAGGGCGCCGCGGTCATGCTCGCCGCAGGGCTGTACTCGAAGGCCGACGTCGACGAGGCCCGTGCGATCAACGCGCAGATGCGCGAGAGCCTCGCCGCCTTCGATCCCGTGCAGTTCACCGCGCTCAACGAGGCCTTCCACCGCCGGCTGACGGATGTCTGCCACAACGAGGTGCTCGGCGACGTGATCGACAACGGCTGGAAGCGGCTCGCGCGGCTGCGCCAGTCGACCTTCTCGTTCGTGCCGAGCCGCGCCGTCGCCTCCGTCGACGAGCACGAGGCGATCGTCGCGCTCATCGAGGAGGGCGCCGACCCGCGGCGGATCGAGCTCGCGGTGCGGGCGCACCGGCTCGCGACGCCCGACGCGTTCCTGCACCGCAAGCGCACCCCTACCTCCTGACCCAGCCGCCCTCGGCGCACCGACACGACAGAAACGGAGCCATCATGGCCACCCAGCCCGCAGGCATCCCCGACCTGATCCCCCACTACATCGACGGCGAGCGCGTCGGCTCCGTCGACGGCGACACGTTCGGCGTGCTCAACCCGGTGACGAACCAGGACTACACGGTCGCCGCGTCCGGCAAGCAGGCCGACATCGATCTCGCGGTCGCCGCGGCGACGCGCGCGTTCGAGGACGGCCCGTGGCCGCGCATGAAGAACCGTGAGCGCGCGCGCATCCTGTCGCGCATCGCCGACATCGTCGAGTCCCGTGACCAGGAGCTCGCGCAGCTCGAGTCGTGGGACTCCGGGCTGCCGATCACGCAGGCCCGCGGCCAGGCGCAGCGCGCCGCCGAGAACTTCCGCTTCTTCGCCGACCTCATCGTCGCCGGCCGCGACGACGCCTACAAGGTGCCCGGCACGCAGGTGAACTACGTCAACCGCAAGCCGAAGGGCGTCGCCGGCCTCATCACGCCGTGGAACACGCCGTTCATGCTCGAGTCGTGGAAGCTGGGCCCCGCGCTCGCCTCCGGCTGCACCGTCGTGCTGAAGCCCGCCGAGTTCACGCCGCTGTCGGCGTCGCTGTGGGCCGGCATCTTCGAGGAGGCCGAGCTGCCGCGCGGTGTCTTCAACCTCGTCAACGGCTTCGGCGAGACCGCGGGCGACGCGCTCGTCAAGCACCCCGACGTGCCCCTCATCTCGTTCACGGGCGAGTCGAGCACCGGCAAGCTCATCTTCGGCAACTCGGCCCCGCACCTCAAGGCCCTGTCGATGGAGCTCGGCGGCAAGAGCCCCGCCGTCGTCTTCGCCGACGCCGACCTCGACGCCGCGATCGACTCGACGCTCTTCGGCGTCTTCTCGCTGAACGGCGAGCGCTGCACGGCCGGCAGCCGCATCCTCGTCGAGCGCTCGATCTACGAGGAGTTCCTCGAGCGCTACGCGGAGCGCGCCAAGCGCATCGTCGTGGGCGACCCCGCGGACCCCAAGACCGAGGTCGGCGCCCTCGTGCACCCCGAGCACTTCGACAAGGTCATGTCCTACGTCGAGATCGGCAAGGGCGAGGGCCGCCTGCTCGCGGGCGGCGGTCGCCCCGAGGGATTCCCCGACGGCAACTACGTCGCCCCCACGGTGTTCGCCGACGTCGCCCCGGATGCGCGGATCTTTCAGGAGGAGATCTTCGGCCCGGTCGTCGCGATCACGCCGTTCGACTCCGACGAGGAGGCGCTCGAGCTCGCGAACAACACCAGGTACGGCCTCGCCGCCTACATCTGGACGAACAACCTCAAGCGCGCGCACCTGTTCTCGCAGCGCGTGGAGGCCGGCATGGTGTGGCTCAACAGCCACAACGTGCGGGATCTCCGCAGCCCGTTCGGCGGCGTCAAGGCCTCCGGCCTCGGCCACGAGGGCGGCTACCGCTCGCTCGACTTCTACAGCGACCAGCAGGCCGTGCACATCACGCTCGGCGACGTCCACACCACTCGCTTCGGCGCATCCGCCTGACCCGCACTTCGAAGGAGAAGCCATCATGACCGACCGGATCCCCACCCCCTCCGTCCCAGCGCCGGACATCATCCGCTGCGCGGCGATGGACCTCGTCGTGACCGACCTCGCCGCGAGCCGCGCCTTCTACGTCGACGTGCTCGGCCTGCACGTCACCGAGGAGGACGACGAGGCGATCTACCTCCGGAGCTTCGAGGAGTTCATCCACCACAACCTCGTGCTGCGGAAGGGCCCCGTCGCGGCCGTCGCCGCGTTCGCCTACCGCGTGCGCACGCCGGAGGACGTCGACCGCGCGGAGGCGTACTACCGGGAGCTCGGCTGCCGCACCGAGCGCCGTGCTGACGGCTTCCAGAAGGGCTTCGGCGACAGCGTGCGCGTCGAGGACCCGCTCGGGTTCCCCTACGAGTTCTTCTACGCCACCGAGCACGCGGAGCGGCTGCACCAGCGCTACGACCTGATCTCGGCGGGCGAGCTCGTGCGCCTCGATCACTTCAATCAGGTCACCCCGGACGTGCCGCGCGGCCGCGCGTACCTCGAGGACCTGGGCTTCCGCGTCACCGAGGACATCCAGGACGACCAGGGCGTGACCTACGCGGCCTGGATGCAGCGCAAGGGCACCGTGCACGACACGGCGCTCACGGGCGGCAACGGCCCGCGCATGCACCACATCGCGTTCTCGACCCACGAGAAGCACAACATCATCCAGATCTGCGACAAGCTCGGCGCGCTCCGGATGTCGGACCACATCGAGCGCGGACCGGGCCGTCACGGCGTCTCGAACGCGTTCTACCTCTACATCACCGATCCCGACGGGCACCGCGTCGAGATCTACACGCAGGACTACTGGACCGGCGATCCCGACAACCCCGTCATCACCTGGGACGTGCACGACAACCAGCGCCGTGACTGGTGGGGGAACCCGGTCGTGCCGTCCTGGTACACCGAGGCGTCGCCGGTGCTCGACCTCGACGGCAACCTCGTGGAGGTGACCGAGCGCAGCGACTCCAGCGAGATGGAGGTGACGATCGGCGCCGACGGGTTCTCGTACACGCGCGTGGGCGACGACGACGGCACCTACCGCGGCCAGGCGTCGAAGGGCTTCAAGATCGGCAACCAGCTGTGACGGCGGGGACGGTCGCGAGCCGACCCGCAGCGTCGACGTCCACCGGGCCAGCGCGCGGCCTCGACGACGCGACCGTGACGCGGATCGCCGACGAGCTCGCCGAGGCCACCCGCTCGCGCGGCACGATCGAGCGGATCTCCGCCCGCTTCCCCGCCGCGACGATCGAGGACTCCTACGCGATCCAGCGCATCTGGCGCGCGCGCCGGGAGCAGGCGGGGGCTCGCCTCGTCGGCCGCAAGATCGGTCTGACGAGCAAGGCGATGCAGTTCGCCACCGGCATCACCGAGCCCGACTACGGCGTGATCTTCGCCGACCAGGCGTACCGCTCCGGCGCGACGGTCGAGCACGCCCAGTGGTCGAACGTGCGCGTCGAGGTGGAGCTCGCGTTCGTGCTCCGCTCGCCGCTCGAGGGCGAGGGCCTCAGCGTCGAGCAGGTGCTCGACGCGACGGAGGTCGTCGTGCCGGCGCTCGAGATCCTCGACTCGCACATCGAGCTCGAGGGCCGCACGATCGTCGACACGATCAGCGACAACGCGGCGCTCGGAGCGGTCGTCGTCGGCGACGTCGAGGTCGGCCCGCGCGACCGCAACCTCGCGTGGGTGGGGACGCACTGCCTCGTGAACGGCGAGATCATCGAGACGGGCGTCTCGGGCGGCGTGCTCGGCCACCCCGCGAACGGCGTGGCATGGCTCGCCGGCAAGCTCGCGCAGCACGGCGACCGGCTCGAGGCAGGCGAGCTCATCCTCGCCGGTTCGTTCACGCGGCCCGTGTGGGTGCAGCCCGGTGATGTCGTGACGGCGCACTTCCAGGACATGGGCTCGGTCGAGGTGTCGTTCCGATGAGCACCTTCCGCGACGCGCTCGCCGCGGCCGACGCTCCCCTCGTCGGGCTGTGGAACGCATCCGGCAGCGCGCTGGCCGCCGAGATCATGGCCGGCTCCGGCGCTGACCTGCTGCTCGTCGACGGCGAGCACGGGCCCATCTCGCTGTCGGAGATGCTGCCCATCCTGCAGGCCGCCGCCGCGTACCCGGTGACGACCATCGTGCGGGTGCCGTGGAACGACCCTGTGACGATCAAGCAGGTGCTCGACCTGGGCGCCGTCAACGTGCTCGTGCCGATGGTCTCGACGGCCGCGGACGCGGCGGCCGCCGTGCGCGCCGCCCGGTACCCGGGCGCTGACGGCGAGCGCGAGGGCGCCCGCGGCATCGGCTCGGCGCTCGCGCGCTCGTCGCGCTGGGGCCGGATCGCCGGCTACGTGCAGGGAGCGGACGCGCAGGTGTCGGTGACCGTGCAGATCGAGACCGCCGAGGGCGTCGCGAACGCGGCCGAGATCGCCGGCGTCGACGGTGTCGATGCGGTCTTCATCGGCCCGGCCGACCTCGCGGGCTCGATGGGCTTCCCGGGCCGCGCGTCGGAGCCCTCCGTCGTCGCCGCCGTGGACGCGACGATCGACGCGGTGCGCTCGGTGGGGAAGCCCGTGGGGGTGAACACCTTCGCCGAGGCCGACGCCGACCGCTGCCTCGCGCGCGGCGCGGCGTTCGTGTTCGTCGCGGCCGACGTCACGCTCATGGCGCGCGGCTCCGAGGCGGCGGTCGCGCGCTTGAAGCGCCCGGCGAGCGCGGCCGACGCCTACTGAGCCCGTCGCGCCGCCGGGCGCTTGCATGACGAACTTCCCCGAACTCGGGGTTCTCGACGCCGAAACCCGGAGTTCGGGGAAGTTCGGCGGATCGGGAGCGACCGGCTCGCGGAGCGGATCGTCGGCGACCGACGCGGATCCGGGGCACGGGTCGCAGGCGGCTGGGGTACAGTTCTGCGGCACCAGGACAGGCACCCGCGCGAGAGGACACCCCGTGTCGAGCAGAGACCCCATCGATGCCACCCTCGACGCAGCGGATGCGCCGGCACCGGATCACGACGAGAAGCCGGACGACCCGGCGAAGCTCGAGGGCTCGAGCTGGAAGTACGCGCTCAAGCGAGCGCTGAAGGAGTTCGGCAGCGACCACGCCACCGACCTGGCGGCCACGCTGACGTACTTCATGGTGCTCTCGCTCGCGCCGGGCCTCCTCGCGGTGTTCTCGATCATCTCCCTCGTGCTGGCGAACAACGCCGACACCGTCACGAGGGTCGTGGACGACGCCGTGCGGCAGGTGCCCGCCGACTACCAGGACCTGGTCCTCAACCTCGTCGAGACCATGACGACCTCGGCCACGGGCGGCGTCATCGCCCTCATCATCGGCATCGCGACGGCCATCTGGTCGGCGTCCGCGTACGTCAAGGCGTTCTCGCGCTGCATGAACATCGTCTACGGCATCGAGGAGGGTCGCGGCTTCGTCAAGCAGACGGCCCAGATGCTCGCCATCACCGTGACGCTGCTCGTCGGGATCGTGCTCATCCTCGTCTCGCTCGCGCTCAACGACGCGCTCGTCACCGGCATCTTCGGCCCGATCGCCGAGCCGCTCGGCCTCGGTGGCGTGCTCGCCTTCATGTCGCAGGTGTTCCTGCCGATCTGGGCGTGGGTGAAGTGGCCCGTCATCCTCGGCATCGTGGTGCTCATGATCGCGCTGCTGTACTACCTGGCGCCGAACCTCAAGCAGCCGAAGTTCACCTGGGTCAGCGTCGGCTCGATCGTCGCCATCGTCGGCATCGCGATCGCCGCGGTCGGCCTCGGCCTCTACTTCACGTTCGCCTCCGGCTACAGCTCCTACGGCGCGATCGGCACGGTCATGGCGCTGCTGTTCGCGCTCTGGATCTTCAACATCGTGCTGCTGCTCGGCGCCGAGGTGGATGCCGAGGTCGAGCGCGCGCGCCAGCTGCAGGCGGGCATCGAGGCGGAGTCGGCCATCCAGCTGCCGCCGCGCGGCATCAAGAAGGTCGAGAAGAAGGCAGAGGCGCGCGACAAGCTCGAGGCCGAGGGCCGGGAGATCCGCGAGGAGCACGCCGACGAGACCGACCTCGGCGAGGGCGAGCGGGGCCGTGCAGCCGACGACGGCGACGACGCACGCTCGTCGGAGCGCCGCACCGCACGCGACGAGCGCGACGCACCCGACGCGCCAGAGCGCCGCGCGTCGTCGTCCCGCCGCTTCCTCGGGATCATCCCCAATCACAAGAAGGACTGACGAGAGGCGACGGTGCCGTTGACGCCTGGCGCCGGCGGCACCGTCGCGCGCCGCAGACGGCCGGGTCTAGACGACCTGGCCCAGCGCGATGAGACCCGTGACGACCGCGACGAGCGGGAAGAAGCCCTGCACCGCCGCCGCGCGCCCCTTCGAGCGGTCGGAGACGACGAGGAACAGCGCCGCCGCGAGCATGATGCCCGTCGCCGTCAGCAGCACCGCGATGCCAGCGGCCCGGGCGCCCGCGAGGGTCGCGAGCACGCCCGCGAGCGCGGCGAGGCCGAGCAGCAGGTTGTAGACCCCCTGGTTGGCCGCGAGCTGCTTCGACTGCGCGGCCTGCTCCGGGCTGGTGCCGAAGACACGTCGCGTGCCGGGCTCCTCCCACCGCAGCGTCTCGAGCACGAAGATGTAGCCGTGCACGGCCGCCGCGAGCGCGGCTGCGATGCAGGCGATGACGGCGAGGTCCATGCGCCGCAGTCTAGGGGCGTGGGCTCAAGCAGTGACCACTGTGCTGGCGAGGACGAGACCGGCCCAGCGGGACAGGGGAACTCCACCCCGTCCCGCCGTGCGCGGCGCTCGTGAAGCGCATCGGGGCCCTCAGGCGATGATCTCGTTGCGCTGGGCCACGAGCGGACACGTGAACACGTCCCGCTCGCCGAGGCCGACCCGGTTGATGTACCGGATGACGATCGCGTAGGACGAGAAGAGCCCCGTCTGCGTGTACGGGATCCCCCGCTCGCGGCAGAACGCGGCGATGATCGGGGCTGCCCGGCGGAGGTGCGGACGCGGCATCGACGGGAACAGGTGGTGCTCGACCTGATAGTTGAGGCCGCCCATCACGACGTCGAGCGCGGCGGGGCCGCCGATGTTGCGGCTCATCATCACCTGGCGGCGCAGGAAGTCGAGCTTCACATCACGCGGCACGACCGGCATCCCCTTGTGGTTCGGCGCGAACGACGCACCCATGTAGAAGCCGAACACGCCCATCTGCACGCCGAGGAACGCGAGCGCGACGCCAGGCGAGAGCACGAGGAAGACGAGCACGACGTAGCCGACGAGGCGCACCGAGACGAACGTGATCTCCACCCAGCGCCGCGGCACGGGCTCGCGCAGCATGAGCCGTCGCACGCTCGACGCGTGCAGCGAGAGCGCCTCGAGGAGCAGGATCGGGAAGAAGAAGAGCCCCTGGTGGGCGCGCAGCCAGCCGAACGGACCGCGCCGGCTGCGAGCAGCAGTCTCGGCGGTGACGGCGATGACGGGCACCTCGATGTCGGGGTCCGCGCCGAGCTTGTTGGGGTTGTCGTGGTGCCTGGTGTGCTTGGCCTGCCACCAGCCGTAGCTCATGCCGACGAGGAGATCCGCGATGACGATGCTCGTCCAGTCGTTCCACTTCGCAGAGGCGAAGATCTGGCGGTGCGCCGCATCGTGGCCGAGGAAGGCGATCTGCGTCAGCAGCACCGCGAGCGCCGCCGCGGTGAACATCTGCCACCAGGTGTCGCCGATCCACACGAAGGCCGTCAAACAACCGGCCAGCAGCAGCGGCGCGGCGATGAGCTTCGTCCAGTAGTAGCCGTAGCGGCGACGCAGGAGCCCCTCGTCCCGGATGAGCTTCGCCAGCTGCGCGTACTGGTTGGGCGCGCGGGCCGGGACCCGTCGGCCAGTCGCCTCCGCCATGATCGGACCCCCTCCACGCGCGCTGCACGTTGTACCCCACCGTCCTCCCGGGGCGGTCCGCCGAACAGTGCCATTGGTACTACGCGGACGTCGAACCTCAGTCCCTGGAGCGCGCGCCTGCCCCGCCGTCGCCGCGCGCCCGCTCGGTCGCGCCGTACGCCGCGACCTGCGCCCGGCGCTGCATCCCCAGCTTCGCCAGCAGCCCGGAGACGTAGTTCTTCACCGTCTGCTCGGTGATGCCGAGCCGCTCGCCGATCTGCCGATTGGTCAGGCCGTCGGTGATCAGCTCGAGCGCCTGTCGCTCGCGCAGGGTGAGCACGGCGCGGATGGGCGTGCGCTCGGGGTCGATCC
Source organism: Agrococcus sp. (assembly GCA_031178105.1). Taxonomy (GTDB): domain Bacteria; phylum Actinomycetota; class Actinomycetes; order Actinomycetales; family Microbacteriaceae; genus Agrococcus. The sequence continues at coordinate 10,601 of JAPSJX010000027.1, read as the reverse complement.
GAGCACGCACCCGGTCGGTCACCTGCGGCGGCAGCAGCAGGTCGCCGCTGGCAGCCCTCCGGATGTCGGCGAGCAGCTGGTGACCGGGCACGCTCTTGCGGAGATAGCCGGCGGCACCGCCGATGACCGCAGCGAGGGCGGCCGTCTCATCGTCGTCGTCGGTGAGCACGAGGCAGCGGATGCCCGGCTCCGTCGACCGGATGCGTCTGCACAGGTCGATGCCGCTGCCGTCGGGCAGGTGGGCGTCGACCACGACGACATGGGGGCGGGTCGCGGCGCCGATGCGGAGGGTGCCTCGGACGGCGGTCGACTCACCCGCGACGACGATCCGCGGGTCGGCTGCGAGCACCTGCGCGATGCCGCGCCGGACGATCTCCTGGTGATCGACGAGGACCACCCGGATCGCTCCGTCCGTCATCGCTGCTCCCGCGTTCGTCGGGGCCAGTCTACGAGCGCGCCGAGATCGCATCCGGATACGACGGAAGCCCCCGCACCGCGGGGGCTTCTTCACTGCTGGGGTACCTGGACTCGAACCAAGAACAAAGGTACCAGAAACCTCCGTGTTGCCAATTACACCATACCCCAATGGCCGCGTGCCGAAGCGGGCGAGCCAAGAGTCGAGCATAGCGGCTCGCGCGCCAGGGCGCCAATCGTGGCGCCCCTCACGCCGCCGTCTCGGGCGCATGCGCGGCGGTCCGGTGCGCCGTGAAGGCGAGGATCGAACCGGTCACGACACCTGCGGCGACGATGCTGGCCAGCACGACGAGCTGGAACCTGCCGGCCTCGATGGGCGAGAGCCCGGCGAACACCGCGCCCACGAAGGCACCGGGCAGCACGACGATGCCCGTCGTGCGCGTCGTGTCGATGATCGGGAGCAGGGCGGTGCGCACCGCGTCCCTGGCGAGCGTCGCGATCGACTGCCGCGGCGTCGCGCCGAGGGCCAGCCATCCCTCGACCTCGGACCAGTGGTCGCGGATGGACGCGTGCAGCACGCGCTGCACGAGGATGCCCATCGTCATCGCGTTGCCGATGACGATGCCGCCGACGGCGAGCAGGTACTGCGGCGTCAGGCCGATGGCGCCCGTGCCGAACACGACGAGCATCACGACCGCTGGGCCTGCCGCGATCGCCGCGGCCAGCAGCAGCTGCTCCGCCGCTGTCGCGCGGCTCCGTCGTGCCGCCGTCACGACGGCGGCGACGAACATGCCGACCAGTCCGAGCGCGACCCAGCGCACGTCCTGGATGATCCCCGTCAGCACGATGCTCAGGAGCGCGAGCTGGACGGCGGCTCGCAGGATCGCGACCACCGACTCCCGCGGCGCCTCGACCCGGAACATCCGCAGCCCGACGAACGCGATCGCCGCGAGCAGCGCCACGGCCGCGCCGGTGCGCGGCCAGACGGCAGGGTCGAGCGCGCCGAGGTCCACCGCGTCGACCGGCGTCAGCGCTCGCGCGCGATGAGGTCGCGGTTGATCACCGAGGCGGCGATCGTCCCCGCACCCGCGGCGACCGCGAGCTGCCGGAACCCGGGTGTGATGTCGCCGGCCGCGTAGATCCCCTCGACGGATGCGCGCTGCGATCGATCGACGACGACGAGCCCGTCGTCGTCGCGCTCCAGGCCGAGGGCCTCCGCGAACCCGAGCTGCGGATGCCACCAGGGGCGCACGAAGCCGCCGGTGCGGATGCTCCGCTCGCCGTCCTCCAGCACGATCGCCTGCATGCCGTCCCGGTCGCCCTCGATCGCGGCGATCGGCGTCCGGATGAGCGTCACCCCGTGGTCGGCGAGCCGGGTCGCGCCGGCGTCGTCGACCGCATCCGACCCGTTGGTGAACACGGCGAGGTCGTCGGTGTGGCGGCGGATGACCATGGCGCGGTCGACCAGGTCGGGCGTCTCGCCGATGAGCGCGAGCGCCTGCCCGCGCTTGTCGTAGCCGTCGCAGTCCATGCAGGAGTGCAGGCTCGTGCCGTACCAGGGGCGCACGTGCTTCACGGCGGGCAGCGTCTCGGAGAGCCCTGTGGCGATGAGCACGGCCGCCGCCCGCGTCTCGCTCTCGGCGCGGGACCCCGGCTGCTCGGCCTGCACGGCGAAGCCGCCGTCGACGGCGACGACCTGCTGGACGAGGGTGCGCTCGTGCGTCACCGTCGGGTAGCGCAGCACCTCCTCCCGGCCGAGCGATCGCATCTCGAGCGGAGAGATGCCGTCGCGCGTGATGAAGCCGTGCGACTGCAGCGTCGCCGCGTGCCGCGGGCGGTTCGAGTCGACGAGCGCGACGGTCCGCTGCTGGCGGGCCAGGTTGAGCGACGCGGCGAGGCCCGCGGGTCCGGCGCCGATGACGACGACGTCGACGTCCATCAGACGCTCGCGGCCAGCCGTTCGATGCGCGCCAGCACGGCGTCCCGACCGAGCAGCTCCATCGACTCGAACAGCGGCGGCGAGATGCGGCGGCCCGTCACCGCGACGCGCAGCGGCGTGAACGCGAAGCGGGGCTTGATGCCGAGGCCCTCGACGAGCACCTCGCGCAGCACCCGCTCGATGCTCGCGGTGTCGAAGGTCTCGAGCTCGGCGAGCGCGCGGCGCGACGCCTCGAGCGCGGCGTGCGCGTCGCCGCTGAGGCCGGCCACCGCATCCGCGTCGTGGTGGATGTCCTCGGTGTCGAGGAAGAGGAAGCCGAGCATGTCCTCGGCCTGGCCGAGCAGCTGCATGCGCTCCTGCACGAGCGGGGCGGCCTGCGCGAGGAGCGCTCGCTCGGCGTCGCTCGGCGGTCCGCCGAACACGCGGCCGAGGTACGGCTCGAGGCGCGCCGCGAACTCGTCGGCGGGGAGCAGGCGCACGTGGTCGCCGTTGATCGACTCCGCCTTCTTCGGGTCGAAGCGCGACGGGTTCGGGTTCACGTCCGCGACGTCGAAGGCGGCGATCAGCTCGTCGCGCGAGAAGACGTCGCGGTCGGGGGCGATCGACCAGCCGAGGAGCGAGAGGTAGTTGAGCAGGCCCTCGGGGATGAAGCCGGCCTCGCGCAGCAGGAACAGGTTCGACTGCGGGTCGCGCTTCGAGAGCTTGCGGTTGCCCTCGCCCATCACGTACGGCAGGTGGCCGAAGCGCGGGATCGCGGTGGTGATGCCGATGTCGGCGAGCGCGCGGTAGAGCGCGATCTGGCGCGGCGTGGACGACAGCAGGTCCTCTCCGCGCAGCACGTGCGTCACGCCCATGAGCGCGTCGTCGACCGGGTTCACGAAGGTGTAGAGCGGGGCGCCGTTCGGGCGCACGACCACGAAGTCCGAGAACGAGCCGGCCGGGAAGGTGATCTCGCCGCGCACCAGGTCGTCGAACGAGAGGTCCTCGTCCGGCACCCGCAGGCGCAGGCTCGGCTGGCGGCCCTCTGCGCGGAGCGCCTCTCGCTGCGCCTCGGTCAGGTCGCGCTCGAAGTTGTCGTAGCCCTGGCGCGGGTCGCGTCCCTGCTCGCGGTTGCGGGCCTCGATCTCCTCGGCGGTCGCGAACGACTCGTAGAGGTGGCCGGCCTCGCGCAGCCGCTCGATGATCCCGGCGTAGATCTCGCCGCGCTGCGACTGCCGGTAGGGCTCGTGGGGCCCACCGGTCCCGACGCCCTCGTCCCAGTCGATGCCGAGCCAGCGCATCGCCTCGAGCAGCTGGTCGTACGACTCCTGGCTGTCGCGCGCCGCGTCGGTGTCCTCGATGCGGAAGACCAGCTTGCCGCCGTGGTGCCGCGCGTACGCCCAGTTGAACAGCGCCGTGCGGATGAGCCCGACGTGCGGCGTGCCGGTCGGCGAGGGGCAGAAGCGGACGACGACGTCGCCGCCCGTGGCGGTCGAGAAGGGGACGCTCATGATGGTCCCCATCCTAGGCGCGGGAGGATCGGCCCGATGCCCGCCGCCGATCCCGTCGCGGACCTGGTCGGAGCGCTCGCGCGCTTTCGCCGCGCTGCGGCTCGCGCTCGCTATGCCTGCGCGGGCCCGAGCACGCGCGTGATGATCGACGCGGTGGCCGCCCAGTCGTCGCGCTCGGTCGTGAGCGCGGCCGTGCCGGCGGTCGTGAGCCGGTAGACCCGCTTGGAGCGTCCCTCCGACGCCCACTTCCCCTCGATGAGGCCGCGGCGCTCCAGGCGCTTCAGCGCCGGGTAGACCGTGCCGCTCGGGAAGTCGAGCACGCCGCCCGACCGGTCGCGGATCCGCTCGATCGCGCCGTAGCCGTGCACCGGGCCCTCCGCGACGACACTCAGCAGCATCGCGTCGACGTGGCCGCGGAGCGCATCGGAAGAAGCCATGCGGTCACTCTACGAGAGCCAGCCTGCATATGCAGGCAGCCTCCACCCCGCCCACCACCGATCGCCGAACGCCGAACGCCGAGCTTCCCCGAACTCCGGGATTCCGGGCGGGAACCCCGCAGTTCGGGGAAGTTCGGTCGCTCAGGCGGCGCAGGGCCGGGCGGCGCCGGTGCGGGGTCAGGGGGCGGGGGCCTGGGCGACGACGGGGTTGCGGAGGGTGCCGACGCCCGGCACCTCGACCTCGACCGTCTGGCCGGCGAAGAGCGGGCCGACGCCCTCGGGCGTACCCATGAGCACGACGTCGCCCGGCAGCAGGGTCATCGATGCGGTGATCCACTCGAGCACGGTCGGTGCGTCGAAGATCCAGTCGCTCGAGACGCCGTCCTGCCGCACCTCGCCGTCGACGCGCGTGATGACGCGCAGGTCGCTCCAGTCCGGCTCGGTCTCGATCGCCGGCCCGAGCGGGCAGAAGGTGTCGAAGCCCTTCGCGCGCGCCCACTGCTGCTCGCGCCGCTGCAGGTCGCGCGCCGTCACGTCGTTCGCGACGGTCACGCCGAACACCGCGTGCAGGGCGTTCGCCTTCGTCAGGCGACGCGCGACCCGGCCGATGACGATCGCGATCTCGCCCTCGAAGTGCACGTCCTCGGACTCCGGCGGCATGACGATCGCGTCGCCAGGCCCGATCACCGAGGTGTTGGGCTTCAGGAACACGAGCGGTTCCGCGGGCACCTCGTTGCCGAGCTCCGCCGCGTGCTTCGCGTAGTTGCGGCCGACCGCGACGACCTTCGAGCGCGGGATGACGGGCGCGAGGAGCCGCGCCTCGCCGAGCGGGATCCGCTCCCCCGTCGTGTCGAAGCCGGCGACGATCGGGTCGCCCGTGAGCACGACGAGGGCGTCCTCGTCGACGACGCCGTAGCCGATCCGCTCGCCGTGCGCGAAGCGCGCGACACGCATCAGCGGGCACCCGTCAGTTGCACCATCCAGCCGTGCGGATCCTCCGCGCGGCCGTACTGGAGGTCCGTGAGCGCCTTGCGGAGCGCGAGCGCCACCGGGCCGGCCGGCGCGTCGGGGTCGCCGATGGTCTCGTCCGTGCTGCGCAGGGCCGCGATCGGCGTGAGCACCGCGGCCGTGCCGCACGCGAACGCCTCGGTGATCGTGCCGTCGGCGACGCCGTCGCGCCACTCCGCGAGCGTGACGCGCCGGCGCTCGACCGCGTGCCCCGCATCCGCCGCGATCTGCAGCAGCGAGTTGCGCGTGACGCCGTCGAGGATGGTGTCGGAGTCGGGCGTGACGAGCGTTCCGTCGGCCTTGACCAGCACGACGTTCATGCCGCCGAGCTCCTCGAGGTCGGTGCCCTGCTCGTTGAGGAACAGCACCTGGGCGCAGCCGTTCGCGACCGCGAGCTGCGTCGGCAGCAGGCTCGCCGCGTAGTTGCCGCCGCACTTCGCAGCCCCCGTGCCACCTCGGCCCGCGCGGTTGTACTCGCGCGAGAGCCAGATGGAGACGGGCTTGACGCCGCCGGCGAAGTAGGGGCCCGCGGGGCTCGCGATGACCATGAACCGCACGGTCTGAGCCGCGCGAACGCCGAGGAACACCTCATTCGCGATCATGAACGGCCGCAGGTAGAGCGAGTCCTCGCCGCCCTCGGGCACCCACGCCTCGTCGACCTCGACGAGGCGCCGGATCGCCTCGAGGAAGAGCTCCTCGGGCAGCTGCGGCAGCGCGAGCCTGGCTGCCGAGCGCTGCAGGCGCTTCGCGTTCTGGTCGGGGCGGAACGTCCAGACCGAGCCGTCGGCGCGACGGTAGGCCTTCATGCCCTCGAAGATCTCCTGACCGTAGTGCAGCACCGCCGACGCCGGGTCCATCTGCAGCGGGCCGTACGGCTCGATGCGGGCGTCGTGCCAGCCGCCATCCGCGGTCCAGTCGATCGACACCATGTGGTCGGTGAAGTGCTTGCCGAAGCCGGGCTCGGCGAGCACGCCGGCCCGGACGTCGGCGGCGACGGGCTCCGGGTTCCGCGTGAGGGTGAACTCGAGTGTCATGCCTGCTCCTTCGAGGTGCGGATGCGGTCGACGATGGCGGCGCCGACCTCGCTGGTGGTGCGGCTGGCGCCGCCGCGGGCGTCGACGTCGGCGTCGACCGCGTCGCGGATGCGCCGGCCTGCGTCGGGGTGACCGGAGTGCTCGAGCAGCAGCGCCGCCGAGAGGATCGCGGCGGTCGGGTCGGCGATGCCGCGGCCGGCGATGTCCGGCGCGGAGCCGTGCACCGGCTCGAACATGCTGGGGAACTCGCCCGAGGGGTTGAGGTTGCCGGATGCGGCCATGCCGATGCCGCCGCCGACCGCCCCCGCGAGGTCGGTGAGGATGTCCCCGAAGAGGTTGTCGGTGACGATCACGTCGAAGCGGCTGGGCCGGTCGACGAGGAAGATCGTCGCCGCGTCGACGTGCAGGTAGTCGACGACGACGTCCGGGTGCTCCGCGGCGACGGCGTCGACGACCCGCTGCCACAGGCCGCCCGCGTGCACGAGCACGTTCTTCTTGTGCACGAGCGTGAGCCTGCGGTCGCGCTGCTCCGCGAGCTCGAACGCGAAGCGCACGACCCGCTCGACGCCGAAGGCCGTGTTGACGCTCGTCTCGTTCGCGATCTCGTGCGGCGTGCCGGTGCGCAGCGACCCGCCGTTGCCGACGTACGGACCCTCGGTGCCCTCGCGGACGACGACGAAGTCGATGTCGCCGGGGTCCCGCAGCGGGCTCGCCACCTTCGGGTGGAGGCGGGTCGGCCGCAGGTTGATGTGGTGGTCGAACGCGAAGCGCAGGCGCAGCAGCAGGCCGCGCTCGATGATCCCGCCCGCGAGGCGCGCGTCCGCCGGGTCGCCGCCGACCGCGCCGAGCAGGATGGCATCGTGGTGCCGGAGCCGCTCGAGCGTCGCGTCGTCGAGGATCTCGCCTGTCTCGAGGTAGTGGGCAGCGCCGAGCTCGTACTCGGTCTCGACGAGCTCGACCCCGTCGAGGGCGGCGCGCATCGCCCGCCTGGCCTCGAGCGTGACCTCGGGACCGATGCCGTCTCCTGCGATGACCGCGAGGCGCAGCTGCTGCACTCTTCCTCCCTGGGGGCGCACCGCGTGCGCGTCGACCGCAGCACCGCATCCGCGCGGGCCGCGCGCTCCAGCCTAGCCGCGCGGAAGTTCGCATCCACGTCCCAGGCGCGGCGGGTACATTCGCCGCACAGGCCGCCTGCGTCCCGGGCGACCGCAACGAACGGAGAGCACCTTGAGCATCGGCTTCGGCATCTTCCTCATGGCCGTCGGCGCGATCATCGCCTTCGCGGTCCCCGCCCTGTGGCAGGTCGAGGGCGCCAACTGGGCGCTGATCGGCTACATCCTGCTGGGTGCGGGAGCGCTCGTCACCCTCATCGGCATCGTCATGGCGGCTCGCTCGGGCCGCTCGTCGCAGGTCTCGCGCTCGAGCGTCGACCCGGACTCGGGCACGCGGGTCGAGCGCACGGAGCGCCGCGACGACGTGATCTGATCGTCGGATCGATCACCGGGAGGGGTGCCGCGGGCGGCACCCCTCCTCTGCCGTCCGGCGTCAGGCCTTCCGCAGGGCTCGGAGCGCGACCGCGACGGCGACGGCCATGAGCGCGGCCCCCGTGAGCGCCGTCGCGAGCGCACCCTCGTCGAAGGCCGTCATCGCGGCCTGCGCGAGCGCGTCGGCGAGCGGCGCGGGCAGGCGCTCCGCGACGTCGAGCGCGCCGGCGAGCGTCTCCCTCGCGGCGGCGCCGTCGGCCGCCCCGACGCCCTCGGGGATCACGAGCGACGAGCGGTAGACGGCGCTCACGACGCCGCCGAGCACGGCCGTGCCGAGCACGGCGCCGAGCTCGTACGCGGTCTCGGAGACGGCGCTCGCGGCACCCGCGCGCTCCGGCGGCGCCGTGCTGACGACGATCTCGTTCGAGAGCGTCTCCGCGGCGCCCACGCCCGCGCCGAGCAGGCCGTAGGCGATCGCGACGAGCAGCGGCGAGAGCGCGTCACCGCTCAGCGCCATGACGAGGTAGCCCGCCGTCGAGCTGGCGAGCCCGAGCGCCACGACCCTGTGCGGGGGCATGTGGCGCACGAGCGGGACGACGCCCAGGCCCGTCGCCACCATCGCGACGGTGCCCGGGACGAGCAGCAGCGCGGCGTCGAGCGTCGACATGCCCTCGACGAGCTGCAGGTGCTGGGTGAGGAAGAACAGGGCGCCGACGAGCGCCATGACGCTCAGCAGGTTGATCGCGATGGCGCCCGAGAACGCGGGGATGCGCAGCAGGTCGATGTCGAGCATGGGGGCGGCTGCGGCCCGCATGCGCCTCACGAAGGCCCATCCGGCCGCGACCGCGACCACCCCCATGCCGAGCGCGACGAGGTCGAGCCCGTCGACCGCGACGTGCTTGATGCCGGCCGCGAGGGCGCCGAGCGCGGCGATCGAGAGCACGATGCCGATCGGGTCGAGCCCGCCGGGGTCCGGATCGCGGCTCTCGCGCACGAGCAGCGGCGCGAGCACGAGCAGCGGCAGCAGGACGGGCACCGCCATCAGGAAGACCGACCCCCAGGCGAAGTGCTCGAGGAGGAGGCCGCCGACGGTCGGGCCGAGCGCGCTGCCGACCGAGAACGCGGTCGCCCAGATCGCGATCGCGAGCCGACGGTCCCCGCGGTGCGGGAACGTCGAGCGGATGAGCGACAGCGTCGACGGCATGAGCATGGCGCCGAAGAGGCCGAGCGCCGCGCGAGCTGCGATGAGCGCGGGAGCCGTCGGCGCGAACGCCGCAAGCACCGACACGAGCGCGAAGCCGGTGGCGCCGACGAGCAGCAGCCGGCGGCGGCCGAAGCGGTCGCCGAGGCCGCCCATCGCCACGAGCAGGCCCGCGAGCACGAGCGAGTACGCGTCGACGATCCAGAGCTGCTGCGCGGCAGTCGGCTCGAGGTCGAGCGCGATCTGCGGCAGCGCGAAGCCGAGCACGGTGTTGTCGATCGCGACCAGCAGCACGGGCAGCGTGAGCACCGCGAGCGCGACCCACTCGCGACGACCGGCTCGCCGTTCGTCGGTCGCTCGGCCCCGCAGGTCCTGCTGCCGGATGTCCATGCTCACGCCCCGTCCTCGCGTCGGGCCCATCGCACCGACCCTGCCACTGTACCGTCTGGACGGTTTGCTGGCAACGGTATGGTGAGCCCATGGCCCGCGACCCCGGCTCCGTGCGAGCGCAGCTGCTCGACGCGTACGAGTCCCTGCTGATCGAGGACGGCGAGCGCGCGGCGACCGTGCAGGCCGTCGCGGCCCGCGCGGGTGTCTCCAAGGGCGGGCTGCTGTACCACTTCGGGTCGAAGGCGGCCCTCGCAGCCGGCCTCATCGAGCGGTTCGGCCAGCTCGGTGCGGAGGACGTCGAGGCGCTCCGCGGGGCCGACGACATCGTCGAGACGTTCCTGCGCACCTCCGCCGCATCCGGCTCGCCGCTCGACCGCGTGACGGTCGCGATCGTGCGGCTCGCGCAGGCACCGACGGGCGCGGCGGCGCGCGCGGCGATGCAGCGGCTCGACGACGACTACGTCGCCGCGATCGCGGAGCGGCTGGGCGACGAGGAGCTCGCGGTCGCGATCGTGCTGCTCGCCGACGGCGTGTACCTCCGCTCCGCGCTCGGCGCGCTGGAGCCGACGCGCGCACACGAGGAGATCGAGGTCCTCGTGCGGGTGGCGCGGCGCCTCGGCGCCTGAGCGGGGCGCCGGGGCGCGCTCGATAGCCTGAGGGCATGAGGACGGCAGCAGCGACGCTGCAGAGGGGACCGTGCGTGCGCACCGCCGACGACATCATCCGCCGCGAGGCGATCGCTGAGTACCGCGTGCTCGGGCAACCGCCGGAGCCCGACCTCGAGGGTCTCGTGCACCTCGCCGCGGCCGTCTGCGGCGTCTCGACGGCGGTCATCAACATCATCGACGACCGCAGCCAGCACCAGATCGCCGCCGTGGGCTTCGAGCCCGGCGTCTGCGCCCGGGAGGACTCCATGTGCGCGGTCGTGTTCCGCGATCCCGGTCACGTCGTCGTGCCGGATGCGCGCGAGGACGATCGCTTCCGCGACAACCCGTTCGTCACCGGCGAGATCGCCGATGTGCGGTTCTACGCGTCGAGCCCGCTCAAGACGCCGGCGGGCGTGCCGATCGGCACGCTCTGCGTGTTCGACGAGGAGGTCCGCGAGCTGAGCGACCAGGACAGCCGAGCGCTCGCGCTGCTCGCCCGGCAGGTGATCGACGTGCTCGAGCTGCGCCGCATCACTCGCGAGCTGGGCCGCTCGAAC
>JAPSJX010000001.1 GCA_031178105.1 Agrococcus sp. | reverse complement strand
AGCACCGGCTTCTTGAGCTCGTCGGCGACGAACGCCTTCTTGCCCTCGGGCTGCTTGACCTGGCTCTCGGTCGGGCCCTCGCCCGTGAACTGGCCCCAGTCGCCCGTGAGCTTGAGGAGCGCCTGCACCTGCTCGGTCGGCTGCGCGCCGACGCCGAGCCAGTACTGCGCACGCTCGCTGTCGATCTCGATGAGCGACGGGTGCGACGTGGGGTGGTACTTGCCGATCTCCTCGATGACGCGGCCATCGCGCTTGGTGCGCGAGTCGGCCACGACGACGCGGTAGAAGGGTGCGCGAATCTTGCCGAAGCGCTTCAGACGGATCTTGACTGCCACAGTTCTCCTGCTTTGTGTTCTCGTGTTGCACCGCGGCCTGCGCACGTGGGATATGCGCGGCCCGCAAAGCTCGGTGAGCATCCGCGCACCGGATAGAGGGTCGGGCGCGTGCTCGACCCCCTATTCTGGCATACCGCGGAGCGACGTGCGCGCCACATCGCCCGCCGGCCCTACGCTCGTGCCATGGACTTCGCATCCTCCAGGCGCTCGACCCTCGGCGTCGAGTGGGAGCTGGCCCTCGTCGATCCGGAGTCGGGCGAGATGGTGCCGCGCGCGAAGGACCTGCTCGCAGCGATCGACGACCCGCGCTTCGACAAGGAGTTCCTCACCGGGATGATCGAGCTCATCACCGGCGTGCACCGCACGACGGATGCAGCGGTCGACGAGCTCCGCGCGATGCGCGACACCGCGGTCGCTGCAGCCGAGCGGCTCGGTGTCGCGCTCGTGGGCACCGGCACGCACCCGACGAGCCGCTGGCGGGAGCAGGAGCAGGCCGACGACGCCCGCTACCGCCGCGTCGTGCAGAAGGCGGGCGACTGGGGCCGCCGCCTCATCATCTTCGGCGTGCACAACCACGTCGGCGTGGAGCAGCGCGACAAGGTCGTGCCGCTGCTGCGCACGATGCTCGACCGGCTGCCGCTCATCCTCGCGCTCTCCGCATCGAGCCCGTTCTGGCAGGGCCTCGACACCGGCTTCGCCTCGCACCGCACGATGCTCTTCCAGCAGCTGCCGACCGGCGGCCTGCCGCCGATGCTGGTCGACTGGGCCGAGTACGAGCGGACGCTCTCCGACATGCTCGCCGCTGGCGTGATCGACGAGCTCGGCGAGCTGCGCTGGGATGTGCGGCCCTCCCCAGCGATCGGCACGCTCGAGGTGCGGGTGGCCGACGGCGCACCGTCGATCGACGACCTCGCCGCGGTGACCGCGCTCACGCACTGCCTCGTCGAGGAGGCGTCGCGCGCGCTCGACGCCGGCGAGCCGCAGCACCACCTGCCCTACTGGCTCGTGCGCGAGAACAAGTGGCGCGCGGCGCGAGACGGCCTCGGCGCGACGGTGATCGTCGACGAGCGGGGCACGCTGCAGAACGCGCGGGACGCGATCGCCGAGGCGGCCGACCGGCTGCGCCCCATCGCGGACGACCTGGGCGCCGGCCGCTCGCTCGCGACCGTCGACCGGGTGCTGACCGGCGGCGGCTCGGCCGCCCGGCAGCGCGCCGCGTTCGAGCGCGGCGGGCACGAGGCGGTGCTCGCCGAGCTCATCGAGGCGATGCGCTCCTAGCCCAGCCGGAACCCCGCGCGGCCGCTAGCCGTTCTTCGCATCGCGCCACTCGAGGAAGGCCGTGACGCGCTCGAGCGCGTAGCCATCGGGGCCGTCGTCGCCCGAGAGCGGGATCGTGAACAGTCGCGTGCCGGCGGCGTGGAGCGCGTCGAGGCGCTCGAAGCCCACCCCGCCGACGCCGTCGCGCACGCTCGCGCCGTTCGAGATCTCGATGTCGGCGAGGTCGCGCCCGGCCGCCTCGCAGTGGCCGCGCAGCACGTCGAGCTTGTGCGGCAGCTCGTCGGGCGCGACGAAGGAGTGCCAGATGTCGGCGTGGCGCGCGACGAGCGGCAGCGTCTTCCGCTCCCCCTTGCCGCCGATGAGGATCGGCATGCGCCCGAGCGGCGGAGGGTTCAGCTGGTCCCAGCGGGCGCGGATGCGCGGGAGCGCCTCCGCGAGCGCGTCGAGCCGAGAGCCGACCGATCCGAAGTCGTAGCCGTAGTCGATGTAGTCCCGCTCGAACCATCCGGAGCCGATGCCGAAGACGAAGCGGCCGCCGGAGATGTGGTCGATCGTGCGCGCCACGTCGGCCAGCAGGTCGGGGTTGCGGTACGAGTTGCAGAACACGAGCGGGCCGATCTGGACGCGCTCCGTCGCGACCGCCCAGGCGGCGAGCTGCGCCGTCGCCTCGAAGTGCACGCCGTCGGGATCGCCGGAGAGCGGGAAGAAGTGATCCCAGCCGAAGACGGCATCGACGCCCATGTCCTCCAACCGGCGCGCCGCGTCGATCGTCGCCTGCATGGGTGCGTGCTGCGGCGCGAGCTGGACGCCGATCCTGGTGCTTCGTTCGATCATGCGCCCGACCCTACGCGGCTAGCCTGGGGCCGTGACCGCAACGCCCCTCGCACCCATCGCAGAGCGCGCACAGGCGCCCGACACGCTGCCCGCCATCACCGCGGGCGGCCTGACCTGGCGTGCGGCGACCGTCGACGACGCCCCGGCGCTCGTCGGCCTGTACGGCGCGATCGGCGATGCCGACCGCGAGCCGTACCGCGAGTCCCTCGAGGAGGTGCGCGACGAGCTGTCGGCGCCGTGGCGCAGCCTCGCGACCGACTCGCTGCTCGGGTTCGACGGCGACGGCGCGCTGCGCGCATCCGGGTTCGTCAACACGGCCCCCGGGGATGTCCGTGCCGTCCGCGCGTTCGTGTTCGGCAACGTGCACCCCGAGCGCCGCGGGGAGGGCATCGGCACGCAGCTGCAGGCCTGGCTCATCGCGCGGGCGCGGCAGGTGCTCGCGGCCTCCGGCAAGGAGCTCCCCGCGCGCATCGCGACCTTCGCCGAGGACGACGCGCCCGAGTCGAAGCTGGGGTTGCACGAGCAGGGCGGCTTCGAAATCCGGCGCTGGTTCGCCGACCTCAAGCGGCCGATCGTCGACGGCCAGCCGGTGCCCGAGGTCGAGCTCGCCGGATCGCTCCGCCTCGTGCCGTGGTCCGAGGACCTCGACGAGCCGGCGCGGCTCGCGCACAACGACGCCTTCCGCGACCACTGGGGCAGCGAGCCGCAGACCCCGGAGCAGTGGACGAACGGGCGCAGCGAGTTCGCGCCGACCTGGTCGTACCTGGTGGTCGACGACGCGCCCGACGTCGACGCGCTGCTGGCCGACCCGTCGACCGACGAGGCGACTGCGGCCGCCCTCCGCGAGGGGGCGCCGCTCGTGGTCGGCTACCAGCTCGCGAGCCGCTACGAGGGCGACTTCGCACTCCGGGGCTACTCGTTCGGCTACACCGACCTGCTCGGCGTGCGCCGCGCCTACCGCGGCCGTCGCGTCGCGGTCGCCGCGCTCGCGGCGGGCATCCGCGCCTTCGCCGCGGACGGCATGGACGCCGCGGTGCTCGACGTCGACACGGCGAGCCCGACGGGCGCCGACGGGCTGTACGCGCGCCTCGGCTACGTCAAGGTCTCGGGCTCGCACATGGCGTCGATCGAGCTCTGAGCCGCTCGCGCGGCGCTATCGGGGCAGCGACCCCAGCGCCTCGGCGACCGGCGTGCTGCCGGCGTTGCAGCGGAGCGTGATGCCGCGCACGCCGCGGTGGTCGACGACCTCGGCGATGAGCCGCGCGACGGTCGCCCGCGGGATCTCGGTCGACTCGAGGGCGCCCTGCGGCTCGTCGAGCTCGATGCCGCCCTCCTTGTCGAGCGTGAGCGCGGACGGGGCGAGGATCACCCAGTCGGCGCCCGAGGCGCGGATGGCCTCGTCGACGAGCGACTTCGCCTCGGCGTAGGCGTGGAAGGGGTGGTCCTCGGGCACGCCGTGCGCCCGGCTGGAGCCGAAGTACGAGACCATCACGAGCCTCGCACCGCTGCGCTGCACGGCATCGAGCACCCGCAGCGCGGCGTCGTGGTCGACCGCCCACGTGCGCTCCGCGGAGCCGCCGCCAGCGCCGGCCGACCAGACGACGACGTCGAAGCCCTTGACGAGCTCGTCGACGCCCTGCTGGTCGAGCCGCTCGAGGTCGGCGACGACGGGCTCCGCGCCGGTGTCGGCGACATCCGCCACGTGGTCGGGGTTGCGGATGGCGCCGTGCACGGTGTGCTGCGCGGTCGCGAGCAGGCGCTGCGCGAGGAGGGCGATCTTGCCGTGGGCGCCGAGGACGAGGATGCGTGCCATGCGGCCACCGTACGCGCGCCCGGCCGGGCTCAGGGTGTGAAGACCGCGAACGGCACCCCGTCGATGCGGTGCACGCGCACGGGGGTGTCGAAGACGCCCTCGAGCACGGCATCCTGCATGACCTCGTCGACGGTGCCCTCGACGCACACCGCGCCGTCCTTGAGCGCGACGATCCGGTCGGCGAAGGCGGCGGCCGTGTTGAGGTCGTGGAGCACGATCACGACGGTGCGGCCGAGCTCGTCCGCGGCCCGCCGCAGCTCGCGCATCATGGCGACCGCGTGCTTGGGGTCGAGGCTCGCGAGCGGCTCGTCGAGCAGCACGACCTCGGTGTCCTGCGCGAGCACCATGGCGACGAACGCGCGCTGCCGCTGCCCGCCCGAGAGGGCGTCGAGCTGCCGGTCGGCGAGGTCCTCGAGGTGCAGGAACCGGATCGCCCTGTCGATGTGCTGCTGGTCGCCGAACGTGAGCCGGCCGGCCGACCACGGGAAGCGGCCGAACGCGACGAGCTCGCGCACGGTGAGCCGCGCCTCGATGCGGTTCTCCTGCCGGAGCACCGACACCACCCGGGCGAGGTCGGCCGACTTCGTCGCCTGCACGTCCCGACCGGCGACGCGCACGTGCCCCGCCGACGGATCGAGCAGTCGGCCGACGACCGAGAGGAGCGTCGACTTCCCCGCGCCGTTCGGCCCGACGAGCGCGGTGATCCCGCCCGCCGGCACCGACACCGACACCGCGTCGAGCACGACGTGCTCGCCGTAGCGCTTCGCGACCCGCTCGATGGCGATCACTGCTGCCTCCTCCCGCCGAGCAGCAGCGCGAGGAACACGATGCCGCCGACGACTTCGATGATGACCGTGACGAGTCCCGCCGCGTCGAACACGTGCCGCATGACGAGCTGCGCGCCCGCGAGCGCCAGGACGCCGAGCCCGACCGCCATCGGCAGGACGAAGGCGTGCCGGTGCGTGCCCGCGAGCCGGTATGCGAGCGTCGCGACGAGGAAGCCGAAGAACGTCATGGGTCCCGCGAGCGCGGTCGCGAACGCGACGAGGATCGACACGCACACCAGCGCGACGATGAGCTCGCGGCGGTGGTCGACGCCGAGCGCGGTCGCGCCGTCGCGGCCGAGCAGGACGACGTCGAGCCTCGCCCGGCGCATCCACACCACCGCACCGACCGCCGCGCAGACCGAGAGCGCGAGCGGCAGGTGATCGGGCTGCACCGAGCTGAGCCTGCCGAAGAGCTCCAGGCTCAGCAGGTCGTAGTCGGTGGGCGACAGGATGCGCTGGACGAACGTCGAGACGGAGTCGAAGGCGAGCCCGAGCACGACGCCGACGAGCAGCAGCGTGAGCACGCCGCCGCCGGAGCGGTCGAGCAGCCACGTGTAGAGGGCCGTCGCCGCGACGACCATGAGCGCCGTCTGCACGAGCAGCTTCGGCAGCCCGTCGGTCGCTGCGATCGCCGAGCCGCCGAACGCGAGGACCGTCAGCGTCTGCATGAGCGTGTACATCGAGTCGAACCCGATGATCGAGGGGGTGAGGATGCGGTTCGACGTGACCGTGTGGAACACGACGGTGCCGATCGCGTGCGCGAAGGAGGCGACGAGGATGCCGCCGACGAGCGTCGCGCGGCGCGGGATAGCGAGCTCGAGCGGTCCTCGCACGTCGACGACGAGCACGAGGGCGAGCGCGGCGGCGGCGAGCACCCAGACGACGGCGAGCCTCGCCGCGGGCGCGGCGGCGCGGGTGCTGGCCCGGGCGCCCGTGGCGGGCGCGGCATCGGCTCGGGGCTCAGGCACGCTGCCGCCCTCGCAGCAGGAAGCCGAGGAACGCGGCTGCGCCGACGGCGCCCATGATGACGGATGCGGGGATCTCCATCGGCGCCACGACGGTGCGGCCGATGAGGTCGCACACGAGCAGCAGCGCGACACCCGCGATGGCGATCCAGGGCAGGCTCCTGCGCAGGTCATCGCCGAGCACGAGCCGCATGACGTTCGGCACGACGAGGCCGAGGAACGGGATGAAGCCGACGACGACGCTCGTCACGCCCGAGCAGAGCGCGACACCCGCGACGCCGATCAGCGTGAGCGTGCGGTAGTCGATGCCCAGGTTCGTGGCGATGCCCTCGCCCAGGCCCGCGATGGTGAAGCGGTCGGCGAGCGCCCACACGACGACGGCGACGGCGCCGGCGGCCCAGATCGGCTCGTAGAACCCCTGCACGATGCCGCTGAAGCCGCCGGAGCTCCACGCGGCCATGGACTGCAGGAGGTCGGCGCTCGCTGCGAGGTACTGCGTCACACCGCCGACGATCGCGCCGAGCATGATGCCGACGAGCGGCACGATGAGCGGCCCGCGGGTGCGGACGCGCCGCAGCATGCCGAGGAAGACGAGCGTGCCGACGAAGGCCGCGGTCGTGGCGACCGCCATCCGGGCGAGGATCGGCGCGTCGGGCCACAGCATGAGCACGAGCAGCATGCCGAGGCCCGCCCACTGCGTCGTGCCCGCCGTCGTCGGCTCGACGAAGCGGTTCTGCGTGAGCAGCTGCATCACGACGCCCGAGACGCTCATCGCGACGCCCGCGAAGATGAGCGCGAGCGTGCGCGGCACCCGCGAGACGAGCAGCATCTCGCGCTGGGCCGGGTCGGTGAGCACGCCCGCGAGCGAGAGGTCGTAGCCGCCGATCAGCAGCGAGGCGAGGACGAGGAGCGCGGTCACGACAGCGAGCGCCGGCAGCAGCCGGCGGTCGCGTGCGCTCCTGACCTGCAAGGAGTGCTCAGCCGGCCATCGACTGGGCGATCTGGTCGAAGGCGCGCGTGTAGGCCTGCGCGCCCTCGGTGCGGTAGAAGTCGTCCTCGAGGTAGACGATGCGTCCCTGCTGCACGAAGCCGGTGCCCGCGAGCGCCGGGTTCGACTCGATCACCTGGCGCGCGGGCTGCGCGTCGGCGGTGCCGGCCGCGGCGTCGCGGTCGAGCACGATGGCCCACTCCGGGTCGGCCTGCGCGATCGTCTCGGGTGCGAGGCCCGAGTCCTGGTGGATGTCGCCAGCGTCGCCGGAGAAGACGTCGGTCATGCCGATCGGGCCGCTCATCCGCGAGAGGCGCTCCGCGCCGTTGTCGAGCTTGCCGCCGTTCACGATGCCGAGGAAGACGCTCCTGCCGTCCGCTGCCGTCGTCGCCGCGTCGACGGCAGCGTCGAGGTCCGCAACGATCGCCGCCGCCTCGGCCTCGCGCTCGAAGATCGCGCCGAGGGTGGTGGTCTGCGCGCGGAGCGACTCGACCCATCCGCCCTCGTGCTCCTCGCTGCCGGCGATGTCGATCGTCGGGGCGATCTCGGCGAGGTCGTCCTGGTACTCGGCGAAGCGGTAGCCACCGATGATGAGATCGGGCGCGGCCTCGGCGAGGGCCTCGAAGTCGGGCTCCCGGTGGGTGCCGACGTCCATGACCGCGTCGTCCTCGACCCACGCGGCGAACCGGTCGGGCGAGACGAGCTGCTCGGGGATCGCGACGGGGGTGATGTCCCACGCGAGGAGGGTCTCCATCGCCGTGTTGTCGAGCACTGCGACCCGCTCAGGCTGCACCGGCACGTCGACCTCGCCGAGGTTCGACGAGATCGTGACCGTCTCGGCAGCGGTCTCGCCGGCGGCGTCGCCCGCTGCGCTCGAGGCGCTGCAGCCTGCCAGCATCGCGATCGCCGCGGCGGCGGCCACGGTCATCCGGAGGGCTCGGGACATGGAGGTGCTCCATTCGAAGAGGGGGGATTCACGACGCTCCGACGCGCCCGTGGTTAGGCAAGCCTAACCTGCGGCTGAGGAGCGCGCGAACGTGACGCCGGACGAGATCCGGCGGGCGCTGCGAACGACCGCGTCAGCGGTTGCCGAGCATGCGCTGCAGCGCCTCCTGATCGGCGCCGGAGAGGTCGCCGAACGCGCCCTCGGGCTTGGGCCTGCCGAAGGCGCTGCCCTGGGCCGCCTCGATCGCGGGCTCCTCGCGCTTCGCCGGGTTGCCCGAGCGGCGCTGCTGCTTGGCCTGCGGCTTGGCGCCCTTCTTCGGCGGACGCATGCCGGCAGGCATCGGCCCCATGCCGGGCATGTTCGGCACGCCGCCCTTCGCGACCGTCTTCATCATCTTGGCGGCCTGCTCGAACCGGGCGACGAGCTGATTGACGTCGGTGACGGTCACGCCGGCGCCGCGCGCGATGCGCAGCCGGCGCGATCCGTTCAGCAGCTTCGACTGCTTGCGCTCCTGCGGCGTCATCGACTGGATGATCGCCTCGGTGCGCACGAGCTCGCGCTCGTCGAACGAGTCGATGGCCTGGCGCATGCCCTTGCCGCCGGGCAGCATCCCGAGCATCTGCTTGAAGTTGCCCGCCTTCCGCAGCTGCTGCATCTGCTTCAGGAAGTCCTCGAGCGTGAAGCCGTCGGTGGCGATCGCCTCCGCCATGCGGAGCGCCTCGTCCTCGTCGAACGCCTTCTGCGCCTGCTCGATGAGGGTGAGGATGTCGCCGAGGTCGAGGATGCGGCTCGCCATGCGGTCGGGGTGGAACGGCTCGAAGTCGTCGAGCGACTCGCCCGTGGAGGCGAACAGGATCGGCTTGCCGGTCATGCCGCGGATCGACAGCGCGGCACCGCCGCGAGCATCGCCGTCGAGCTTCGTCAGCACGACGCCCGTGAAGTCGACGCCCTCCTGGAAGGCCTTCGCCGTCGCGACCGCGTCCTGTCCGATCATCGCGTCGATGACGAACAGCACCTCGTCGGGCTGCACGGCGCGACGGATGTCCGCCGCCTGGCGCATCATGTCGGCGTCGACGCCGAGGCGCCCGGCGGTGTCGACGATGACGATGTCGTGCTGCTTGCGCTTCGCCTCGGCGACGCCGTCGCGCGCGACCCGCACGGGGTCGCCGACGCCGTTGCCGGGCTCGGGGGCGAAGACGGGCACGCCCGCCTGGCCACCGACGACCTGGAGCTGCGTCACGGCGTTCGGGCGCTGGAGGTCGCTCGCGACGAGCAGCGGGGTGTGGCCCTGACCTGCGAGGTGCTTCGCGAGCTTGCCGGCCAGCGTCGTCTTGCCCGCGCCCTGGAGGCCGGCGAGCATGATCACGGTCGGGGGCTGCTTCGCGAGGTCGAGCCGGCGCGACTCGCCGCCGAGGATGCCGACGAGCTCGTCGTTGACGATCTGCACGACCTGCTGCGCGGGGTTGAGCGCCTCGGACACCTCCGCGCCGAGCGCGCGCTCGCGCACCGCGGCGGTGAAGGACTTCACGACGTCGAGCGCGACATCCGCGTCGAGCAGGGCGCGGCGGATCTCCCGCACCGTGCCGTCGACATCCGCCGCGGAGAGCTTGCCCTTCGTGCGCAGCTTCGCGAGCGTCTCGGTGAGGCGGGTGGAGAGTGATCCGAAGGCAGCCATGGTGCGTCGAGTCTACCGATGGGACTGCCATGCTGGTGGCGAGCAGGCCGTGCCTGCCACCAGCGGGAGGGGGTCCGGATGCGCCTTCGAGGCATGCCACCGTCGCACGCGAGGTCGCTCGCGCGCAGCGTGCGCTTCCACGGCTTCACGATCACGGCCCTCGCGCGCCACGCGGCGCGGGTGCACCGCGACAGCCTCGGTCTGGTCGTCGACGGCTGGAGCGTGACCTTCGGCGAGCTCTGGAGCGCGGCGCAGGGGGTGGCCGCGGTGCTCTACCTCGGTCCGCTCGACCGCGCGCCGCGGCCCGTCGTGATCGCGTGCGCAGGGCCGGCGATGCCGCTCTCGCTCATCGCCGTCGCGAGGCTCGGCCTCGACGTCATGCCGGTGAGCCGCGGCTCCCTCGAGGAGTTCCGCCGTGCGGTGCCGCAGGATGCGCTGCTCATCCACGACGGCGAGGCGCCGGCCTGGCACCGCGGCCCGACCGTGCAGGCCGAGCAGATCGTCGCCTGGTCGACGAGCGACGGCTCCGGCCTGGCCCGCCCGCGCCGCCGCGCGCGCATCGTGCTGCCCGACCGCTCGCTCGCCGGGACGATCACCACGCACGTGCAGGGCGCGATGGGCGTGCAGGGGCTCCGACAGCTCGCAGGCCTGCACGACCGGCTCGGGGTCGAGGGCACCGACGTCATCCTCACGTGCGCGCCGCTGCATCGCGGCAAGGGCCTGCAGCTGCTCGGCATGGCGCTGCTCACCGGCGCGACGCTCGTGAGCGCCGCGCACACGCCCGCGGCCGACCGCATCCGCATCATCCGCGACCGCTTCGTCTCGGTGCTCTCCGCCTCTCCCAGCCAGCTCGCGGGCATCCTCGACGAGCTCGAGCGCACCGGCGAGGCGCCCCCTCGACTGCGCCGCATCGTCGTGGCCGGTCAGGACCTCGACGCCGACCTCGTGCGCCGCCTCCACACCGTCTGGGGACCGATCGTGCTGAGCGCCTACGGCTCGGTGCAGACCGGCACCGTCGCGGTCGCGACGCCGGAGCTGCTCTCGGCGCACCCCGGCACGGTGGGGCGCCGCCTGCCCGGGAGCGACTTCGGCATCGTCGGGCACAAGGGGCGCGGCGACGCGAGCGGCCTGCTGTGGGTGCGCGGCGCGCACTCGACCGTCATCACCGAGGACCGCGCTCGCATCGAGGACGGCATGCTGACCCTGATCAGCCCGCTGACGCAGCCCGACACCTCGGACTAGGGCGACGGCACGTCGGCGACGACCTCGCCGACCTGGACGGTCACGAGCAGCATCCCGGGATGGCGAGCCTCGATGTCGGCGAGGATCGGGCTCGACTCCGCGCGCTCGTCAGGCACCCACACCTCCATGTGTCCACTATCGGCGGGCCCGTGGCCGACGATGTCGCGGCTGTGCGCTGCGAGGAGCAGGTCGAAGGTGCTGCAGAGGTCGGTGAAGGTCCACGAGCGGGGCTCGCCCAGCCGCCATCCCGAGACGGCGAAGCCAGCAGCGGCCAGCCCGTCGACCGCTGCCTGCACGACCCGCCGCGTGCCCTGGACGTCGCCGGCGATCGGATAGACCACGACATCGTCGACCCGGATGCTGACCAAGGCGAACGCCTCGGGGTGGTCGACGGCCAGCGCGTGGCGGAGCGCGAAGGCCCAGCTGTTCGAGTATGGGTCGGGGTCCTCCGGAGACACCGGGAGGATGCCCATCATGGCGCGGCAGTCCTCGGGGATCACCGGTGGCGGCATGCCGGTCGGCGAGGTGGCCCCCGCTTCGACGGGCGCCACCTGCGCGCGCGGCATGGCTGGGCCCGCGGCGCATCCCGCGAGCGTGAGCGCCAGCAGCACGCCGGCGAGCAGGACTCGTGGCGACCTCACGACCGGCTCCGCGTCATGGCGGCACTGTCGAGCCACGCCGACCGCATGTCAATACGACAATCGGGCCGACGCTGATGCACGGAGGGAGGCGATCCGGGCGGAATGTCACGGACGGAGGCGATTCGGGGGTGCTGCGGCCGACGGATCCTCCCCTGGTGACAGGGCCCGGCAGTCGGCCCGCTACCCGACGAGCTGCTCCACGAACACGTGCGGCGTGAACCCCGTCAGGTCGTCGATGCCCTCGCCCTGCCCGATGAGCTTGATCGGGATCCCGGTGCGCTCCTGCACGGCGAGGATGAAGCCGCCCTTGGCGCTGCCGTCGAGCTTGGTCACGACGAGCCCGGTGATGCCCGCGTGCTCGATGAAGGCCATCGCCTGGTTGACGCCGTTCTGCCCCGTGGTCGCGTCGAGCACCAGCAGCACCTCCGCGATCGGCGACTGCTTCTCGATGACGCGCTTGATCTTGCCGAGCTCGTCCATCAGGCCGCCCTTGGTGTGCAGGCGACCGGCGGTGTCGATGATGCACATCGAGTGTCCGTGGGCCTTCGCCGCCTCGACGGTCTGGAAGGCGACGGATGCGGGGTCCTGGCCCTCGCGCTCCGGTCGCAGGATCGCGGCGCCCGCGCGCTGCGCCCAGGTCGCGAGCTGCTCGACGGCCGCGGCGCGGAAGGTGTCGGCGGCACCGACGACGACTGACTGCCCGTTCACGACGAGGAACCGGGCGAGCTTGCCGATCGTGGTGGTCTTGCCGACACCGTTCACGCCGACGACAAGGATCACCGCTGGCCGCTCCTTGAGCGCGAGCGTCGGGTCGTACTCGGCGAAGCGCTCCTCGAGCCGCTCCCGCAGCATCCGTTTGAGGTCCTTCGGGTCGTCGACCATCAGCCGCTCGACGTCGGCGCGGAGGCCCTCGACGAGCTGCTCGGTGATGTCGGGCCCGAAGTCGGCGGTGATGAGCGCCGTCTCGAGGTCGTCCCAGGTCTCCTCGGTGATGGTCTCGCGCTGGAACATGCCCCGGAGGGCGCCGGTGAGAGACCACTTCGCTGCCATGCGTCCATGCTAGGCGGGCAGCCGGTAGACTCGGTCGCGGCGAAGGGGAGTATCCCGACTCGCCGCGATCGTCATCACGGAGTCCGATGCTGCACTCCCGGTCGCGGCGGCGCGTTCTGCGCGGGAGAGACGTTCGCGCCCGATCGCGCACCCACCGGAAGGCCCTCGCTTGACCCCCTACCAGATCTTCGAGATCGTCTCGCTGACGGTCCTCGTCGCCATCCTGATCTTCGACCTGCTCATCGTCGTGAAGCGGCCGCACGTGCCGTCGATGAAGGAGGCGACCGCCTGGGTCGTGCTCTACGTCTCTCTCGCGCTCGTCTTCGCCGGTCTGCTGTTCCTGTCGGGCGAGCAGCAGAAGGCCGGCGAGTTCGTCACCGGCTGGCTGCTCGAGTACTCGCTGTCGATCGACAACCTGTTCGTCTTCATCATCATCCTGAGCCGCTTCGCGGTGCCGAAGGAGATGCAGCAGCGCGTGCTCATGATCGGCATCCTGATCGCCATCGTGCTGCGCGGCATCTTCATCCTCGTCGGCGTGCAGCTCATCGAGTCGTTCTCGTGGGTCTTCTACATCTTCGGCGCCTACCTCGTCTACGTCGCGTGGCAGCAGGCGTTCGGCCACGACGACGACGCGGGCGAGAAGGACAACTTCGCGGTCCGCCTGCTGAAGCGCCGCTTCAACTTCACCGACACCTGGAACGGCGGCAAGATCCGCCTCCGCTCGGAGGGCGTCACCTACCTCACGCCGTTCCTGATGGTGATCATCGCGCTGGGCACCACCGACCTGCTGTTCGCGATCGACTCGATCCCCGCGATCTTCTCGGTGACGACCGATCCGTTCCTCGTCTTCGCGTGCAACATCTTCGCCCTCATGGGCCTGCGCCAGCTGTACTTCCTGCTCGGTGGCCTGCTCGACCGGCTCGTGTACCTGCACTACGGCATCGCGGCGATCCTCGGCTTCATCGGCGTGAAGCTGGTCTTCCACGCCATGGAGGAGAACGAGCTGCCGTTCATCAACGGCGGCGAGCACATCGAGTGGGTCCCCCACATCGAGACGTGGCACTCGCTGCTCGTCATCCTGCTCGCGATGGTCGTCGCGGTCGTCGCGTCGCTCATCAAGCTGCGCATCGACGCCAAGCAGACCGGCGACGCATCGCTCCACCTCGGCCCGTCCGAGGCCGAGCTCGGCGCCGACGGCCACTACCACATCGTCGACGCGACCGGGAAGACGTTCTACCGCCCGCTGCGGGTCGAGCACTCCGAGACCGGCACCCTCCAGGTGGTCGACGCGAAGGGCACGGAGGCGCCCGCCGCCGACTTCCATGAGGACGTGCTGCGCGAGGCCGCCAGCCAGGACATGGATCCGGAGGCCCTCGACGAGGTGCGCCGTCGCATCGCGAAGGGCGAGGGGCTCGACGAGCGCGAGTTGCGCGAGCGCGGCGACCGCAACGTCTGACCGACGGGTGACCGGGGCGTCCGGCATCCTCGCGTGGCTCGCGCCGCGCGCGGTGCCGGGTGTCGAGGTCGTCGCTGCCGACGGCTACCGCCGCGCGCTGCCCGGCCCCAGGGTGGCGACCGCCGCGGTCGTCGACGACGTCGCCACGACCTCCGATCCCGACCTGGCGCGCGTGTTCGACCTCGATCGCGCGGCCGACGGCACGGATGCGCGCGCCGAGGCGGATGCGCGGCTCACGTGGGCAGCGGAGCGGCACGGCGTGCCGGCGCTCGCGGCCGCGATCGCCGCGCGGCCCGCCCTGGCCCAGCCGGGCGCCGCCGACGCGCACGAGATGCTCGTGCGCGCGATCGTCGGGCAGCAGATCAGCGTCGTCGCCGCGACGCAGCAGCTCGCGCTGCTCGGCGCGCTGGGCGACGCGCTGCCGCCGATGCTCGCCGCCGCGGGGATCGAGCGCTGCTTCCCGACCATGGCGCAGGTCGCCGCCGGCGCCGGCGTGCTGCGCGGCCCGGCCGCGAAGACGGCGACCGTGCGCCGGGCGGCCGAGGCGGTCGCGGCAGGCGCGATCGACGTCTCCCCCGCCGCCGACCTCGAGCTGATGCGCGCGCAGCTGCTGGAGCTGAAGGGCATCGGGCCGTGGACCGTGGGCTACCTGTCGCTGCGGCTCGGCGACCCCGACGTGCTGCTGCTCGGCGACGTCGCCGTGCGGAAGGGCGCCAGGCGGCTCGGCATCGGTGACGACGTGGCCGCTCTCGCCGCCTTCGCGGCCGACTGCGCCGGCCACCGGTCGGCGCTCATGCTGCGCTGCTGGGCGGCGGCCGCCTGAACGACCCGCCGTCGCGTCGGGTCAGCGGCGCCGGGTCGCGGTGACGACGAACTTCGCGTTGCGCGAGACCTGACGCGTCGCACCGATCCGATCGAGCAGCGGCCGGTAGCCGAGGTGCCCGTTCCACACGCACCACAGCTCGCCGCCCGGCGCGAGCGCGCGGCCGGCGTCGGCGATGAGCCGCTCCGCGATGCCCGTGTGCACGGCGGCACCGATGTGGAACGGCGGGTTGAGCAGGATCAGCGGCGCGGATGCGTCGGGCACCTGCTCGAGGCCGTCCGCCTGCCGCACGACGACGCGGTCCTCGACGCCGTTCGCCGCCGCCGTCGCCCGCGCTGACGCGACCGCGGCAGCGGAGGCATCCGTCGCGAGCACCCGGATCTCCGGGCGGGCGAGCGCGAGGGCGGCGGCCAGGACGCCCGTGCCGCACGCGAGGTCGACGACCTCCGGCGCGTCCGGCCGCACGCGGTGGATGACCTCCGGGAGGTGCGCGAGCAGCGTCTGCGCGCCGATGTCGATCGACGTGCCCGCGAACGCGCCGCCGTGTGCGACCACGGTGAGCGGCGCCCCCGCGATCTCGTGCGTGCGGCTGCGCGGCCAGCTGATGCCGGGCCGGCGCGGATCCATGGCGCGCAGCACGCGCGACTTGCGCCATCCGAGCGACGCGTGCACGCTGCCGAAGCTGCGGCCGAGCAGCGCGTTCATGCTCATCGACATGTGCTTGACGCGGCCGCCGGCGACGAGCACGACGCGCTCGTCGGCGTGCGTCGCGACGAGCTCGGCGATCTCGTCCAGCTCGTCGAGCGAGCGGGGCAGCTGCAGCAGCACAAGGCGCGCCCCCTCGACGAGCGACGCGTCGAGCGCGTGATGCGTGAAGCCCGACATGCCGAGCGCGGCCGCGTTGGCGTCGAGCGCGCGCTCCCCCACGATCGAGTCCTGGTGCACGCGCACGTGCTCGGCCCCGTCGTGCAGCGCGCCGAGCGTGAGCGCGCCGTGGCGGTCGCCGATCACCACGACCTCTGCGGGCATGCGCCCCTCGACCGCCTGGTCCAGGATCAGCGCGTCGCTCGCGTCGTGCGCCTGCAGGTCCGGGTCCTCGACGTCGGGCCACCGGCGCAGGCAGGCGAAGAGCGCGTCGCGGTCGGTCACCCGTCGATCCTCGCACCTCCACGGCCTGGCGGGCGTCGGCCGCACGGAGTACGGTCGCGCGCATGACGACGGAACAGCGTGACGGCGCGCCTGCCGCTCAGGCCTCCCTCGCCTCGCTCGCCACGACCCTCCAGGGCCGCCTGGTCACCCCCGGTGCCGCCGACTACGACGCCGAGCGCATGCCCTGGAACCTCGCCATCGACCAACGGCCGGTCGCGATCGCGCACCCGTCGGGGATCGACGACGTGCGTGCACTGCTCGCCTTCGCCCGCGACAGCGGCGCCACCCTGACCGTGCAACCCAACGGGCACGGCGCCTCGAGCGCGCTCGAGGGGTCCATCCTCACGCGTCCCACCGCCTTCGACCGGCTCGAGGTCGACGTGGATGCACGCACCGCGGTCGTCGGTGCGGGCGTGCAGTGGGGCACCGTGATCCGGGCGCTCGAGGGCACGGGCCTCGTCGTCCCCTCCGGCACGAGCCGGGCCGTGAGCCCCGCCGGCTACCTGCTGAGCGGCGGCCACTCGTGGCTGAGCCGCTGGGCCGGGCTCGGCGCGCAGTCGCTCCGCGCGGCGTGGATCGTGCGACCCGACGGCACGCACGAGCGCGTCGACGACGCATCCCACTCCGACACCATGTGGGCCCTCCGCGGCGGCGGGGGCGCGGTCGGCATCGTGACCGAGCTCGAGATCGACCTGCTCGAGGCGCCCGCGCTCTTCGGCGGCTCGCTCCTGTTCTCCGCCGACGACGGGCCCGCGGTGCTGCGCGCGGTGCGCGACGCGGCGGCGGATGCGCCCGAGGGGCTCGGGCTCTTCGTCTCGTCGATGCGCCTGCCGGATGCGCCGATGCTGCCCGAGGAGGTGCGCGGGCGCAGCTTCACGAGCGTCGACGTGCTCGCGCGGGACGAGTCGGACCTCGCGGCGCTCGCCGCCCTGCGCACGGTGGCGACGCCGCTCGAGGACCGGGTCGGGGCGACGACCCAAGCGGCGCTGGCCGCGGAGGCGGTGGAGCCCGATCCGGCACCGAGCCATGTCCGCTCGATCGCGCTCGACGCGCTCCCGGATGCATCGATCGACGATCTGCTCGAGTGGCGCGGGCTGCCCGAGCAGGCCGCGCTCATCGACGTCGAGCTGCGCATGCTCGGGGGTGCGCTCGACGCACCGCAGCGACCGGGCTTCGCGACGCTCGCGGGTGCCTCGTGGCTGTCGATGGGCCTGGTCGAAGCCGCCCCCGAGACGCCGCCCGGGGTGGTCGCCGCGATCCTCGCCGGTCTCGATGCACGCCTGCGACCGCACGCGTCCGAGCGGATGGTGCCGACCTTCCTCGGCGAGGACGACACGCTCGAGCGCTGCGCGACCGCCGACGACGTCGCGCGGCTGCGCGCGATCCGCGACGCCGCCGATCCGCAGGGCGTGCTGCACGAGGGGCGGCTGCCGCGCTGACGGTGGCACCGTGCCGCAGTTCACGAGCAGAGGAGTTCCTCCGAGCGGAGGACGATCGCTCCTCCCGTGGTGTCGCCCGGCCCGATGCTCCGCCTTCCATGACCTCGGCGCGCGATGCCGATCCGGCACGGCAACCGCTGACGACCGACTCGGCACGAACGTTGGGCTGTGCTTCCGGCACCGCCGACCTACCGTGGATTTATGAGGACTCTCGTGCTGGGCGGCATCGCAGCCGCCGTGCTCACCATCGGTCTCGCCGGTTGCGCGACGGCCGGCTCCGCGCCCGACGCGCCCGCGTCGCCGGGCGCGAGCGACAGCCCCACCGCCCCCGCCGCCCCGGTCGTCACCGGCTCGGACGCGCGGGCCCGGCTCGCCGACCTGCCGACGCCGAGCGCGACCGAGCCCGTGCTCGCGATCGCGACGGTGCTCGAGCAGGACGGCGGAGCCATCCTGTGCGTCGGTGCCGTCGCCGAATCGGCGCCGCCGCAGTGCGACGGGCCCGAGCTGCTCGGCTGGGACTGGTCGGCGTTCGAGCACGAGGAGACCGGCGGCGTCCGCTGGGTGCAGGGCGTCGCGATCGAGGGCACCTACGATGCGGAGGCGCAGACCTTCACGCGGACAGGCGAGCCGATGAGCGCCGCCGCCATCCAGCTGCCCGCGATCGAGACGCCGGAGGGCGCCCTGGACGAGGCCACCATCGCCGCCGTCCAGGAGGACCTCGCCACCATCGAGGGACCGAACATGCTCGGCAGCTGGGGCGAGCGCGGCACCGTCGTGCTGAACGTCACGTACGACGACGGCTCCGTGCAGGCCGCGATCGACGACATCTACGGCGACGGGGTCGTCTTCGTGGTGCCTGCGCTGCGCTGAGACTATGAGCAGTCTGCGCTCAGGCGGCATCGCGGCAGCCGCGCTCGTCATCGCGCTCACCGGCTGCGCGACACCGGGCTCGGGCCCCGACACCTCGGAGCCGCCCGGCGCATCGGACGCCCCGAACGCCCTAGCCGCGCCCGTCGGCACCGGCCCCGACGCGCAGGCTCGACTCGCCGATCTGCCGACGCCGAGCGCCACAGAGCCGGTGCTGGCGATCGGCACGGTGCTCGAGCAGGAGGGCCGGCCGGTGCTCTGCGTCGGCTTCGTTCAGGAGTCGCGGCCCCCGCAGTGTGCTGGCCTGGAGCTCCTCGGTTGGGACTGGGCGGCTGCCGATCCCAAGGAGGCAGACGGTGTCCGCTGGGAGCAGGACTTCGCTGTCGAGGTCACCTACGACGCGACGGCGCAGACGTTCACGCAGACGGGCGAGCCGATGAGCCTCGCCGTGATCGACCTTGCGCAACCAGAGACGCCGCCGCCGGGCGAGCTCGACGAGGCGATGATCGCCGCCGTGCAGGAGGATCTCTCGACGATCCGGGGGCCGAACATGCTGGGCAACTGGGACGGGCCGGGCACGGTCGTGCTCCACGTCACGTACGACGACGGCTCCGTGCAGGCCGCGATCGACGACATCTACGGCGAAGGGGCCGTCTTCGTCATGTCGGCTCTGCGGTGAACGACGTCACGGGCAGAGGTCGTCGGCACGAATCTCATTGAGGACCACCTCTGCTGGTGACAGCGTGCCTGGATTCACCTCGCCCTGTGCAGGACTCATGGCACTCCGCGAGCGCTACGCCTCGACGCGCTCGCGCACCGTGCGCTGGCCGACGACCGCCGAGACGCCGTCCTGGCGCATCGAGACGCCGTAAAGGGCATCCGCGATCTCCATCGTGCGCTTCTGGTGCGTGATGACGATGAGCTGGCTCGCCTCGCGCAGCTGCTCGAAGACCGCGAGGAGCCGGCCGAGGTTCGCGTCGTCGAGCGCCGCCTCGACCTCGTCCATGATGTAGAACGGGCTCGGCCGCGCCTTGAAGATCGCGACCATCAGCGCGACGGCCGCGAGCGACCGCTCGCCGCCGGAGAGCAGCGAGATGCGGTCGATCTTCTTGCCGGCCGGCCGCACCGTCACCTCGATGCCCGTCTCGAGCATGTTGTCCGGGTCGGTGAGGGTCAGCGCACCCGAGCCCCCCGGGAACAGGATCGGGAACACCTCGATGAAGGCTGCCCTGGTGTCCTCGAACGCGGCGGCGAAGATCGTCTCCATCGTCACGTCGAGGTCGGCGATGATCTGCTCGAGGTCGCGGCGGGTGCTCGCGAGGTCGGCGAGCTGCTCGGTGAGGAACGTGTGGCGCTGCTCGAGCGCGGCGAACTCCTCGAGCGCGAGCGGATTGACGCGGCCGAGGCGAGCGAGCTTGCGCTCCGCGTCCTGCAGCCGCGCCTGCTCGGCCTTGCGGTCCCAGCCCTCCTCGGGCGCGTGCTCGGCGACGAGCACCGCCTCCGTCAGGCCCAGCTCGCTGCCCGCGCGCTCGAGCAGGTTCGACAGATGCAGCCGCTGCTCGTACGCCTCCATCTCGGCTACGTGCACGTGCTCGGTGATCACCTGGAGGCGCTCGCGCAGCCCCGCCTCGTCGCGGCGCAGCCGGCCGAGCTCCTCGTTGCGGTCCCGGCGCGCCGCCTCCCGCTCGGCGAGCACGCCGCGGGCGTCGGCCACGGAGCGCTCGGCGACCCCGAGCACGGGCGGGATCGCCGCGAGCACGCGAGCGGCCTGCTCGCGCTGCCGCTCGCGCAGCACAGCACGACGCGCGGCCTCCTCGGCGCGGGCGCGCTGCGCCTCGACGTCGCGAGCGAGCGAATCGGCGCGCGCGAGCTCGGCGCGCACCCGCTCGCGCGCGGTCTCGAGCTCGATGCGGAGGTCCGTCTCCGCGGTGCGCGCCGCCTCGAGCTCCTCGAGCATGCCGTCGCGCGCCGAGGCGTCGAGCATCGGCCGCGGCTTCGCCTGGAAGCGCTCGAGCGCGAGCTGGGCCGCCTCGACGCCCTCGGCCGCCTCGCGGATGCCCTGCCGCGCCTCCGCGAGCGCCGCCTCGGCCCGCTGGTGCTCGCCGGTCGCCGACTCGAGCCGCGCCCGGGCGCGGCTGCGCTGCTCGCCGCGCGCCGCCGACGCCGCGTCGTGCGCGCGCAGCTCCTCGAGCGCCTCCTGAGCGCCCCGCTTCGCCTGCTGGTGCGCCTGCCGTGCGTCCTCGAGCGCGCCCGCCTCGCGCTCGATCGCGGTCGAGAGCTCATCGAGCCGCTCGGTCGCCGCGTCCCGCTCGGCCAGCAGCTCGAGCCGCGACTGGGCGTCGTCGCTGCCGCCCCGCATGAGGTACTCGCTGACGTAGTCGCCGCGCCTCGTGACGATCGTCACGGGCGCTCCGAGCTCGAGCGCCGCGATCGCAGGCCCCGCCTGCTGCGCGGCCTCGAGCGAGTCCACGACGAAGGTGAAGGCGAGCACGCCGAGCACGCCGGCCGGCGCATCCACCACCGACGGCGCGTGCACGGCGCCCTCGACCACCCGCACGTCCGGCCGCATGGGCGCGGCGTCGGCGACGACGGCCTCGATGCGGCCGAGCCCCGCCTCGTGCGCGTGCTCGATCGCGGCGGCCGCCGCTTCTCGCGAGTCGGCGAGCACGGCCTCGCCGAGCGTGCCGAGGGCGGCGGCGACCGCGGCCTCGAAGCCCTTCCTGACCTTCACGCGCTCGGCGACGAGGCCGCCGAGGCCCGGCAGGCCGGCGTCGACGAGCCCGGCGGATGCGTTGGCCGTCGCGAGCGCCGCGGTGAGGGCGGACGTCCGTGCAGCGAGCGCGTCGCGCTCCCGCTCGACCGCGTGCAGCGCCTCGCGCCGCTCGTCGAGGTCGGCGGAGAGCGCCGCCTGCCGGTCGTCGGCATCGCGGTAGCGCTGCGCGAGCGACTCGGCGTCGCCGTCGGTCCGCTCGTCGCCCAGGTCGGCGGCGCCGGCCTGCGCCTCGGCGAGCCGCTGCTCGGCGTTCGCGAGCGCGCTCTCGCGGCGGGCCACCTCCGCCTCGCGGGCGGCGAGCGTCGACTGCGCCACCTCGACCTTCGAGCGATGGGCGGCGGCCTCGAGGTCGTGCCGCGAGACGAGCGCTGCCTGCGCGGCGATCTCCTCGTCGAGCGAGTCGAGCCCGGCGCGGGCGAGCGCGGTCGCCGAGGCTGCCTTGCCCAGGCGGCCCTCGGCATCCGCGACGCGAGCGCCCAGCGCGGCGGCCTCGTCTCGCGCGGCCTGCACCATGTCGGGCGTGATGAGCGGCGCGGCGTCACCGACCTCGGGCGCCTCCTCGAGCAGCGCGAGCCGCTGCCCGGCGAGCGCGTGCAGAGACTGGAGGCGCGAGAGCTCGCGCTCGAGCGCGTGCGCGACCGTGCGGGCGCGGTCCACATCGTCGCCGACCATCGAGTCCTCGATGCGGCCGGCGCGCAGCTTCGCCTGCTCGAGCTGCTCCTGCAGCACGATGCGCTCGGACTTGCGCTCCGACTCCGAGCGCGCGGCCGCCTCGAGCTGCTTGCGCAGCCCGATCACCTCGTCCGCCATGAGCCGCGCGCGCGCGTCGCGCACGGTCGCCTGGATCGTCGCGGCCTCCTTCGCGATCTCCGCCTGCTGGCCGAGCGGCTTGAGCTGGCGGCGGATCTCGCCCGCCAGGTCCTGCAGGCGCGTCAGGTTCGCCTGCATGGCGTCGAGCTTGCGGAGCGTCTTCTCCTTGCGACGGCGGTGCTTGAGGATGCCGGCGGCCTCCTCGATGTAGCCGCGGCGGTCCGCCGGCGTCGCCTGCAGCACGTTGTCGAGCTGTCCCTGCCCGACGATCACGTGCATCTCGCGACCGAGCCCGGAATCGCTCAGCAGCTCCTGCACGTCGAGCAGCCGGCACGACTCCCCGTTGATCGCGTACTCGGAGCCGCCGTTGCGGAAGAGCGTGCGAGAGATCTGCACCTCGGCGTACTCGATGGGCAGCGCGCCGTCGGCGTTGTCGATCGTCAGCTCGACGTGCGCGCGGCCCAGCGGTCCGGTCGTCGCGGTGCCCGCGAAGATGACGTCCTCCATCTTGCCGCCGCGGAGCGTCTTCGCGCCCTGCTCCCCCATCACCCACGCCAGCGCGTCGACGACGTTCGACTTGCCCGACCCGTTCGGGCCGACGACGCACGTGACGCCCGGCTCGAACTGGAAGGTCGTCGGTCGCGCGAACGACTTGAAGCCCTTGACGGTGAGGGTCTTGAGGTGCATGCGGCTCCCGGTTCGTGCTCGCAACACCGTAGCCCGGCGAGGGCCCCCGGGCCCCGCGGCGCGCTGGTCGCACGGCTCCTGGAGCGGGCGGCCGTTCCCGCGGCGACCTCGACGATCGGCTCCGCTGCGCGGCTCAGCGGGCGCGGATGAGCAGCCGCAGGCAGTGCGCTTCCAGCATGAGGACGTCACCGGGCCGACAGCGAGGCGCCGCGGCGGCCATGCCGCCCGCGGCGAGGATCCCGGCTGTGGGATCGGATGAGTCGAGGCAATCCGTCCAGGACGTGCCGTAGGCCGGACCGGGCACGGTGAACGGACGCCGGTCGGCGCTCGGGTTCGCCATCAGCAGGAAGGAGTCGTCGCGCACGGGCCGACCCCGCCGGTCGCGCTCCGGGATGCCCTCGCCGTTGAGGAAGACGGTCAGGGCGTGGGCGTGCCCTGCCGTCCACTCGCGGTCGGTCATCGGCTCGCCGTCGGGCGTGAGCCACGCGATGTCCTCGAGGTTGGTGCCGCGCACGGGGCGGCCTTCGAAGAACCGGCGTCGGCGGAAGACCGGGTGCTCGCGCCGTAATCTCGCGAGACGAGCGGTGAACTCCGCGAGCTCGGTGAACCCCGCGGCGCGCTCCCAGTCGACCCACGAGATCGCGTTGTCCTGGCAGTAGGCGTTGTTGTTGCCCAGCTGGGTGCGGCCGAGCTCGTCCCCGGCCAGCAGCATCGGCACGCCCTGGGAGAGGAACAGCGTCGCGACGAGGTTGCGCTTCTGTCGTTCCCGGAGCGCCTCGATGGCCGGGTCGTCGGTGGCGCCCTCGGCGCCGCAGTTCCACGAGCGGTTGTCGTCGGTGCCGTCGGTGTTGCCCTCGCCGTTCGCCTCGTTGTGCTTCGCGTCGTACGAGACGAGGTCGTGCAGCGTGAACCCGTCGTGGGCGGCGACGAAGTTGATCGAGGCGTAGGGGCGCCGACCGCTCGACGCGTAGAGGTCGCTCGAGCCGGTGAGCCGGGAGGCGAACTCCCCGATCGTGCCGGGGGTGCCACGCCAGAAGTCGCGCACGGTGTCGCGGTAGCGGCCGTTCCACTCCGTCCACAGCGGAGGGAAGTTGCCGATCTGGTATCCGCCGGCACCGATGTCCCAGGGCTCGGCGATGAGCTTGCGCTGCGACACCACGGGGTCCTGCTGGACGAGGTCGAAGAAGGCGGCGAGCCGGTCGACATCGTGGAACTCGCGCGCCAGGGCGGCCGCCAGGTCGAAGCGGAACCCGTCGACGTGCATCTCGACCGCCCAGTACCGGAGGGAGTCCATGATGAGCTGCAGCGCGTGCGGATGGCGGACGTTCAGCGTGTTGCCCGTGCCGGTGTAGTCGGTGTAGTGCGCCGGGTCCTGCGCGAGGCGGTAGTAGGCCGGGTTGTCGATGCCGCGGAAGGACAGGGTCGGCCCGAGATGGTTGCCCTCGGCGGTGTGGTTGTAGACGACGTCGAGGATGACCTCGATGCCCGCCTCGTGCAGCGTCCGGACCATCGCCTTGAACTCGGTGACCTGCTGCCCTCGGGTGCCGCGTGCCGCATAGCGGTGATGCGGGGCGAAGTACCCGATGGTGTTGTAGCCCCAGTAGTTCGACAGTCCGCGCTGGACCAGGTGGTGGTCGTCGATGAACTCGTGCACCGGCATGAGCTCGACCGCGGTGACGCCCAGCCGCTGCAGGTGCTCCACCACGGCCGGGTGGGCGAGGCCCGCGTAGGTGCCGCGCAGCTGCGGCGGCAGCTCGGGATGGGTGAGCGTCAAGCCCCGGACGTGAGCCTCGTAGATGACCGACTCGTGGTAGGGGATGTCGAGGTGGCGGTCGCCACGCCAGTCGAAGTACGGGTTGACGACCACGCACCGGGTCTGGTGGGCCGCGGAATCGGTGCCGTTGCGCTCCCACGGCCGGCCGAAGGGGTAGCCGAACAGCGACTCGTCCCAGTCGACCGGACCCTCGACCGCTTTCGCGTAGGGGTCCAGCAGGAGCTTGGCCGGGTTGCACCGCCAGCCCCTCGCGGGGTCGTACGGCCCGTGCACCCGGTAGCCGTAGCGCTGCCCCGGACTAACGTCCGGGAGGAACCCGTGCCAGATGAAGCCGTCGACCTCGGCGAGGTCGACGCGGGTCTCGACTCCCGCGTCGTCGAACAAGCACAGCTCCACCCGCGTGGCGAGCTCGGAGAACAGCGCGAAGTTCGTCCCCGTGCCGTCATAGGTCGCCCCCAGGGGATACGGCGTCCCGGGCCAGACCTCCATGCGACCTCCCGATCGTGACGGCCAAGACTGTAGTCGGCGTTCCTGCTCGACGCCCTCGAGCAGCACGGCTCCGCGCCCGTTGTGCGCGGAGCGGACGCGGCGCTAGTCTGCAGGGCTGCCCGCCGGCACGGTGCCGGGGCGAGCGGCAGAGTCCCATGCGCATCGACATCCGACCCATGACGCTCCCGGAGAGCCCGGGCGAGCCCGGCGTCGCCGGCGACGAGTTCCGTGCCGCCTACGCCTTCCACGAGCGCAGCAACGCCGAGCGCTACGGCGACAACCTCTACGTGAACACCCCGGTCGAGCTGCTCGCATCGCTGCAGCCGAACGCGGACTACCGGATCGACCGCCTGCACGCGTGGGACGGCGACCGGCTCGTGGGCATCATCACCCTCTACTCGAACCTGCTCGACTCGACCGACGTCGTGGAGGCGCAGCCGGAGCTCTCGAGCGACCTGGATCCGGCCCAGCAGCACGAGCTCGCCGAGGCGCTCACCGAGCGCGCCCACGAGCTGGCCGCGGCTGCCGGGCGCTCCACGGTCATCATGTCGACCGTCGGGGCTGCGACGGGCGCCGTGGCGGCCGCGAGCGGGTTCGGCGGCGCCGACCCGCAGCATCCGGAGGTCGCGCCGCTCGTCCGCCGCGGGTACGCGCTCGAGCAGGTCTACCGCGTGAGCGTCGCCCACCTCGCCGACCTGCCCGACCTCGACGCCCGGCTCGCGGCCGCCGCTGCCGGTGCCAGCGGGTACGAGCTGGTGCGCTGGGCGGGCGGCACGCCCGCCGAGCACCGGCCCGCGATGCGCTCGCTCCACGAGCGGATGTCGACGGATGCGCCGATCGGCAACCTCGCGTGGGAGCCGGAGGTGTGGGACGAGGCGCGGCTCGCCGAGTTCGAGCGCACCATCCAGGCGGGCGGCCGCTCGCTGCTCACGGTCGCCGCGCGGGAACGGGCGACGGGTGAGCTGGCCGGCTTCTCGACGCTGATCCTGCCCGCGTCCGGTCCGACCGCGCGCCAGCACGACACCCTCGTGACGAAGCCGCACCGCGGCCACGGCCTCGGCATGCTGATGAAGCTCGACAACCTCGCGCGGCTCCGCGAGGTGCGCCCCGAGCTCGTGCGGGTCGTGACCTGGAACGCCGAGGAGAACCGGCCGATGCTCCGGGTCAACGAGGCATCCGGGTTCGCGCCGGTCGCCTACGAGGCGCAGTGGCAGTGGAAGGCGCAGCCATGACGATCGACACCGTCGGCGTGCCGGTGCCCTCGGCCTGGGACAGCGAGGACGTGCGGCGGAGGAGGGACGGGGCGGCATGACCGGCGCGCTGGAGCACCTGGAGCTCGAGGCTCCTGGCGACGACTTCGACGAGCCCGCGCTGTCGCGCATCGCGCGCTACGTGGCGACGGCCAACCGGGTCACGCAGGACTTCTGGGGCGACGACTCGCGCGACACGACGGTCGACGAGATCCTCGCGAGCATGCGGCACCCGGAGGACGAGATCGTGCGGCGCTTCCTCGTCGTCGAGGACGGCCGCGACGTCGGCCGCTCCGTCGCGGCCCTGGGCGCCGAGGAGGGCGCCTCGGTCGCGTACGTCTCGGCGTGGGTCGTGCCCGAGGAGCGCGGGCACGGGCTGGGTCGCGCCATCGCCGAGCACGCGGAGCGCATCGCCGTCGAGCTGGGTGCGACGACGCTGCAGGCGTGGGCCGACCACCGCGCGCCGAGCGAGGGCGATGCCGCGCTCGCGCCGGCGAGCGGGCACGGGTCGATCGCGGCCGACGCGGCCGCTCGGCTCGCGGTCGCGCTCGGCTACTCGCTCGAGCAGGTGGATCGCATCTCGCAGCTCGACGTCGAGGCGGCGCGCTCGACCCTCGACCAGCACCGGGCGGAGGCGCTCGCGCACGCGGGCGACGCGTACGAGGCGCGCTCGTGGTCGGGTCGCACGCAGCCCGAGCTGCGCGACGGCATGGCGGCCCTGCACGCGCGCATGGCGACCGACGCGCCGAGCGCGGGCCTCGACGTCGACGACGAGCGGTGGGACGCGGCTCGGCTCGACCGCCTCGAGCGCGAGCTCGAGGAGGCCGGGCAGTCCGTCCTGCAGGCGGCCGCCGTGCATCGCGAGAGCGGCGACGTCGTCGCGTTCACGGTGCTGCTCGTCCCGGCCGAGGGGCGCCCGGCGACGCAGGAGGACACCCTCGTGCACGCCGACCATCGCGGCCACCGGCTCGGCATGCTCGTAAAGGCCGAGAACCTGCTGCAGCTCGGCCGCCTGCACCCCGACCGCACCAGGGTGATCACCTGGAACGCCGAGGAGAACCGTCCGATGCTCGCGGTGAACGAGGCGCTCGGCTTCACGCCGGTCGGCGCCGAGGGCGGCTGGCAGAAGCGCTTCAGCCCCGCCGGTTGAGCCTTTGCGTCCGAGTTGCCCTCCACTCGGACACGAACGCTCAACACGGACGGCGCGCCCTCCCGCCGGTCTCGCCTGGCCCCGCCCGCCTCACCGGCGATCCGGCGCCGCCATCCCGTCCGCTCGGCCCTGAGCCTGCGATGACGGATGGGTGCGGGCGGTCAGCGCTTCGGCGCCACGTGCTTCGCCGCCCACTGCACGAGCGGCTGGAGGTCCTCCACGGTGTCGAAGACGGCGTCGAGCAGCGAGGTGCCCGCATCCGCAGGCTCGACGTGCCGCCTGGCGGTGAGCCACTTGTAGCGCAGCAGCGCGATCCGCGGATGCTGCGGGTCGACACCGCGCGGCGCCGTCTTGACCGCTTCGCCACCGGGCTCGTAGCCCGCGTGCTCGAGCTCGCCGACGATGCCCGCGAGCTCGGTACCGGGCGCCGCCGCCTCGACCGCCGCGCGGTAGGCCTTCGTGAGCGAGGCGTCGCCGAAGAAGCCGCCGCCGAGCGAGACGCCCGTCGCGTCGAGGTTGACGAACCAGCCGACACCGGGCGCGCGCTGGGCGAAGAGCCCCTGGCGCGTCTTGTACGGCGTCTTGTCGTTCGCGAACCGCACGTCGCGGTAGGGCCGGTAGATCTTCACGGTGCTGGCGATCGGCTCGAGCTCCTCGGCGAGCGCCTCGAACGGCGCGCGCACGGCCTCGTCGTAGCGGTGCTTGTTGGCGAGCCACCACGGCTTCTCGTTGTTCGCCTCGAGCTCGCGGTAGAACGCGAACGCATCGTCACCGAATCCGTCGAACGCCATCCCTCCAGCCTACGGCGCGGCGACGTGCGGCCCCATCAGACGGCGATGCCCCGCGGCCGCCGCTGGCACCGCGGGCACCGCGTCGAGCCGCGATTCGCCCATGCCTCGCGCACCATCGCGGCACCGCAGCGCGGGCACGGCAGCCCGCCGCGGCCATAGGCGTTCAGGCTGTGCGCGAAGTAGCCGGCCTGCCCGTTCACGTTGACGTACTGCGCGTCGAACGAGGTGCCGCCCTCGGCGAGCGCGAGGTCGAGCACGTCGCGCACGTCGGCGAGCAGCGCGAGCGCCCGTGCCTGCGTGAGCCGCTCCCCCGGCGTCGCATAGTGCAGCCGGCTGCGCCACAGCGCCTCGTCGGCGTAGATGTTGCCGATGCCCGAGACGAGCGTCTGGTCGAGCAGCGCCGCCTTCACGCCCTGGCGGCGCATCCGCAGGCGTCGGGCGACGGCGGATGCGTCGAACGCGGGGTCGATCGGATCGAGCGCGATGTGCGCGGCCTGGTCGGGCACGCCCTCCACCGTCGGGCGCACCGCGAGGCCACCGAACAGGCGCTGGTCGGCGAAGCGCACCTCGACAGGGCCGTGGCCGGGCTGGTCGAGCAGCAGCCGGATGCGCGTGTGCCGGTCGGCGGGAGCGCCGGGCTCGCGCACGAGCATCTGACCTGACATCCCGAGGTGCGCCAGCAGCGCCCGCGCATCGGGCGCATCCGGGCCCGGCGCATCCCGCGTCGGCCCGAGCGGCACCCAGAGGAACTTGCCGCGCCGGGCCGGCACACCGAGCGTGCGGCCGGTGAGCGCGGCCTCGAAGTCCGCCGGGCCGCCGGCGTGCCGACGGACGGAGCGCGCGTCGAGCACCTCGACGCCCTCGACGCGAGCGCCGGTGACGGCCGGCGCGAGCCCGGCGCGGACGACCTCGACCTCGGGCAGCTCCGGCACGTCAGGCCTGCGCGGCGTCCGGCGCGGTGAGCCGTCCGTGCGCGGCGAGCGCGGCGGCCATCTCGGCGACCTTCTTGCTC
This sequence comes from Agrococcus sp., assembly GCA_031178105.1. Taxonomy (GTDB): domain Bacteria; phylum Actinomycetota; class Actinomycetes; order Actinomycetales; family Microbacteriaceae; genus Agrococcus. Next base: position 67,910 of record JAPSJX010000001.1, on the reverse strand, counting down.
GTGCCCGAGCCGGTCGCGACGGCCTCGTCGTCGATGCGCACGGTCGCGGTGAAGGTGCGCGCGTGGTCGGGCCCGGTGGCCTCGACCTCGTAGACGGGCGCCCCGATGCCCTGCGCCGCGGCGACCTCCTGCAGCGCGGTCTTCGGGTCGAGCGCGGCGCCGGTGCGGCCCGGGTCGTCGAGCAGCGGGCCCACGAGCCGCAGGACGAGGGCGGCGGATGCGGTGTGCCCGGCGCTGAGGAACGCGGCACCGAAGATCGCCTCGACCGTGTCGGCGAGGATCGACGCCTTGTCGGCGCCGCCGGACGCCGCCTCGCCCTTGCCGAGCCGGATGTGCTCGCCGAGCCCGATCGTGCGGGCCACCTCGGCGAGCGCGACGGACGAGACGACGCCGGCGCGGCGCTTCGCGAGCTCGCCCTCCGGCGCATCCGGGAACCGTCGGTAGAGCTCGATCGTGATCGCCTGACCGAGGATCGAGTCGCCGAGGAACTCGAGGCGCTCGTTGTGGGGTGCGCCGCCGTGCTCGTACGCCCACGACCGGTGCGTGAGCGCCAACGACAGCAGCCCGGGGTCGATGTCGACCCCGAGCTGCTCGAGCAGTCGGTGCTCCGTCACAGGACGGAGATCAGACGTCAGCGACCTTGCGGCCCTTGTACTCAAGGTACAGCGGGGTGCCGGCCGAGTCCTCGACGACCTTCGCGCGGTGCGGGAGGCTGTAGACGGTCTTGCCGCCCTCGATCGTCTTCACGAGCTTGGGCACGACGGCCTTCCACTGCGAACGGCGCGCACGGGTGTTGGACCGCGACATCTTCCTCTTGGGAACAGCCATTGCTCACTCCTTCTTCGACGCCTGGGCGCCATCTTCCGACGTGTCGTCGGTCATGTCTTCGGTGAAACCCTGGAGCGCTGCCCATCGCGGATCGATGGTCTCCGTCGGCACGTACTCCGTGCCAGGCTCGAGCCGTTCCCCTGTCTCCGGGTCGAGCCCGGAGCAGTCCGGTCGATCGACCGGTTGGAACGGCAGCGCCAGCACGACCGCGTCCCGGACCACCGGAAGCAGGTCGACAGTTTCGTCGACCACGAGGTAGTCGGTTTCCGACGCACCAGCATACGCGAACAGCTCGAGGAAGTCGACTTCGACCTCGAGGTCGAACTCGACGAGGCAGCGCGAGCACGTGGCGAGCGCGGTGACGAAGGCCTCACCGGTGACGAGGATGCCCTCGTGCACGCTCTCGAGGCGCGCGTCGAGCTCGACGGGCTGGTCGGGCAGCACGGTCGCGAGACCCTCGCCGACCTTCTCGCCGAAGGGGGCGGTCTCCTCGACCTCGCGCATCCGACCCGGCTTCTGCACGATGTCGCGCACGGACAGCGTGAAGGGGTGGGGGGTGGGCATGCTCCAAGTCTACGGTGCCGGTGCTGCTCGTCGAGCCGTCCCGCCCTCAGCGCGCCGATCAGGCGAGCGACAGCACGAACGACAGCACGAAGCCCGCGGCCGTGCTCATCGCGACGGCCGGTCCACCGTGCTCGTACGCCTCGGGCATCAGCGTGTCGGCGAGCGAGGCGATGACGGCGCCTGCCGCGAACGCGAGCGGCAGCGAGATCGCCTCGGGCTCGACCGATGCGAGCGGCCCCGCACCGACGACCACCGCGCCGACGAGCAGCACCGCGCACGCCGTCCAGAGCGCGAGGATCCTGCCGCGCGGCACGCCCTGCGTGCGCATCGACGACGCGCCGACGAGCGCCTCCGGCAGGTTCGACACGAAGATCGCCGCGAGCAGCGCGAGGCCTCCAGAGCCCCCTCCCAGCGAGACGCCGAGCGCGACGTTCTCGGGCACGCCGTCGAGGGTCACGGCCGCCAGGAGCGCGAGCCCGGCCGCTCCGCGCGTCGTGGCCTTCGTCGCGCTCCGGTCGGAGGCCGCCGCATCCGTGTCGAGCTTCGCGCTGCCGCGGTGCTCGTCCGCAGGCCTGCCCTTCCCCGGCTGCGCAGCTCGGTCGAGCAGCGCGCTCAGGCCGGTGAAGACCGCGGCACCCACGAAGAGCCCGACCGCGGCGCGCCAGATGCCGCCCATCTCGTAGGAGTCCTCGAAGAGCTCGAACGCGAGCGCTGTGATGAGCGCACCGGCCGCGAACGACAGCAGGATCGCGAGCAGCCGCTTCGGCAGGTCGAAGCGGACCCCGATGAGCGCGCCGATGACGAGCGCGCTCGAGGCGACGATGCCGAAGACGAGCGACTCCACCATGCGGGAAGCGTACGTCGGCGAGCGACGCCGTGGGGGACGGATTCGCGCCGCCACGCCGTGCGCGAGCCGGCGGCCTCGTCGCTGTGCCGCGGCTCGCGCCGGTCGCTGCTAGCCCTTCGCGACGAGCGGCCCGCGGTGCACCATCCACGGGTGCGTCTGCGCGACCGGCTTGATGATCGTCTCGTCGATCGAGACGTGGCCCGGCAGCGCGAGGATGTCCGTCATCACCTGCGCGACGTCGTCGGCCGAGAGCGGGTCCTGCACGTCCTTGTAGACCGCATCGGCCTTCGCCCGGTCGCCCTCGAAGCGCACGAGCGAGAACTCCTCGGTCCACACCATCCCGGGCGCGACCTCCATCACCCGGATCGGCTCCCCGTGGAGCTCGAGCCGCAGCACGTCGACGAGCTGCTTCTCGGCCGACTTCGCGGCGTTGTAGCCCGAGCCGCCCGCGTACGCGACGGTCGCGGCGATCGAGGTCACGACCATGATCTCGGCGTAGCCGCCGGGCGCGCCCTCCGAGGGGCGCGTCGACGCCCGCAGCAGCGGCAGCACCGCGTCGATGACGCGCTTCGCCGCGATCACGTTCGACTCGAACATCCAGCGCCAGTCCTCGATCGTCGTCTCGGCGAGATGCGCGGCGCCCTTCGCGCCACCCGCGACCTGCACGAGGCTCGTCGGGCGGAACGCCGCGGCGGCCTCGGCGAGCCGGGCGATGTCGCCCTCATCCGTGAGGTCGGCGGCGAGCACCTCGCATCCGATGTCGGCCGCGAGCGCCTCGAGCCGCTCCGCGCGGCGGGCGACCGCCAGCACCTGCCAGCCGCGGGCGACGGCATGCCGCGCGACCGCCTCCCCGATGCCGCTCGACGCACCTGTGACGATGATCCGCTTCTCGCTCATGCCGCCATGCAAGCACCCGATGCGCTGCGAGCGCCAATCGCGCCGTGTTACGCCGTGCGTCGGCCCGGGGTGGCCCCCGCCGCGCCTCCGCTCCACCCTGGGACGAGCACGTCGATCAGCCGACAGCCGAGGAGGCGCACCATGAGCGACTGGAAGTTCGAGACCCTGCAGGTCCACGCGGGCGCGCAGCCCGACCCAACGACGAAGGCGCGCATCACGCCCGTCTACCGCACGACCTCCTATGTGTTCGACAACGCCGACCACGCCGCCCGCCTCTTCGGGCTCGCGGAGTTCGGCAACATCTACTCGCGCATCATGAACCCGACCAACGACGTCGTCGAGCAGCGCCTCGCGGCCCTCGAGGGCGGCGCGGCGGCGCTCCTGCTCTCGTCCGGCCAGGCTGCGACCTCGTACGCGATCCTCAACATCGCGAGCGCCGGCGACCACATCGTGTCGTCGTCGTCGATCTACGGCGGCACGTACAACCTCTTCAACTTCACCCTGAAGCGCCTGGGCGTCGACGTGACCTTCGTCGAGGACCAGGACGACCTCGACGAGTGGCGCCGGGCGATCCGCCCCAACACGAAGCTGCTCTTCGCCGAGACGATCGGCAACCCGCGCATCAACCTGCTCGACATCGCAGGCGTCTCCGGCGTCGCCCACGAGGCCGGCCTCCCGCTCGTCGTCGACAACACGATCGCGACCCCGTACCTGATCCGCCCGCTCGAGCACGGCGCCGACATCGTCGTCCACTCGGCGACGAAGTTCCTGGGCGGCCACGGCTCGGTCGTCGCCGGCGCGATCGTCGACGGCGGCCGCTTCGCGTGGTCGCAGTCCGACAGGTTCCCGGGGCTCACCGAGCCCGACGAGTCGTACCACGGGGTCACCTTCACCGAGGCGCTCGGCGACCAGATCGCCTACATCATCAAGGCGCGCGTGACGCTGCTCCGCGACGTCGGCGCATCCTCCTCCCCGGACACCGCGTGGCAGCTGCTGCAGGGCATCGAGACGCTCTCGCTGCGCCTCGACCGCCACGTCGCGAACGCCACCGCCGTCGCCCGCTTCCTCGAGGCGCACCCGCAGGTCGCCGGCGTGCACTACGCCGGCCTGCCCTCGAGCCCGTGGCACGAGCGCGCCCGCGAGATCGCCCCGCGCGGCACCGGCGCGGTGCTCTCGTTCGAGCTCGTCGGCGGCGTCGAGGCCGGCAAGGCGCTCGTCGAGTCGCTCGAGCTCTTCAGCCACCTCGCCAACATCGGCGACGTGCGCTCGCTTGTCATCCACCCGGCGTCCACGACCCACGCGCAGCTCACCCCGGAGCAGCAGCTGACCGCAGGCGTCACGCCCGGCCTCGTGCGGCTCTCCGTCGGCATCGAGCACGTCGACGACCTCATCGCCGACCTCAGCACCGGGCTCGAGGCGGCGGCCGCGAAGGCCGCCGCGCTCGAGGCCGCCGCGATCTGAGCCGGCGGGCATCCATGGATTGGCAGCTGAGCGACGACGTCCAGCCCGCCTCCAGGGTGCCCGCCGCACGGCTCGTCGACGCGCTGCCGTTCGGCGACCCTGGCGGCGCCGGCCACTCCCGGCCGGTGCCCGTCACGGGTGCCTGGCGCCCCGGCGACGATCCGGGTGAGCGCAGCTTCGCCCGCATCGGCGACATCGACGTCGAGGCGGGCGGCACGATCGCGGACGCCGTGCTCGCGTTCGAGACGTGGGGGCAGCTGAACGACGCGCGCGACAACGCCGTGCTCGTCGCCCACGCGCTCACCGGCGACAGCCACGTGCGCGGCGAGGCCGGCCCGGGGCACGCGACCGCCGGCTGGTGGGGCGACGTCGTCGGGCCGGGCCTGCCGATCGACACCGACCGCTTCTTCGTCGTGGCGCCCAACATGCTCGGCGGCTGCCAGGGGTCGACCGGACCCGCATCGCTCGCGACCGACGGCGTCGAGTGGGGCTCGCGCTTCCCCCGCGTGACCGTGCGCGACCAGGTGGAGGCGCAGCGCCGGCTCGCCGACCGGCTCCGCATCCAGCGCTGGCACGCCGTGATCGGCGGCTCGATGGGCGGCATGCACGCCCTCGAGTGGGCCATCACGCATCCCGAGCGCGTCGGCGCCGCCGCGCTGCTCGCCTCCAACGCCGCCACGAGCGCCGACCAGATCGCCGCGAACTCGCTGCAGATCGAGGCCATCACGACCGACCCCGGCTGGCTCGGCGGCGACTTCTACGACCTCCCCGGCCACGCCGGCCCCGCGCGCGGGCTCGCGCTCGCCCGTCGGATGGCGATGCTCGGCTACCGCTCGCCGCACGAGCTCAACGAGCGCTTCCGGCGCGAGTGGCAGTCGAGCGTCGACCCGCTCGCGGGCGGCAGGTTCCAGGTCGAGTCGTACCTCGACGTCCACGGCAACCGCTTCACCCGCAGGTTCGACGCGGGCTCCTACGTGCGGCTCGTCGACGCGATGTCGACCCACGACGTCGGTCGCGGGCGCGGCGGCGTGGAGGCGGCGCTCGAGCGCGTCACCTCACCGACGCTCGTCGTCGGCATCTCGAGCGACCGGCTCTTCCCCGTCGCCGACCAGCAGCGGCTCGCCGCGGGACTGCCGACCAGCGTCTCGGGCGCCGAGCCGGTCGTGCTCGAGAGCGGCTTCGGCCATGACGGCTTCCTCATCGAGACCGGCCGCGTTGGCGACCTGCTCGCGCCGCTCCTCGCCTGACACCGCGAAGGGGCCCCGCCGGCCGGCTCGCAGCAGCATCCACACCGATCCGACCAGGATCGCGACGTGCAGGAGGTTGCGCACCGTGAGCAGCAGCACCGCCCCGGGGTCGCCGACCACGAGCCAGCCGTAGGTCCAGGGGAACTGCAGCTGCGTCGCGAGCGAGACGGCCACGATCGCGCCGACGCCGACCCAGTGCCGGCGGGCGCCGAGCTCCGCGAGCAGCAGCGCCGGGACGGTCAGCCAGAGCACGAACTGCGGGGACCCCACCTTGTTCGTGACGATCATCGCCGCGACGAGCGCGACGGCGAGCCAGACGTTCGCCTCGCGCCCGTGCGAGCGGCGCACCGCGAGCGCCCCGAGCGCGCACAGCACGACGACGGCGCCCACGAGCAGCGGCGTCGCGAGCGCCGCGACCATCCCGACGCCGTCGCTGTCGACCTGGTAGGTCCAGATGTCGCGGTCGAAGTAGACGTGGGCATCGTCACCCGTCGAGAGCCACATGTACGGCGTCGCCGCCACCGCCTCGATCTGCAGCCCCCGGTCCTCCTGCTGCGTGAGGAACGAGAGCGCGTGCCCGGAGCCGAGCAGCGCCGCGAGGCCGAGCACCGCGGCGGAGACGATCGCACCGGCAGCGAGCACCCGCAGGCGCTCGCGCCGGGCGATGAGCAGCGCGAGGTAGAGCACGCCCGGCCAGACCTTCATCCACGCCGCGACCGTGAACGCGGCCGCGGCGAGCCCCGGTCGCCCGCCCCGCAGCACCGCGACGCCGATGATCGCGACCGCCACCGCGACCGTGTCGATGCGGGCGAGCGCGACAGGCCCCAGCGCGAGCTGCAGGCCCAGCCAGGTCCACGCGAGCACCGGCCCGCGCGGCACGCGCAGCAGCAGGTGGAACGCGACAGCGTCGAGGGCGCTGACGAGCAGCACCCACACGAGCGGCAGCGCCTCCGTGCCGAGCACGTTCGAGATGAGGATGGGCGCCCACGCGAGCAGCGGATACACCCACGGCACGTCGATGCCGAGCCACTCCCCCTCCTCGCCCTGCTGCACCCACGACGGGTAGACGTACAGCACATCACCGAAGGCGTCCGAGACGCTCGGCACGTTGAGGATCGCGAGCAGGGCGTGGACCCCGCCGAAGCCGAGCCAGAGCCAGCCGCGCGCGCGCGTCAGAAGAGCCTCCTGGTCGCGTCCCGCACCTCGCCGACCAGCTCCTCGATGATGTCCTCGAGGAACAGCAGCCCGGTGGTGTCGCCGTTCGCGTCGAAGGAGCGCGCGATGTGCGCCCCGGTCGAGCGCATGAGGGCGAGCGCGTCCTCGACCTCGGCCTCCTGGTAGATCGACGCGAGCAGACGGATGCGCTTGGCCGGCACGGGCTGCGCCGCGTCGTGGTCGTCGGCGCCCAGCACGTCCTTGATGTGCACGTAGCCGCTCGGCTGCCCGTCGGCGTCGGTGATGACGTAGCGCGAGAAGCCGCGCTCGCGCACGGCCTGCTCGATGTCGGCAGGGGTGGCCCCGGCCGGCAGCGCGACGATCTCCGACAGCGGCAGCGCCACCTCCCGCACCCGGCGCTCGGTGAACTCGAACGTGCGCGAGATCGCCCCGGTCGGGTCGAAGAGCACGCCCTCGCGCTTCGAGGTCTCGACGATCGTCTCGACCTCGTCGATCGTGAAGGTGCTCGCCGCCTCGTCGACCGGCTGCACGCGGACGAGCCGCAGGATGCCGTTCGCCACGGCGTTCATGAGCCGGATCACCGGCCTGAAGACGCGCGAGATGAGCACGAGCGGCGGGGCGAGCAGCAGCACGGCCCGGTCGGGCACCGAGAATGCCGCGTTCTTCGGCACCATCTCGCCGAGCACCACGTGCAGGTAGGTGACGAGCAGCAGCGCGATGACGAACGCGACGACCGAGACGACCTCCGGCGCGAGACCGGTCCACGACAGCGGCCCCTCCAGCAGGTGGTGGATCGCCGGCTCCGACACGTTGAGGATCAGCAGCGAGCAGATCGTGATGCCGAGCTGGCACATCGCGAGCATGAGGGAGACGTGCTCCATCGCCCACAGCGCGAGCTTCGCGGCGCGGTTGCCGCGGTCGGCGAGCGGCTCGATCTGGCTGCGCCGGGCCGAGATGACGGCGAACTCCGCGCCGACGAAGAAGGCGTTCGCCACCAGCAGGATGACGAGCCACATGATGCCGAGCCAGTCGCTCATCGCGCGCCCTCCTGCTGCGGGTGCTCGACGAAGCGCACCCGGTCGACGCGGCGCCCGTCGATGCGCTCGACGCGCAGCACGCCGCCCTCGACCGGGACGGTGTCGCCGACGACCGGCAGCGCCCCGAGCTCCGCCATGATGAAGCCGCCCACGGTCTCGAACGGGCCGTCCTCGGGCACCTCGACGCGCGCGCGCTCGCGCAGCTCGTCGGGCCGGAACGAGCCGGGGAAGGTCACCCACCCCGGTCCGCGCACGACCTCGACGTGCATCCGGTCGTGCTCGTCGGACACCTCGCCGACGACCTCCTCGATGAGGTCCTCGAGGGTCGCGATCCCGGCTGTGCCGCCGTACTCGTCGACGACGATCGCCATCTGGTAGCCGCGCTCCTTCAGGTCGGAGAGCAGCGCGTCGAGCTTGACCGACTCGGGCACGCGGTGCGGCTCCTCGGCGATCGCGCCCACCGGCACGTCGGCGCGACGGTCGCGCGGGACCGAGATCGCCTGCTTGATGTGCGCGATGCCGAGCACGTCGTCGAGGTCGTCGTCGTAGACGGGGAAACGGCTGAGGCCGGTCGAGTGCGAGAGCGCGATGAGGTCGGCGACGGATGCCGAGCGGTCGACGGCCTGGACGCGCGGCCTCGGCGTCATGACGTCGCCGGCGCTCAGCTCCGAGAAGCGCAGGGTGCGGGCGAGGAGCGTCGCCGCGCCGGCGTCGAGCGCGCCCTCCATCGCGCTGCGGCGCACGAGCGTCGAGAGCTCCTCGGCCGTGCGGGCGCCCGAGAGCTCCTCCTTCGGCTCGAGGCCGATCGAGCGGAGGATGCCGTTGGCCGAGCCGTTGAGCGCGAGCACGGCGGGCTTGAAGATCGCGGTGAAGCCGCGCTGGAACGGCGTGACCGCGATCGCGGTGCCGAGCGGCTTCGCGAGCGCGAGGTTCTTCGGCACCAGCTCGCCCACGATCATCGACAGGATCGTCGCGCCGGTGATGGCGATGACGCTCGCGAGCGGGGCGGCGAGGTCCTCGGGGATGCCCGACGAGACGAGCAGGGGCGTGAGGAGCCGCGAGATCGCCGGCTCCATCGTGTAGCCCGTGAGCAGCGTCGTCAGGGTGATGCCGAGCTGTGCGCTCGAGAGGTGCGTCGAGGTCTGGCGCAGCGCCTTGATGGTGCCCTCGAGGCGAGACTCGCCGCGGTCGCGCCGCGCCTCGATCTCCGAGCGATCGAGGTTGACGAGCGCGAACTCGCTCGCGACGAAGAGGCCGGTCCCGATCGTCAGGACCACGCCGATGCAGATCAGCAGGATGTCCATCAGCGGATCGGTCCCGGCTCGGGACTATGACTGGGGTCGTCGTTCACCCGGGCATCCTACCCGCGCCCACCAGCAGACGGTGCTCACCAGCAGACCGTGCTCACCACGAGACCGGCAGCGCCTTGCCCTCCTCGTAGCCCGCCGCCGACTGCACACCCACGCGGGCACGCTCGCGGAAGGCGGGCACGCTGTCGGCGCCCGCGTAGGTGAACGACGAGCGCACGCCCGCGGTGATCATGTCGACGAGGTCCTCGACGCTCGGCCGCTGCGGGTCGAGCAGGATCGTCGACGACGAGATGCCCTCGGCGAAGAGGCGCTTGCGCGCGAGCTGGTACGCGTCCAGGCCGCCGAACCTGCCCTCGACGGCCTTCGTCGACGCCATGCCCCACGACTCCTTGTAGAGGCGCCCCTGCGGATCGCGCTGCAGCCTGCCGGGCGCCTCGATGGTGCCGGCGAACCACGAGCCGATCATGACGCTCGAGGCCCCGGCGGCGAGCGCGAGCGCCACGTCGCGCGGGTAGCGCACGCCGCCGTCGGCCCAGACTCGGGCGCCGAGCTCGTGCGCGGTCGCGGCGGTGTCCAGGACGGCCGAGAACTGCGGGCGGCCGACGGCCGTCATCATGCGCGTCGTGCACATGGCGCCGGGGCCGACGCCGACCTTGAGGATCGACGCGCCGGCTCCGACGAGGTCGCGCACGCCGTCTGCCGAGACGACGTTGCCCGCGGCGACGGGCAGGTCGTCGCCGACGGCCTCGCGCACGGCCTCGAGCGCCCGGAGCATGCCGTCCTGGTGGCCGTGCGCGGTGTCGACGACGATCACGTCGGCGCCCGCCTCGACGAGCGCCGTCGCCTTCGCGCCGGGGTCGCCGTTGATGCCGACGGCGGCCGCCACGCGGAGCCGGCCGGATGCGTCGAGCGCGGGCAGGTAGAGGTCGGCGCGCAGGGCGCCGAGCCGCGACGCGATGCCGACGCAGCGGCCGCCCTCGACGACCGGGGCGACGTCGACGCCCTCGCGCTCGAGCGCCGCGAACATCGCGCGCCCGTCGACGACGTCGTCGAGCCCGAGCGCGGGCAGGTGCGAGTGGAGCAGGTCGCCGAGCCGCGCGTCGGGCAGCGCCGACGCGAGGCGCTCGGCGGGGATCGCGCCGAGCATCGAGCCGTCGGCCGCCTCGACGACGACGCAGTGGCCGGGGATCGCGGGCACGCGCTCGAGCGCGTCCTGCACCACGTCGTCCGGAGCGGCGCGGTGCGGCGACTCGAGGGCGACCGGCTGCGCCTTCACCCACGCGATCGCGCGGCACGTCTCGTCCACGGGCGGGTCCTGCGTGAGCACGGCGAGCGCTCCCCGCCGGGCGAGGGCGGCCGCCATGCGCGGCCCCGTCACCGAGCTCATGTTCGCCGCGACGATCGGCAGCGTCGCACCCGTGCCGTCGTCCGGGGACAGGTCGACGTCCATGCGCGATCCGACGCCGCTGCGGCTGGGGACGAGGAAGACGTCGGAGTAGGTCAGGTCGTGCTCCGGCACGTCGCCGATGAATCGCATGGCTCCAACGCTACTTCGCCTGGCTCCAGTCGTGGACGACCGCCGCCTGCACCGGGAACTCGATCGGGAAGCCGCCGAAGAGGGTCCTGCCGGCGAGCGCCGCCGCCTCGCGCACGGCGTCGGCGACCTCCTCCGCGCGCTCGGCGGGCGCCTGCACGATCACCTCGTCGTGGAGGAAGCAGACGAGCGCCGCGCCTTCGATGTCGCGGATCGCCCGGCGCACCCCGGCCATCCACGCGAGCGCCCACTCGGCCGCCGTGCCCTGCACGACGAAGTTGCGCGTGAACCTGCCCCACGCGCGCGCCTGGCGCCCGCCGCGCTCGTCGTCGCGCCAGCGCGGTGGCAGCGGCGACGTCCGGCCGAGCCACGTGCGCACGCGCTCGCGGCGCTCCCCCGCCCTCGCCGCCGACTCGACCGCCGCCATCGCCCGCGGGTAGGCCCGCCCCAGCCGCGGCAGCACCGCCGCCGCCTTGCCGGTCGTGCCGCCGTAGAGCGCCCCCAGCATCCCGAACTTCGCATGGTCGCGGGAGTCGACGACGCCGCGGTCGACGAGCGCCTGGTACAGGTCGGCGCCCCTGCCCGCCTCGGCGAGCGCCTCGTCCCGCGCGAGCGCCGCGAGCGCGCGCGGCTCGAGCTGCGCGGCATCGGCGACCACGAGCCGCATGCCGGGCTCGGCGGCGACGGCGCCGCGGATCTGCCGCGCGATCTGCATGGCGCCCGACCCCTCCGTCGCCCAGCGCCCGGTGACGACGCCGCCGGGCACGTACTCGATGGCCAGCCGGCAGCGGCCGCGCTCGTCCACGCGTGCCCAGCGCTGCGCCCAGGCCCACCCGTTCGCGGTGTGCAGCCTCGACATGCGCTTGTACGCCACGAGCGGCTCGATCACCGGGTGGTCGTGCTCCCGCAGCTCCCAGCGCGCGGTGGAGGCGACGTCGACGCCCGCGCGCCGCAGCGCGCGCAGCACCTCCTGCGGCGAGTCCGGGTTCAGCGCAGGCTCGCCGAGCGCCTCGCGGATCTCGCCGGCGAGCGCCTCCATGCGCCGAGGCCGGCCGGCCGTCGCGACCCCCGTGCGCTCGCCGAGGGCATCGACGAGCAGCGCGTCGTGGCGGGCCCGGTCGAACGGCAGCCCCTCGCGGCTCAGCTCGACCGCCACGACCGCGCCCATCGACTCGGCGCCCGCGAGCATCGCCAGCCCCGCGTCACCGCCGATCGCGGCGTCCTGCAGCCGCAGCTGCTCGGCGAGCGCGGGGAGCGGCTCCGCCTCGGGCGCGAGCGAGAACAGCCCCTCGGCGTCGGTGCGCAGCGATCGGCTCCAGCGCTCCTCGCCCGGCAGCCCGCGCGCCTCCGCGAGGATCCGGTGCACGAGCCGCACGTCGCGGACCCGGTCGATGGCGACGCCCGCATCGAGCAGCACCGGGGCGACCGCCCTCGCGTCCTGCCAGACGATGCGGCCCGGGTGCGCGCGCAGCCGCTCGTCCTGCCCCACGTCGGCGGCGGCGTGGATGCGCTCGTCGCGCACGGCGCCGTCGACGAGCGCCGCGACCGCGATGCGCGACCCGCGGTCGAGGGGCACGACGCCGAGGTCCGGAGGCCTCGCGTCGCCGGGTCCGGCATCCACGTCGTCGACACTATTCCGCACAACCCACAGCCGGATGCGGCACGATGGTCGAGGAGACGCGATGACAGCGCAAGTGGTGGTGCTCAACGCGACGCTCGAGCCCATCGGCGTCGCCTCGCTGCAGCGCGCGGTCGCGTTCATCGTCAAGGAGCGCGCGCAGATCGTGCTCGCCGCCGATGGCACGATCCGGTCGAACTCGCTCGAGCTGCCGGTGCCGCGCGTGGTGGTCTTCAACGACTACGTGCAGATCCCCCACACGCGCCTCTACGACCGGATGCCGTGGAGCCGTCGCGGCGTGCTCGACCGCGATCGCCGGCGGTGCGCGTACTGCGAGGGACCCGGCGCGACCATCGACCACATCCATCCCGCCTCGCGCGGCGGGGAGTCGACGTGGCTCAACACCATCACCGCCTGCGTCGCGTGCAACGGCGCGAAGGGCGACCGCACGCCCTCCGAGGCGGGCATGCCCCTGCGCTTCGAGCCGCGCGTGGTCTGGCGGCGCGAGGTCATGATGCTAGCCGTCGAGGCTGCCGGCGTCGACCTGGCGGAGCTCGGCATCACGCACTGAGACCGAGGGGCGCGGCACTATGCTGGCAGGACACGTGGCCGCGGATTGCCTGCGGCATGCCCGGAGATTTCGGAAGAGGCGATCGATACCGTGTCCAGCCCTGCGGACGACAGCGACTTCGGAGCGAACGAGTGGCTCGTCGAGGAGCAGTACCAGCTCTTCACGAAGGACAAGAGCGCCGTCGCCCAGTCGTGGTGGCCCATCCTCGAGCGGTACGCGGCGCAGCGCGCGTCCGGTGCGGCGACGACGAGCATGAGCGCGGCGCCGACGCCGCCGGCCGCGACGCCGCCGGCCGCGGCCGCGGCACCGACGCCCGCGGCGAGCGCCGCGCCGTCCCGCCCCGCTCCGCCCCGCAAGCCCGTGCGGGCCGAGTCGCGTCCTGACGGGCCCGTCGACGCGGGCAAGGCGCAGCGCGCGCAGGAGGCGCCGGCGGAGCAGCAGGAGGGCCAGGCCGAGACGTCCGCGCCCGCGCGTGCCGACGGCGGGATCGTCGCCCGCACCACGCGTCAGGCCGCTCGCCCGACCCCCGTCCCCGCCGACGCGCCCACCGCGGACGCGAAGCAGTCGGCGAAGGCCGAGCAGGCGGAGTCCCCGGCCGAGCAGCCGGTCGTCACGACGCTCCGCGGCATGCCGAAGTCGCTCGCGGCCAACATGGACAAGTCGCTCTCGGTGCCGACCGCCACGAGCGTGCGCACCGTGCCGGCGAAGCTGATGATCGACCAGCGGATCGTCATCAACAATCACCTGCGCCGCACGCGCGGCGGCAAGGTCTCGTTCACGCACATCATCGGCTACGCCCTCGTCCAGGGGCTCAAGCTGTTCCCGAGCCAGAACGTCTACTACGACGAGGTCGACGGCAAGCCCGCGATGGTGGCGCCGCCGCACATCAACCTCGGCATCGCGATCGACATGCCGAAGCCCGACGGCACGCGCGCGCTGCTCGTGCCGAGCATCAAGGGCTGCGAGTCGATGGACTTCTCGGAGTTCGTCGCGGCGTACGAGGCGCTCGTGAAGAAGGCGCGCGCCAACAAGCTCGACGCCGCGGACTTCGCCGGCACGACGATCTCGCTGACGAACCCGGGCGGCATCGGCACGGTGCACTCTGTCCCGCGCCTCATGCAGGGCCAGGGCTGCATCATCGGCGTCGGCGCGCTCGACTACCCCGCGGAGTTCATGGGCTCGAGCCCGGAGCGGCTCGCCGAGGCGGGCATCGGCAAGACCCTCACGATGACGTCGACGTACGACCACCGCGTGATCCAGGGCGCCGGCTCCGGCGAGTTCCTGAAGATCGTGCACGGCCTGCTGGTCGGTGAGCAGGGCTTCTACAGCGGCATCTTCGCCGATCTGCGCATCCCTTACGAGCCGATCAAGTGGGCGACGGATGTCTCGGTCCGCGCGGCCGACGAGCTGTCGAAGCAGACGCGCGTCACGCAGCTGATCAACGCCTACCGGGTGCGCGGCCACTTGATGGCCGACATCGACCCGCTCGAGTACGTGCAGCGCACGCACCCCGACCTCGAGATCGAGCAGCACGGCCTCTCGTTCTGGGACCTCGACCGCGAGTTCGTCACGGGCGGCTTCGGCGGCAAGCGCTCGGCGCTGCTGCGCGACATCCTCGGCGTGCTCCGCGACTCCTACTGCCGCACGACCGGCATCGAGTACATGCACATCGCCGACCCGGCGCAGCGCCAGTGGTTCCAGAGCCACCTCGAGGTGCCGTACGTGAAGCCCACGCACGACGAGCAGATGCGCATCCTGCGCAAGCTCAACGAGGCGGAGGCCTTCGAGACCTTCCTGCAGACGAAGTACGTCGGCCAGAAGCGCTTCTCGCTCGAGGGCGCCGAGTCGATGATCGCGTTCCTCGACGCGCTGCTCGCGGGCAGCGCCGCGGCGGGCCTCGACGAGGTCGCGATCGGCATGCCGCACCGCGGTCGCCTCAACGTGCTCACCTCGATCGCCGGCAAGACCTACGGCCAGGTGTTCCAGGAGTTCGAGGGCGCCGCCGTGTTCCAGGGCTCGGGCGACGTGAAGTACCACCTCGGCAACGCGGGCGAGTTCACCGCCGCCGACGGCTCGACCGTGCCGGTCTACCTCGCCGCGAACCCGTCGCACCTCGAGGCCGTGAACGGCGTGCTCGAGGGCATCGTGCGCGCGAAGCAGGACCGCATCGGCGACGGCGAGGCCTCGGTGCTCCCCGTGCTCGTGCACGGCGACGCGGCGATGGCCGGCCAGGGCGTGGTGTTCGAGACGCACCAGCTGTCGCAGCTGCGCGCCTACCAGACGGGCGGCACCGTCCACCTGGTCGTCAACAACCAGGTCGGCTTCACCACGCCCCCGACGGAGTCCCGCTCGTCGACCTACGCGACCGACGTCGCGAAGGCCATCCACGCTCCCGTGCTGCACGTGAACGGCGACGACCCCGAGGCGGTCGTGCGCGTGGCGGAGCTCGCGTTCCAGTACCGCCAGGAGTTCAAGCGCGACATCGTCATCGACCTCGTCTGCTACCGCCGGCGCGGGCACAACGAGGGCGACGACCCCACCATGACGCAGCCGCTCATGTACTCGCTCATCGAGGCGAAGCGCTCCGTCCGCACCCTCTACGCCGAGAACCTCGTCGGCCGCGGTGACATCACCGAGGAGGAGTACCAGTCGGCGCAGGCGGACTTCCAGGGCAAGCTCGAGCAGGCCTTCATGGAGACCCACGCCGCGGCGACCGGCTCGATGCCGGTGGTGGCACAGCCGCCGGCGCCCGAGCAGATCGTCGGCGAGCCCGAGTCGACCGGTGTCGACGCATCCGTCATCGAGGCGATCGGCGACGCGCACGGCAACCCGCCCGAGGGCTTCGAGGTGCACCCGAAGGTCAAGCAGGTGCTCGACAAGCGCGTGAAGGCGACGCGCGAGGGCGGCATCGACTGGGCCTTCGGCGAGCTGCTCGCGCTGGGCTCGCTGCTCATCGAGGGCACGCCGGTGCGGATGTCGGGTCAGGACACGCGACGCGGCACCTTCGTGCAGCGCCACGCCGTCATGCACGATCGCGTCAACGGCCAGGAGTGGCTGCCGCTCGCGAACCTCGGCGAGGAGCAGGGGCGCCTGTCGATGTACGACTCGCTGCTGAGCGAGTACGCGTCGATGGCGTTCGAGTACGGCTACTCCGTCGAGCGGCCGGACGCGCTCGTGCTCTGGGAGGCGCAGTTCGGCGACTTCGCCAACGGCGCGCAGATCGTGATCGACGAGTTCATCGCCTCTGCCGAGCAGAAGTGGAACCAGCAGTCCTCGCTCGTGCTGCTGCTGCCGCACGGCTACGAGGGCGCCGGTCCCGACCACTCGTCGGCACGCATCGAGCGCTTCCTGCAGCTGTCCGCGGAGCGCAACATGACGATCGCGCGACCGTCGACGCCCGCGAACCACTTCCACCTGCTGCGCCGCCAGGCGTACGCGCGGCCCCGTCGACCGCTCGTCGTCTTCACGCCGAAGGCGATGCTGCGGCTGCGGGATGCGACGAGCCCGGTCGAGGACTTCACGACCGGCCGCTTCCGGCCGGTGATCGACGACCGGCAGGTGCAGGATCCCGGTGCGGTGACCCGCGTGCTGCTGCACTCCGGCAAGGTCCACTACGACCTCAAGGCCGAGCTCGCGAAGCGCGGTCGCACCGACATCGCCCTCGTGCGCGTCGAGCAGCTGTACCCGCTGCCGATCGACGAGATCAACGGGACGGTCGACCGCTACCCGAACGCGTCGCTCGTGTGGGTGCAGGAGGAGCCGCTCAACCAGGGCGCATGGCCCTTCGTGCACCTCGCGCTGCCGCGGCACCTGCACGGCCGGACGCTGAAGGTGGTCGGACGGCCGCCGGCCGCGAGCCCCGCGACGGGCTCGGCGAAGCGCTCCGCGCAGGAGCTCGCCACGATCCTGGAGTCGGCGCTGGGCTAGCCACGACGGCGCGGCCGCCTGAGCACTTGCTCAGCGGCGCCCGACGATCCCCGCACGAGTCTGCTCCAGCGGGGATCTTCGCTTGTCGCACAACTCCGTTTTCGGTAAAATGTGCAGACACTCGATTCGGTACTGCGATGAAAAGATCGCGCCGGATCCGCAAGCGGGCGGTGCCGCTGCGCGAGCAGCCGCCCGGACGACGCCGACCGAGGAGCGAGCGATGCGCATCGCCATGCTGGGCACCCGAGGCGTGCCGGCCACCTACGGCGGCTTCGAGACCGCGGTCGAGGAGATCGGGCGCCGGCTCGTCGAGCGCGGACACGACGTGGTCGTCTACGGGGACGCCTCGCACCCGGAGGTGACGAGCCACCTCGGCATGCGCGTCGAGCACGTGTCCTCGGTGCCGGTCAAGCAGCTCGAGACGCTCAGCCGCACCGGCCTCGCCACGCTCCGCACGGTCGCTCGCGCGCGGCCCGATGCGGCGTTCGTGTTCAACGCCGCGAACGCGCCCTACCTGCCGCTGCTGCGAGCACGCGGCATCCCGGTCGCCGTGCACGTCGACGGACTGGAGTGGCGGCGCGCGAAGTGGAGCGGCGCCGGTCGCGCGTACTACCGGTGGGCCGAGGGCTGCGCGGTGCGCAACGCGGATGCGATCATCGCGGACGCGCCTGGCATCGCCGAGTACTACGCGGACGAGTTCGGCGTCGAGACCGAGCTCATCCGCTACGGGGCACCGGTGCTGGACCGCGTCGCGACGGCGCCGCTCGCAGCGCTCGGCCTCGAGCCGGGTCGGTTCCACCTGGCCGTCGCGCGCTTCGAGCCCGAGAACCACGTGCTCGAGATCGTCAGGGGCTACCGCGCGAGCGCGACGGCGCTGCCGCTCGCGGTCGTCGGGTCCGCGCCCTACAGCGCCGACTACACGCGCGCGGTGCGCGAAGCGGCCGAGGGCGACGACCGCTTCCGGCTGCTGGGCGGCGTCTGGGACCAGGAGCTGCTCGACGCGCTCTACGCGCATGCCCGCGCCTACCTGCACGGACATTCGGTGGGCGGCACCAATCCCTCGCTCCTGCGCGCGATGGGCGCCGGCACCGCGACGATCGCCTTCGACGTGGGCTTCAACCGCGAGGTGCTCGACGAGGACGGCTGGTGGTTCTCCGACGCGGCGCAGCTCGCCACGGCCGTCGACGCGGCCGACGCCGATGACGCGCTCGTCGCCGCGCGCGGGCGCCGTGCCCGCGAGCGCGTCGCGAGCGCATTCCGCTGGGACGACGTCGCCGACCGCTACGAGGCGCTCGCCGTGCGCATCGCAGCGGGCGGATCCGTGCACCCCGTCGCCCGGTACGCGCGCAGGGCCGACCGGTCGGTGTCTGCCAGCGAGCCGGCGCTGCGGTGACCGCGCGCGCCGGGCGCGGCGCATGACGACGGCGAGCGCCCCGCAGCTGAGCTTCGTGACCGTGGTGTTCGAGCCCGAGGTGCCGCTCCTCCTCCTGCAGGGCCGCTCCCTCGCCCGCTTCCTCGACCCCGCGAGCGTCGCGGAGATCGTCGTGCTCGACAACTGCGCCGGCGGGCTGTCGAGGCTGGCGCGACGCCGCGTCGTCGCGAGCTTCGGCCCGCTCGCCCCGCGCGTGACGGTGCTGCGCACGGCGAAGCTCGGCGTCCCAGGCGGATCGGTCGGATGGCGCAGCCAGCAGGCGGCGAAGCTGCTCGTCGCCCGGCGCATCCGGACGCCGCACTACGTCGTGCTGGACGCCAAGAACCACCTCATCGGCCCCGTCGACGCGGCGGACTTCGTCGACGGCTCGGGCGTGGCACGCGGCGGCACGCACTCGTACGCCGCGCATCCGCTCCGGGAGGACCTCGAGCGCACGCTCCGTCACCTCGGCGCCGACGACGAGACCGTCGCGCGCCTCGTCGACGACTTCCCGCGCACCGTGACGCCCTTCATCATCGACACCGCGCTCGCGCGCCGCATGATGGACGACGTCGAGCGGGAGGCGCGCGAGCCGTTCGGCCAGGCCTTCGAGCGCGCGCGGCTGCTGGAGTTCTTCCTCTACTCCGGCTGGGCGATGCTGCGGGGACCCGGACTGCCCGTCGACGGCGGCGTCCTCCACGCCCCGATCCTCTGGCCTGCTCGCGCCACCGACGCAGGCGCTGCCGACGCCATCCGCGAGGCCGTCGAGACGCACGCCGCCTGGTTCGCCGTGCACCGGCGCGCGCTCGCACGCGCGGACGCGCCGACCCGACGGCGCATCGCGGGTTTCTGGGCTGAGCGCGGGCTCATGGCGCCCCGTGAGGCGACGCGCTTCGTGCGCCGGTTCCGCATCGGCTACGTGCCGGCGATGGGCCGCGCCCGGCTCGCCGAGCGCGCGTCACGCCTCCGTCGTCGCTGAGTGGCGCGCCGCCGTCGCCGACCGCCTGCGCTTGCCCTCCCCGGCCGGCGGGTCGGCGTAGTACGTGTTGCGGTGCTTCGACGCGCGCGCCTTGTTGAGCACGATGCCGATGATGCGGCCGCCGGCGGACTCGATCGATCGGATCGTGTTCGCCAGCTGCGGGCGGCGCGTCTTCGTCGAGTCGACGACGATCACGACGCCGTCGGCGAGCGGCGCGAGCAGGTTGGAGTCGGCGACCGTCAGCACCGGCGGCGAGTCGATGATGACGGCGTCGTAGCGCTGCGAGGCGCTGTCGAGCAGCGAGCGGAAGGCCTGCGAGGTGACGACGGTCGCGGGGTTCGGCGGCAGGGCGCCGGACGTGAGCACGTCGGGGCCGCTCTCGCGCCACGGGACGATCGCGTCGGCCAGGTCGACCTCGCCCACGAGCGCGGTCGTGAGCCCGACCGAGCCGTCGAGGCCGAACAGCTCGCCGACGCGCGGGCGGCGCAGGTCCGCGTCGACGACGAGCGTCCGCTCCCCCGCATCCGCGAGCGTCAGCGCGAGGTTGCTCGAGAACGTCGACTTGCCCTCGGCCGGCGACGAGGACGTGATGAGCAGCCGGCGAGAGGTGCTGTCCAGCGCCGTGAAGGCGAGCGCGGACTGGATGCGGCGCATGTCCTCCGCGACCGGGTCGTGCGGCTCGCGCGCGACCACGAGGCCTGCGCCGACGCCGCGCTTGGCGCGCGTGACGACGCCGAGGACCGGCAGGTCGGTGACGCGCGCCACGGCGGCCTCGTTGCGGACACGCGTGTCGGCGATCGTCGCCACGAAGGCGGCGAGCACGCCCAGCATCAGACCGATGGCGGCCGCCAGCAGGGCGTCGCGCGTCTTGTTCGGCGTCGTCTGCACCGTCGGCGCGACGGCATCGTCGATCACCGACGCGCTGATGGTCGCGGCACCCTCGACGCTCTCGGCGCCCACGTCGAGCACGACGCGCGCGAGCTGCGCGGCGACGCTGTTCGCGACGGCGGCCGCTCGCTCCGGGTCGCCCGACGTCGCGACGACGTCGAGGATCACCGTGTCCTGCGGGATCGTGATCGTGATCGAGCGCGCGAGGTCGCGCGGCGTCGTGGTGAGGTCGAGGTCGTCGATGACGAGGTCGAGCACCCGCGACGACGTCGCGAGCCGCGCGAACGACAGCATCTGGTTCTGCGTGTACGCGGAGCCCTGGTTGAGGTCGGCGCCCGAGGTCCCCTGGTTGAGCGCGAAGTACAGCGACGCGCGCGACTGGAACTGCGGCGGGACGGTCGAGGAGACCAGGTAGCCGACCGCGCCGCCGATGATCGCGAACCCGATCACGAGCGCCCAGAACTTCCGCAGCGCCTCCCACACGTGCGAGAGGTTCCACTGCACCGGCTCGGTCGTCATCGGGCGCCCCTCGCGTCTGCCGCGATCGAGCGCGCCGACGACATCGGGCAGCCGCTGCTGCGCGAGGTCCGATCCGCCATGGTTCCGACACTACCTGCGCCGTCGGCACCGATGACGCCTCCGGCATGGGTATCGTGACTCCTGAGCCGATCGCGCGCCGACGCGAAGCCCCGGCGGCCAGCGACCCGAAGGGGAACCAGATGCGCGTCCTCGTCGCGTGGGCGGACGACTCGTCGCCGAACCTGGGCGTGCGCGCGCTCGGTCAGGGCTCCGTCGACCTGCTCCGCCAGGTGTGGCCGGACGCCGAGTTCGACTACATGAACTACCGTCGGCGCCCCGAGCAGGTGCCCTGGGGAACCGCGTCGCTGCTGCGCGAGCGGGCGACGGGCCGGCTCGGGATGCTGCGCTGGCTCTCGGGCTTCGACCTCGTGTGGGACACGCGCTCGGGCGACAGCTTCGCCGACCTCTACGGCCTCCCGCGGCACACGACGATGTCGCTCGTGCACGAGTTCGCGGCACAGGCGGGCACGTCGATCGCGCTCGCGCCGCAGACCATCGGGCCGTTCCGCTCCGTCCGCGGCCGCGCGCTCGCGCGCCGGTCGCTGCAGCGCAGCAGCCTCGTGTTCGCGCGCGACCCGGTGAGCGCCGAGGCCGCCAGCCGCCTCGGCAGGCCGGCGGACGCCATCACGAGCGACCTCGTGTTCGGGATCGACCAGCCGCAGCCGGGTCCCGCGCGCGACGTCCTCCTCAACGTGTCGGGGCTGCTGTGGCAGGGCGGCCCCCACGCTGACGCGAGCGGCTATCGCGCCGCGGTGCGCGCCATCGTCGACGGCCTGCTCTCGGACGGCCGCTCGATCACGCTGCTCCCCCACGTGCTCGACCCGGAGGCGGCCGACACCGACATCCCCGCGTCGCTCGAGCTCGCAGCCGCGTACGACGGCCGCATCGACGTCCATGTGCCCGCAGACCTCGCGGACGCCAGGTCGGCGATCGCGGGCGCGCGGCTCGTGATCGGCGCGAGGATGCACGCGTGCCTCAACGCGCTGTCCACAGGCACGCCGGCGGTCGCGATGGCGTACTCGCGCAAGTTCGCGCCGCTCATGGATGCGATCGGCTGGGACCGCGTCGTGCCCGTCGACGCGGCCGATCTCGCGGCCGCGGTGCTCGACCACGCGGGCGCACCGGGCCTCGCGGACGACGCGGTCGCGGCCCAGCGCCGCGGGCAGGAGCTGCTGCTGCCGGTCGTCGAGAGGTTGGCCGCGCTGTGACGGGCGGGCTCGAGGCGGCGGTCGCCGACGTGCTCGCGCGCGACGCGTGCTCGGGCTGCGGGCTGTGCTCGCGGTTGGA
This sequence comes from Agrococcus sp., assembly GCA_031178105.1. Lineage (GTDB taxonomy): Bacteria > Actinomycetota > Actinomycetes > Actinomycetales > Microbacteriaceae > Agrococcus. Next base: position 45,749 of record JAPSJX010000001.1, on the reverse strand, counting down.
TCCCGCCGTGCGCATGGAGCTCGACGGCGCGGGCTTCGCCCGTCCGCGCTTCACCGCTCCGTCCGCCGCGATCCCCGACGCGGAGGCCATCTTCCGCCGCAGCTGCCCCGGCGTCGTCGTCCGCGCCCCCGCGGTCCCGGACGGTGCGGCGGTGCACCCGCTGCTGGGTGCGAGCCTCGGGGTGTGGAGCGCGTGGGCGACCGATCCCGAGATCCGCCACACGGGCAGCAGCGGCGGCGCGCTCACCGCGCTGCATGCCTGGCTCCTCGCGAGCGGGCGGGCCGCGCGCGTCACGGGGGCTGCGGTCGACGATCGCGCTCCCCGGCGCACGGTGCCGGTCTCGATCATGACGCGCGACGAGGCGCTCGCCGCCGCCGGGTCCCGGTACGCGCCGGTGGCGGCGCTGGACAACCCCGACGTGCTCGTGCCTGGCAGCGCGGTCTGCGCCAAGCCGTGCGAGATCTCGGCGCTGCGGCAGTCGGCCGACGACCTCGTCGACGGGGAGCCCCCGCTCATGCTGTCGTTCTTCTGCGCCGGCACGCCGAGCCAGCACGCGACCGACGCGCTGCTCGCGACGCTCGGGGTGGACGCCCGCGACGAGGTCGGGACGCTCCGCTATCGCGGTCGCGGCTGGCCCGGGAGGTTCACGGCCACCAGCGGCGACCGCACCGTCTCGGCGGACTACGACGCGTCGTGGGGCTCGACGCTCGGTCCCGCGACCCAGTGGCGCTGCAAGGTGTGCGCGGACGCCGTCGGCGAGGCCGCCGACATCGTCTCCGCCGACGCGTGGGAGGCCGACGAGCACGGCTACCCCAGCTTCGCCGACGGCGACGGGGTGAGCGCCCTCATCGCGCGCACGGAGCGCGGCCTGCGCACGATCGAGGAGGCCGTCGCAGCGGGCGTGCTCGAGCTCGCGCCGCTGACGATGGAGCGGCTCGCCGCCGCGCAGCCGTTGCAGACGGAGCGCCGCCGGTTCCTCCACGCGCGCCTGTGGGGCTCGATGCTCGCAGGCAGGAGGCCGCCGCGCTACCCCGGCTTCGCGCTGCTGCGGCTGTCGGCGGCCGCGCCGCGCACGGCGCTGCGCGTGCTCCGCGGCACCGCCCGTCGCGTCCGTGCGGCGAGGGCTCGCTGATGGCGTCGTCGCTCGCGCACGACGCCGCCCGTGGCGCGCTCTTCACGATGCTCGCGCAGGGCGCTCGCATCCTGCTGCAGCTCGTGTCGGTCGCCGTGCTCGCGCGGCTCCTCACCCCGCATGACTACGGCCTGCTCGCGATCGCGCTCGTGCTCGTGGGGCTCGGCGAGATCTTCCGCGACTTCGGCCTCACCTCGGCCTCGATCCAGGCGCCGACGCTCTCGACCGAGCAGCGCGACAACCTGTTCTGGATCAACGCGCTCATCGGGTCGGGTCTCGCGCTCGCGATGCTCGCCGCCTCGTGGCCGCTCGGTGCGCTCACGGGCGAGCCCGACATCGTGCCGATGGTGCAGTGGCTGTCGCTGCTGTTCCTCGCGAACGGCTTCGCGACGCAGCACCGCGCGAACCTCATGCGCGAGGTGCGGCTGCGCCCGCTCGCGATCGTCGACGTGGCTGCGGCGGCCATCGCGCTCGCGGTCGCGATCGCTGCGGCCATGCTCGGCGCGGGCTTCTGGGCGCTCGTGCTGCAGCAGCTCTGCAACGGGCTCGTCACGCTGGTCGGCGTCGTGATCGCGGGACGATGGCTGCCCGGCCGGTACTCGCGCGCGCACAGCGTGCGGACGATGGTCACGTTCGGCTGGAACCTCGTCGCGGCCAACCTCGTGCAGTACGCGGCGAAGCAGGTCGACACCGTGCTCGTCGCCGCGCGGTTCGGCACGGCGCCGCTGGGCGTCTACAACCGCGCGTACCAGCTCGTCATGACGCCGCTCGGACAGGTGCGATCGCCGCTGCAGTCGGTGGCGCTGCCCGTCCTCTCTCGCCTGCAGCAGGACCAGCCCCGGTTCGAGACCTACGTCACCGCAGCACAGCTCGCGCTCGGCTACCTCATCGGCATCCCGATCGCGATGCTCGCGGGTCTCGCCGAGCCGGTCGTCGCGATCATGCTCGGCGACGCGTGGGCGGAGGCGGCGCCGATCCTCAGGATGTTCGCGATCGCCGGTCTCCTGACCACGCTCTCGTACGTGGGCTACTGGGTCTACCTCGCCCGCGGCCTCGGCGGCCCGCTGCTGCGCTACACGCTCGTGACGGCCGTCATCAAGGTCGTCTGCATCGTGATCGGCTCCTTCTTCGGCGTCATCGGTGTCGCCGTCGCCTTCGCCGTGCACCCGGCGATCGCCTGGCCGATCTCGCTCGCGTGGCTCTCGCGCGTGACGCCGATGCCGACCCGGCGGCTGTACGGCGGCGCGGCCCGCATCGTCGCCGTCACGCTGCTCGCCGGCCTCGCCGCGTGGGCCGCGGGCGAGTGGGCGGCGCCCGCCGGCTCCTGGGCCGCGGTCGGCGCGGGGCTCGGCGCAGGGCTGCTCCTGGCGGCCTCGTCGCTGCTGCTGCCGATCTACCGGCGCGACGCCGGCTCGCTCCTCGGCTTCATCAGGCTGATGGCCTCCCGGCGCCGACCGGCTGCCGGAGCGTCGGCGCCGACAGGCTGAGCTGCACGGATCGCTCCCGGTCGGCCTGCATCGCGCTCCACGCGACGGCGAGGCCGATGAGGAACCAGAGGAACGAACCGAACTGCGTGATGAGCGCGACCGCGAGGAGCGCCGGGATCTGGCAGACGACCGCGATGGACGCGGGGTTCGTGCGTCCGCGCAGCACGCCGACGGCGAGCGCGACGAGCACCGCCGCGACGAGCAGCACGGGCACCCAGCCGAAGCGCAGCGCGATGAGCAGGAGCGTGTTGTCGATCGATCGGGCGAAGGTGCCGAGGTACACGCCGTCCGTGATCGTGCCCTGCCAGTCCCCGGCCCTGCCGAGCACGCGCACCTCCGAGACGAGCGAGAGGAGCGCGCTGCGGTAGTCGGCGCTGCCACCGGCCTCGTCACCCGCGTCGGAGAAGACGTCGCCGAGGAAGGGCACGATGAGCGCCACGGCGACAGCGCCGCCGCCGACGACCGCCCAGCGCGCGGCACGGCCGATGTGGGGCATCGCGATGACGCAGACGACGAGCGTGAGCCCCACGGTCACGAGGCCGATGCGACTGAAGGTCGCGACCACGGCCCCGACCACGGTCGCGAGCGACAGCAGCATGACGGGCGCGCGCCAGCGGGAGGCGAGCACGAACGCCGACGCCATCGCGAGCGACGAGCCGAGGGCGATCGAGTGCCCGAAGGCGCCCTCGACGCGCAGGAATCCGGCGCGCGGCTGCAGCCCCGACCACTCCGCGTACGGCCCGGGGCCGGGGATGAGCACGAAGGGGTTGAAGCCTGTGGCGAGCTCGACGAGGGCGAGGCACGCCGCCGCCGTCGCGATCGTCGCGATCGCGCGGGTCACGAACAGCGCGGGCACGCGCGCGAGCACCATCCGGCCCCAGGCGTAGGGCACGAGCCACTGGAGCAGCGCGATCACCGTCGACGAGAGCGTCGCGAGCTGCAGCGCGAAGAGCACGAGCAGCAGCAGCGCGAACACGGCGACGAGCCCGTCGACGACCGTGAGCCGGAGGTCGGCGTAGTTCGAGGCGATCGCCGCGAGCGAGATGAGCGTGATCGCGGCCCAGAAGAACCCGACCGACACGCCGATCCAGACGGGCACGAGGAAGAGCACGAGCAGCCACACGACGAGCGTCGTGCGGGGGCTCGCGCGGAAGACGAAGAGCGCGACCCCGCCCGCGCAGAGCGCGAGCGGGGCCAGCACCAGCAGGGATTCGCTCATCGGGCTCAATGTAGCCGTCGGGCGCTCCCCTCAGTCACCGCAGGGCCGTCACCCGGAACGCGTCGACCGAGAAGACGCCTGCCGTCGTGGCCGCGCCGCTCCGGTTCGCGTGCACGCCGACGGATCCGCTCGGGTTCGAGCCGGTGGCGTCGGTCACGCTCACCTGCCACGCCGCCGGCCGGGGCGTCCCCGCACGCCACAGGCTCGCCGCCACGGTCGTGCTCGTCGTGCCGGTCACCTGCACCTCGAGCGTGAACCAGTCGCCGGCCGCTCGGGTGATGCCGGGCACCTGGTAGCTGCGCAGCACCGTCGAACCGTGCTGCACCACGAGCCAGAGCGTGCCGTTGTCGCGCAGCCAGACCCGCACGCGGTAGTCGCCCGCCGAGGTCGACCGGGTGATGACCCCGAGATATGCGGAGCCGGTCGAGGGCGCCTGGTCGAGCCGCAGGTCCATCGAGACGCGCACGTCGCTCAGGGAGAGGCCGTTCAGGCGCAGGTCGCGCGTCGACCCCGGTCCCAGGTTGAGGTTCCCGACGCCGCCGCTGACCGACGCGGGCGACGCGGTGCCCGTGATCGTCCAGGGCCCGCCGGTGTCGGCGCTGCCCCAGCCGGACGAGACCGTGCGCGAGAAGTCGTCCGCGGCCGCGAAGGTCGCGGGCGGCACGACGACCGGGTCGGTCGCCGTCACACGCCGCGTCGTCGTCGCGGTCGCGCCGTCGTCGTCGGTCACCCTGAGCGTGATCGTGTACGTGCCGGCCGCGTAGCGGTGGGTCGCCGTCGGTCCCGAGCCGTTCGGCGTGCCGTCGCCCCAGCTCCACGAGTACGAGGCGATGCTGCCGTCCGGATCGCTCGAGGCCCGGCCGTCGACCGCGACGTCGAGGTCGGTCGCCGTCGCGGTGAACGACGCGCTCGGTCCGACGTTCGGGGCGGCCACGCTCACGTCGCGGGTCACGGAGCTGCTGAGACCGCGGCTGTCGGTGACGGTGAGCGTGACGGCGTAGGTGCCGCCGGCCGCGTACGGGTGGCTCGGCGAGACACCGGTGCCGCTCGTCCCGTCGCCGAAGCTCCAGTCGTAGGACGCGATGGTCGAGCCGCTCGCGGCCGCGGAGCCGGATGCGTCGAAGCTCGCGGTCAGCCCGGCCGTCGTCACGTCGAAGGCCGCCGAGGGCGCCTGCTGCCCGGAGCCGACCGCGAAGTGCGTCGCCACTTGGCTGCTCGAGAGCACCGAGTCGTACACGGCAACCTCGTCGATCGCGCCGAGGAAGTGCGTCGACGACGGACGGTTGGGCCATCCGTTCAGGTTGTCGCCGCCGATCCGCCAGAACCCGGTGTAGCTCTGCGCGGTCGTGGTGCTCGCATCCTGCGCGACCTGCACGCCGTCGACGTAGAGCGCTATGCCCCCCGCGCCCTGCGAGGCGACGACGTGGTGCCAGCGGCCGTCGTTGTACGCGGCCGTGGACGAGATGGTGCGGACCTGCCCCGGGTACACGCCGAACGTCAGCCTGCCGTTGTTCTGCATGTAGATGTGCCGGTCGTAGCTGCCGGACGAGGCGGTCTGCGAGCTGCCGAAGCCGATGAGCTTGCCGCCCGTCGTCGTCGTGGTGTTGAACCACAGCTCTGTCGAGAACGCGGGGACCACCCTGCCGCTCGTCCCGGACGAGACGCGGCCGTTCGCGGTGCCGTCGAAGCTCGACGCCGACTGGCCCGTGGAGCCGGCGACGGCGCCCGGGGTGGTGTCGGTGACGCCCGTGCCGAACAGCGGGGTGCTCCCGCCGCCCCAGTCCGCCCGCGTCGAGCCGAGCGGGTAGTAGAGCGAGGCGCCGTCGTCCAGCACGGCGCTGGCGTAGGCGGAGGACTCCCCGCTCGCCACCGTCGCGGTGGCCGACCCGCTGGTCACGGCGTTGCCGTTCCCGTCGACCGCTCGCACCGTGTACGTGTGGCTGGCACCCGGTGTCAAGCCGGTGTCGTCGAACGTGATCTGGGGCTGCGCCCACCAGCTCGAGGGCACGACGCGCGACTGCACGACGCCGGTCGTGCCGGCGCGGCGCAGCTCGTAGGTGAGGTCGCGATCGTCGCGGTCCCAGTTGCCGCGGATGCTGATCCGCACGCGGCCGGGGACCACCGACGAGACCGTCGGCGCTCCCCAGGTCGCGCTCGCCATCCGCGGACCCTGCTTGGGCCCGTTCGGCGGCGCGACGCCGAAGCGCACGATGCCCTCGTACCGCTGGTTGTTGACGCTCGTGAACTCGCCCGCGACCGACAGGAACCGGTCGTTGCCGGTCATCGACAGGCCGGCCTGGTTGAGCCCCGACGTGCGACCCACTGTGAAGTCGGGGTACCACGCGTAGGGTGCTGGGGCCGGTGTGCCGCTCCAGTCCTTGTAGGTGGCGCCTGCGGAGGGAGAGCGCGTGAGCGTCCCCTCGGCGGTGGCGGTGAAGGCCTCCACGTACCGATAGGTGCGGGGGCTCACCTCCGGCGCGAGCCCGGCGGTGTCGCACGCGTGCGTGTGGCTCGTCGCGTAGACCGTCTGCCCCGTGGAGAAGACGCCGTAGTGGTCGCCGTGGCAGTCGGCAACCCAGCGGATCGCCCCGGTGCCCGCCTCTGCAGCGAATACGCCCTCGAGATTGCCCACCGAGGCGTTCGCGTACACCCAGCCGGTGCCGTACACCCCGGAGTCGTCGACAGTCAGCGCGAAGATGCCCGCCTTGCCAGCGTAGGTGCCCTCGGACCAGCCGTTGATGACGGTCTTGGACGCGGCCCATGCCGTGTCTATCGCGCCGGTGACGGGATCGAGGGGTGCGAGGCCGCGCTGCACGACGCCGTTCGTGAGGTAGAAGCGCCCTCCCACGATCACGTGCGAGCCATCGGGATCGATGACCAGCGCGTCGCCCTGCAGGTCGATCGTGGGCGCCCACGACCGGAGCGCACCATTGGCGACGGCGAGGGCCGCCAGGTTCTGGCGCGCGACGCCGTTCGCCTGCGAGAAGAGGCCGGTGAGGTAGACGGTCTCGGCGGTCGCTGCGAGGCCGTAGACGCCGCTGCCGCCGATGGACGCGTTGAAGCCGGGAAGCAGTGCCCCGGTGGTCGGGTCGAGCACCGCGACGTTGAACCGGGGCTGCCCGTTCACCGACGTGAACGAGCCGCCGATGTAGAGCCGGGTGCCGTCCGGCGAGGCCGCGACCGCGCGGATCGGGCCGTTCACCTGCGGCGCGAACGACAGCAGGTTCCCCGTCCGGATGTCGTAGGCGAGGATGTTGCTCCGCGGCGTGAGGTTCGTGCCCGGCGCGGCGAGCGGCGCACGCGCGTTGGCGAAGCCGCCGGCTGCGTACACGGTGTTGCCGATCATCGTCTGCGCCCAGACGTAGCCCTTGTCGATCTGCACGGTCGGCAACGGATCGGCCGTGACGACCGAGCTCGTGCGCTGCTGGAGCGTGACCGGACCGGTGCCTGCAGCGGTGGCGACGGTCAGACCGGAGAGCACCATCGCGCCGGTCGCGACGGTGGCGAGCGCGGCGAGCAGGGTGGCGCGCAGCGGACGGTGGGAGCGCATGGTGGTGTCCATCTGTCAGAGGGTTCTTCCGGTGAAGACCGCGAGCGGCTCGCCCGCGGCGTAGTTGACGGTGACCGTGACGTCCCGGCCGGAGGCCGGGTCGAGCATGAAGACATAGGTGCCGGAGACCGAGCCGCCGGGCTCGACGACCCCTGAGAGCGGTGACGGCGACCCTGCCGTCGTGCCGACGCCGACCTGACCGTCTGCGGTGACGAGCGTGACGACCGCGGAGTCGACCTCCTGCGGCTCGCCCGACTGGTTGCGCGCGGCGACGCTCACGCGCAGCGCGGGACCGTCCATCTCGCCGGGCGTCTCGGCGGTGACGGTGATCGGGTCGACGGCGACGATCTCGACGACGATGCCCGTGTCGAAGGCGATCGCCTCGTCGAGCGCGGCGGTCGTGGTCGGCAGCACGGCAGCCTCCGTCGGTCCGTCCGGGCCCGGTGTCGCGCCGGCGCCTGGCGCGGGAACCGCCGTGGCGCCCGGCGGGATGGTGGGGCCGGCAGCGGGCGGATCGCTCGCCTCCGCTGTCGGGCTCGGGCCGGCAGTCTGGCTCGAGTCGGGCGTCGCGCTGACGACCGGTGTCGCGGCAGGACCCGCCGGGGCGGAGCCGCAGCCTGCCAGGCTCAGCGCGACGAGCGCCGCGGCCCCCATGGCGACGGCCACCGCCGTCGAGCCTCGTGCCCGGCGGATCCGGCGTGGTGCGATCACAGCTCTCCAAGGGATCAGATGCTCGCGGTCGACGAAGCCGGTCGCCCGCGGGTCGAGAGCGGCATCGATGCCGCCCGCAGCGAGCCTATGGATAACGCCGTCTGAAAAACGCCGGACGCGGCAATCATCAGCGGAATCCGCGCGTGGCTTGAGCATCCCGGCGACGCACCCGGACACGGCGCGCCATAGCCTTGCGAGGCGGTGGCGCCGTGCCCCTCCGAAGAGATCAGGGAGATCAATGCGGATCCTCATGGACGGCTACTGGTGGCAGGACGGCCCGCAGGCCGCCAGGACCGTGCAGCGCGAGCTCATCCTCGCGTGGGCCCGCTGCTTCCCCGAGGACGAGCTGGTCGTCGCGCTCCGCCGTGATGCCGACCCGGCCGGTGTCCCGGAGGGTGCCGAGGTCGTGCGCACGCGGCTGTGGCCGCACGCGGCGTCGAACCGCGTCGAGCTGCCCGTGCTCGCGCGTCGAGCGCGGGCCGGCCTCGTCGTCTGCCACAACTACACCCCCGCCGTCGGCCGCTCCCTCGTGTTCCTCCACGACGTGATGTTCGAGGAGCACCCGGAGTGGTTCTCGCGCGCCGAGCGGGTCTACTTCCGGCCGATGCTCCGCTGGGCGAGGCGAGCGGCGGCGGTCGCGACCTCGACGCGCACCGAGGCTGACCGCATCGCGCGCCACGCACCGACGCTGCCGCCCGCCGTCGTCACGGGGCTCGGCGTGCCGCCGGCGCTCGAGCGCGCCCAGCGCCGGCCGGAGCGGGTGCCCGCGGAGGGCGAGTTCGCCGTCACGGTCGGCCGGCTCAACGTGCGCAAGAACCTCGAGACGGTCATGCTCGCGGCGGTCCGCTCCGCGCGCATCTCGCCTGCCCGGCCGCTCTACGTCGTCGGCTCCCCAGCGCACTCCGGCGTCGGCACGCGGATCCCGGAGCCGGCGCAGGCGCTCGTCGACGACGGCAGCATCGTGATGCTCGGGGCGGTCCCCGACGACGAGCTCGCCTGGCTGTACGCGCACGCGGCGCTCACCGTGACGCTGAGCCTCGACGAGGGCTTCGGGATGCCCGCCGTCGAGGCGATCGGCTTCGGCTCGCCGCTGCTCGCGAGCGACATCCCCGTCTTCCGCGAGACCGTGGGCGAGTGCGCGAGCTTCGCTCCGCCGCTCGACGCCCCCGCGGTCGCCGCCGCGCTCGACGCCGCCTGGGGGCGCCGGCCGCAGCCGGCCGCGGTCGAGCGGACGCTCGGCCGCTACTCCTGGGAGATCGCCGCCCGCACGCTCCGGGCCGCCGTGCCCGAGGCCCGCCCCGTCATCGAGTCGGCTGGGACCCCGCGATGAGCGCGGCGAGCGCGCGCACGGTCGAGTCGACCTCGCGGATCGTCCCGCGGTGCGCGGAGGCGCGCAGGTGGTGCCCGTCGCGGATGTCGAGCGGGTCGCGATCGCGTCGCGCCCGAAGCCACCCGCGCGACGCCGCGGGGAGCTGACGGAGGCCGCGCCGCGCGTCGATCTGCTCCTGGAACGCCGCGACCGCCGCCTCCCCCGCGAGCCCCGAGGGCGACGCGCCGTCCCCCAGCCAGACGGCCTCCCGCATCGTGAAGACCTTCCTGCGCGCCTCGGGAGCGGCCGCCACGACGGATGAGCGGATGCCGCGCGACGCGGTCAGCACGAGCGAGGCCGCGCGCACGTCCTCGCGCACGAGCGCGCGCGACCGGTGCGCCGCGGCGAGCTGCTGCCACGGGTCGTCGTCGTGGAAGCCCCCGACGAGCGGACAGACGCCCAGCTCACCCGCGAGGCTCACACCCGCGCTCGCGATCGACAGCCCCTCGAACGCGGGCAGCCGCGAGAGCGCGCGCCGGAGCGTCAGCTCCGCCATGGGCGATCGGCAGACGTTCGCAGCGCACACGAGCAGGATGCCGCCGGGCTCCATCTCAGCGCCCCCCGGCCGGCACGGCCGCGCCAGCCCCGCGACCCAGCCGCGAGCGCGCGATCCGCCGGCCGTCGCGCAGCCCGCGCAGGTAGCCGCGCCAGGGCCGCCAGGAGCTGAGCAGCTGGCGTCGGCCACCGCGCAGCAGCACGTCGTACCCCGTGCGGGGCGCCGAGCGCGCCCACCGGCGGATCTCCGGCTCCTCGAGGTGCTTGACGGCGTAGAGCATCCGGTTGCGGATGTTGAAGTAGTAGTACAGCTCGGACTTGGCCCGCCCCGCGCTGATCGCCTCCTGCGTGCCGCCGGCGTCGTGCACCGCGACCGCGTCGACGAGCTCGAGCCGGGCGCCGAGGGCGAGCGCGCGATGCGAGAGGTCGATGTCCTCCCAGTAGAGGAAGAAGTCCTCGTCGAAGCCGCCGAGGGTCGTCCAGAGCGACGCCGAGATCGCGAAGCACGCGCCGGTTGCCCACGCCTGCCGCGCGGCGCCCGGGAAGCGGTCCCGAGCGCGGGCGCCGCGCGGCACCCCGTCGTCGAGGTAGAGGTCAGCGCCCGCGAACCACGGGTCGCCGGCGCCGGTGAGGATCCTCGGCGACGCGATGACCATGGGGTCGGCCGCCGCCGTCGCGACGAGCAGCCCGAGCGCTGCCGCATCGATCGACGCGTCGGGGTTGAGCGCCACGAGCACGCGGGCGCCGTCCGCGAGCGCGCGCCGCGCACCGGCGTTCACCCCGCCACCGAAGCCCGCGTTCGTCTCGAGCAGCACCGCATCCCACCCGCGGGCGCTGGCCAGGTCGCGCACGCGCTCCCGCTCCGCCGCCCCGCTGAAGCAGTCGACCACGACGACGCGACCGTTCGCCGGCAGGTCGAGCGACGCGGCCTGCCGCTCGAGCAGGCCGCTCGAGGCGAAGCTCACGATCACCACGGCGAAGGGCGGGCCGTCGACCCCGGCCGTCACGGCGCGGCCCGGGCGCGGTCGATCTCGCGGACCTCGCGGAACCACTTCACCGCGGCGAGCACGAGGAACGCCGCGTTCGCGAGCGCGAGCGCGGCGTAGGCCCAGAGGAAGCCCGTCGTCCATCCCCACAGCACGAACACGAGGCACAGCAGCCCGAAGTCGGTCGGCACGAGCACGAGCGACCGCAGCGGCGTCCCGCGCCCGCGCTCGTGCGTCGAGGCGACGCCGACCTTGCCCTTCAGCAGGTCGTTGAGCAGCATGGCGAAGAACGTCACGACGCCGACGATCGAGAACACGATCGGCACGAGCAGCCACGCGGAGTCGCGCAGCGGGGTGTGCAGCCACAGCGCCACGAGCACCGCGAGGTGCAGGCTCGCGAGCTTGATCGCGTCGACGAAGTGGTCGAGCCACTCGCCGGAGAGGCTCCCGCCGCCTCCGAGCCGCGCCACCTGGCCGTCCGCCGAGTCCCAGGCGTAGCCGAGCACGAGCAGCACCGCGACGAGCACGCCCGTCCACCACTGGGCCGGCAGCACGAGCAGCAGCACGATCGCGGCCAGCGAGTGCGCCGCGCTCACCGCGGTGACGGCGTTGGGCGTCCATCCGGCTCGGTACGCGGCGACGGCGAGCACGCGCCCGATCCGGCGGTTCACGTAGACCGAGTAGGCGGGCGCGCCGCGCGCGTGGCCCTTCTGGGCAGCGGCGAGCCGCCTGTGGACGTCGGCGAACGAGTCGGCCATGGCACCCCTGTCATCAGCACCGCGCACGGGCGTCCGGTCGTGATAGCGCCTGAGTCTAGGCGCACGAGCACGTCGCGGCGAAACATGCGCAAGACTGTGGCGCATGCCGCTCAGCTCGCGCGCCTCGGCGCCCTCGATCCGCGTCATGCAGTCGTTCGGCCCGCCGCGCGAGACGACCAACCCGTACATCCACATGCTCGACTCGGCGCTCGCGCGCACGCCCGGCGTCGAGCACGTGCGCTTCGACCGTCGGCGCGCGCTGCTGGGGCGCTACGACGCGCTGCAGCTGCACTGGCCGGAGACGCTGCTGCGAGGCTCCACGCGATCCCGCACCATCGCGCGCCGCGCCTTCGCGCTCGCGCTGGGCGCACGGCTGGCGCTCACCCGGGTCGCGCTCGTGCGGACGGTCCACAACCTCCACCCGCACGCCGGTGCCACGCGCTGGGAGCGCGGCTACCTCGCCTGGCTCGACCGCCGGACGGATCATCGGATCCTGCTCAACGAGCAGACCCCCGTCCCGCCGGGGGCGTCGTCGACGCTCATCCCGCACGGCCACTACCGCGACTGGTTCGCTCACGTGCCGGTCGTGCCGCCCACGCCCAGCCTGCTGTCGTTCGTCGGCCTCGTGCGGCCCTACAAGGGGGTGGAGGAGCTGTTGGACGCGTTCGCGAGCACCGCCGGCACGCAGCCGGGCCTGCGGCTGCGCATCGCCGGCAGCGCGACGAGCGCCGGCATCGAGCGCGAGGTGCGCGACCGCGCGGCCCGCGACCGGCGCGTGGAGCTCGACGTGCGGTACCTCCCCGAGGAGGCGTTCGCGAACGCCGTGATGGGATCCGCCGGGGTGGTGCTACCGTACCGATCCATGCACAACTCCGGCAGCGCGCTGGCGGCGCTCTCGCTCGACCGCCCCGTGCTCGTGCCCCGCACCGACGTCACCGAGGCGCTCGCCACCGAGGTCGGCCCGGGCTGGGTGACGACCTTCGACGGCACGATCTCCGGCGCCGACCTCGAGCGCTTCGCGGCGATCGCCGCGCACCCGCCCGCCACCCCGCCGGACCTCGGCTCGCGAGGATGGGACGACGCCGGTGCCGCGCACCGGTCGGCGTTCGAAGCGGCCGTCGCGCGTCGACGCGCCGGAGCGCGGTCGTGACCGGCACCGGCTCGGGCGCCGACGCCCGCGCGGTCCTCATCGCCGTCCCCACCTTCCGTCGCGCCGACCTCCTCCCCGACCTCGTCGCGGCGATCCGCAGCGACGCGGCGTCGGTGACGCTGCCGTGGCGGATCCTGCTGGTCGACAACGACCCCGAGTGCTCGGCCGCGCCGGTCGCCGCGGAGCTCGGCGTCGAGCACCTCGCCGAGCGCACCCCCGGCATCGCCGCGACGCGGCAGGCGGCGCTCGACGCCGGTGCTGATCACGAGCTGGTGGTGATGATCGACGACGACCTCGTGCCCGAGCCCGGCTGGCTCGCCGGCCTCGTGGACACGTGGACGGAGCACCGCCCGACGGTCGTCATGGGGTATGTCCGATACGTGTGGCCGGACGGCACCGACCCGTGGATCGCGGGGGGCGGCTTCCTGCGCCGCACGAGGATCCCGACCGGCGAGCGGCTGCCGGGGCTGAAGACCGGCAACGTGCTGGTCGACGTCGCGCAGGTGCGCGGCCTCGGCGTGCGGTTCGACGTCTCCCTCGGGCTCTCCGGCGGATCCGATGTGCAGTTCGGACGCGACGTCATCGACAGCGGCGGCACCATCGTGGCCTCCGCCGAGTCCATCGCCCGCGACGACATCGCCGCCGAGCGGACGACGCGCGCGTTCGTGCGCCGCCGCGCGATCTGCCAGGGCCAGGTGCGGGCAAGGCTCTACACGCGAGCCGACTCGGCCTCGGCGCGAGTGGCGAAGCGCGCGGGCTTCCTCGTCGGCGGCATCGTGCGCGTGCCGGCGTTCGCCGCGGGCGAGACGCTCGCCCGCGTGCGCGGCGATGTCGCGGGCAGCGCGACCTTCCGCCGGCGCCGCTGGTTCGCGCAGGGGCGCATCCTCGGCGCCATCGGGCTCGACGAGTTCGAGTACGCCCGACCCGCCGCACCCTGACGCGTTGCGCTCCCGCCCGCGAGCACTACTGTGTGTAACAGTGTTCGCAATCCTGCGGCCCACGCCGCGGGCGGGAGGAGACCTGCGCCATGGAGCAGCGGATCGGCTATGCGGCCGGAGCCTTCGACCTCTTCCACATCGGGCACCTCAACGTGCTCAAGCACGCGCGCGAGCGCTGCGACACGCTCATCGCCGGCGTGGTGAGCGACGAGATGCTCCGGCAGGTGAAGGGCATCGAGCCCGTCGTGCCGACGCTCGAGCGGGTCGAGATCGTGAAGGCGATCAAGTGGGTCGACGCGGTGCACGTCGAGACCGTGCCGGACAAGCTCGACACCTGGCGCGAGGTCCGCTTCACGCACTTCTTCAAGGGCGACGACTGGCGCGGCACCGAGCGGGGCCTGCGGCTGGAGCGCCAGTTCGCTGAGGTCGGCGTCGAGGTCGTCTACTTCCCCTACACGGCGCACACGTCGAGCACCGTGCTGCGGCGCGCGCTCGCGCAGCTCACCGCGGCTGCCGATGCGTCGGCGCTGCAGGCGCAGCTCGCATCCTCCTAGCCCCCCGAGGCCATCATCGCCGCGGTCGCGGCGCGATCACCCCTGCCCCCGCAGGCGTCGGCACCCCGCGTTCCCCTGAGCAACGCCTCAGCACCGCCCGACGATCGCCGCACGAGTCGCCTTGCGCCCCCATCTTCGCTTGTTGCCCCTCCCGCGTTTCCACATACTGTTCGGAAACAGCGTTATCGCACCGGTCGGCGCCGCCGACCGGGGCCAGGAGTGGGGTGGTTCGGGTGCAGCGAGCATGGCAGGGAACATCGCGGACGATGGCCGCGATCGCGGCGCCGATCGCCGCGACACCACCCCTCCTCGCCGGGGCGCAGTCGCCCAAGGCCACCGCGACGCTGGCGCGACGGAGGCAGCAGGACCGGCGCTCGCGCCTCCGACTGGCGGCCACCGACGCGACCCTGCTCGCCACGACGACCGTCGTCGTCGCCCTCGTGACCTCGCCCCAGGGAGCCAGTGCGCTCACGCCGGTGCCGCTCCACGCGGTGCTCGGCGCACCCGCGCTCGTGCTCCTCGCCTGGCTCGTCGCGCTCGCGGCGATCCGCTCGCGCGATGCCGCGACCCTCGGCGCAGGCGCGACGGAGTACCGCCGCGTCGTGCACGCGACCGGCCTCGCCTTCGCGCTGCTCGCGGCGCTCGCGCTCGTCGTCGACTGGCCGGAGCTGCGCCTGCAGCTGCTCGTGGCACTGCCCATCGGCACCCTCGCGCTGCTCATCGGGCGCTGGCAGTGGCGGCGCTGGCTCGTCGCTCGGCGACGCGAGGGCGAATGGGCGTCGCGGACGATCCTCGTCGGCGATCGGGACGAGGTCGCGTACGTCCTCGAGCGGCTCGAGCGGACCGCGGACCTCAACTACCACGTCGTCGGCGCCGCGATCTCCGGCGACGCCGGCGAGCCGCTCGCCCTGCGAGGCAGGCCGGTGCCTGTGCTGAGCGCGCAGTCGGCGCTCGCCGCGAACGCCGAGCGGCTGGGCGCCGACACCGTGATCCTGGCCGCCAAGCCCGACGCCGACCCCGCGTACCTGACGCGCCTCAGCAGGGAGCTCGAGGGCACGTGCGCCGAGCTCGTGCTCTTCTCGCGGCTCACCGACGTCGCGGGTCCCCGCATCTCGTTCCGCCCGGTCGACGGCCTGCCGCTCATCCAGGTGCGGATCCCCACCTTCGACGGCGGGGAGCACGCGCTGAAGCGCGCGCTCGACGTCGTCGTCGCATCCTTCGCGCTGCTGGCGGTCGGGGTGCTGGCCGTGCCGATCGCGATCGCGATCAAGCTCGACTCCCCCGGGCCGATCCTCTTCCGCCAGCAGCGCGTCGGTCGCGACGGGCGCACCTTCGGCATGCTGAAGTTCCGCACGATGCGCGTCGACGCCGAGCAGCAGCTCGCGGCGCTGCAGGCGCTCAACGAGGGCGCCGGTCCCCTCTTCAAGCTGAAGCACGATCCTCGCATCACGCGCGTCGGCGCCTTCCTGCGCAAGCACTCGCTCGACGAGCTGCCGCAGTTCTGGAACGCCCTCAAGGGCGACATGAGCGTCGTCGGCCCGCGCCCGCCGCTGCCCGGCGAGGCGACCACCTACGACGGGGTCGCCATGCGCCGGCTCTACCTCAAGCCCGGCATCACCGGGCTGTGGCAGATCAGCGGCCGCAGCGACCTCTCGTGGGACGAGAGCGTGCGGCTCGACGTGCGCTACGTCGAGAACTGGTCGGTCATGCAGGACCTCATGATCATCGTCAAGACCGCCCGGATCGTCGTGCGCCCGGCCGGCGCCTACTGATGCCGGCCTCGACGCAGGCCGTCGGCGTGCCTCCGCACATCCTCATCATCGTCCAGAACCTCCCCGTCCCGTTCGACCGGCGGGTGTGGCTGGAGTGCCAGGCGCTGGTCACGCGCGGCTACCGGGTGAGCGTCATCTGCCCGAAGGGGCCAGGCGACCCCGCGCACCGGCACCTGGACGGCGTGGACATCCACGCGTACACGCCGGCTCCGGAGGCGAAGGGGCTCGCCGGGTTCGCGTGGGAGTTCGCCTACAGCTGGCTGCGCACCGCGGGCCTCAGCCTGCGGGTGCGACGGGCCGGCCGCTTCGACATCCTCCAGGCGTGCAACCCGCCCGACACGTACTGGCTGCTCGCGCTGCTGTGGCGGGCCGCCGGAGTCGGGTTCGTGTTCGACCACCACGACCTCAATCCCGAGCTGTACCGGTCCCGCTTCGGGGAGCCCGCCGAGCTGCTCCAGCGGCTGGAGTACCGCGCGCTGCTGTGGCTCGAGCGCCGCTCGTTCCGGGGCGCCGACCACATCATCTCGACGAACGACTCCTACAAGGCCATCGCGATCGCCCGCGGCGGGCGCAGCGCCGACGACGTCACGGTGGTGCGCAGCGGGCCCGACACCGAGCAGATGCGACCGATCGTCCCCGACCTCCCCCGCCCGGAGGGTGGGATCGAGCTCGTCTACGTCGGGATCATGGGCCCGCAGGACGGCGTCGAGCAGGTGCTCCTCGTCATGGACGAGCTCGTGCACCACCGCGGCCGCACGAACGTCACCGCCACCCTGCTCGGCTTCGGGGACTGCCTCGAGGAGCTCAAGGCGCTCTCGCGCGAGCTCGGGCTGGATGCGCACGTCACCTTCACCGGGCGGGTCGACCGCGCGCAGCTCGCCGAGCACCTCAGCCGCGCCGACATCGGGCTGTGCCCGGATCTGCGGACGCCGCTCAACGACGTGTCGACGATGAACAAGACGATGGAGTACATGGCCTACGCACTCCCGGCCGTCGCGTTCGACCTCGTCGAGACCCGTGTGTCGGGCGGCGACACGGTGCTCTACGCGCCCTCGGGCGATGTCGCGCGCTTCACCGACCTCGTCGAGGAGCTCATCGACGACCCGGTGCGCCGGGCCGACCTCGGCGTCGCCGCTCGCGCGCGCGTGTGCGAGGCGCTCGACTGGCGCCCGCAGGCCGAGGCGTACGTGCGGGTGTTCGACGACCTCACCGGGCACCACCGAGCGGTGCCCGCCGTGCCGGTGCGCACATCCGTGCCGACGGTCGACGCGCAGGGACGTCGATTCGTCGACGTCGCGGACCCAGCAGCGCTGCGGCGCTTCGTCGTCGCGCGGGCGGCCGAGCCGCGCGCGGAGCCGCCTGCTCCGAGGCCCGCGCTGGTCGCAGAGCTGCCCGCTCCGAGGCCGGCGCTGCGCGCGGAGCCGCCTGCTCCCAGGCAGGCGCTGGGCGCGGACGCGCCGTCGCGGGTCCCGTCGTGATCAGCGTGATCATCGCCGCCCACGACGAGGAGCGCGTGATCGGCGCGTGCCTCGACGCGCTCCACGCGCAGGCGGATGCGGGCGACGTGCAGGTGATCGTCGCCGCGAACGGGTGCACCGACGACACCGCGGGGGTGGCGCGGCGCCGTGGGGCGACGGTCGTCGAGCGCGCCGAGGCCGGGAAGCCGGGCGCGCTGAACCACGCCGACAGCGTCGCCGTCGGATTCCCGCGCGTCTACCTCGACGCCGACATCATCGTCCCGCCGCACGGCCTCGCGCGGCTCGTCGACGGCCTCCGCGGCGGCGCGCTGGCGGTCGCGCCTCGCAGGATCCTCGACACGCGCGGGAGCGCGCTGCCCGTGCGTGCCTACTGCGCCATCAACGGGCGGCTCCCCGTCTTCCAGGGCGCGCTGTTCGGCCGCGGCATGATCGCCGTCTCGGCGGCAGGGCGAGCCCGGTTCGACCGGTTCCCGGACGCGATCGCGGACGACCTGTTCCTCGACGGGCAGTTCACCGCCGGTGAGCGTCGGGAGGTGGCCGAGGTCACGGTGGTCGTCCGCGCGCCGCGGACGACCAGGGCGCTGCTGCATCGCCTCGTGCGGGTGCGGCGCGGCAACGCCCAGATGCGCGCCGCCGCCGCGCGAGGGACGGTCGGACGGAAGGTGCGGGAGTCAGACCGCTGGGCGTGGTTGCGACACGTGGTGCTGCCCCGACCGTGGCTCGCGCCCGCCGCCGTCCCGTACGTCGCGATCACGCTCGCGGCAGAGCTGCTCGCGCGCCGCGCCCCCGACGGGTCATGGGGGCGCGACGAGACCACGCGGGCGCACCGGGGCGCTCCGGGTGCGCCGGCTGCGCCATGAGCACCCGTCTTCGACCCCCGCTGCGCGCTGCGAGGCCGACCGTCCACCTCTGCTTCCACGGCATCGGCACCGGGGTCGTCGAACGGGAGCCGGGCGAGTCCCGCTACTGGGTGACCGAGGACGCGTTCCGCCGCATGCTGGATCGGATCGTCGACCTCCCGCGGGTCGCCGTGAGCTTCGACGACGGCAACCGGTCCGACGCCGACATCGCCTTCCCGGCGCTGCAGGAGCGAGGCCTGACCGCGACGTTCTTCGCGCTCGCGGGCCGGCTCGACGACCCCGCGAGCCTCTCGCCAGCCGACCTGCGGGAGCTCCGTGGCGCCGGCATGCGCATCGGGTCGCATGGCTGGCACCACATGTCCTGGCGCGGGCTGACGGATGCCGATGCGCAGCGCGAGCTGGTCGACGCACGTGCGGCGCTCGCCGAGGCGGCGGGGACAGCGATCACCGAAGCGGCGCTGCCGCTCGGGCAGTACGATCGCCAGACGCTGACGCGCTTGCGTGCCGCGTCGTACCGAGCGGTGTACACGAGCGACCGGTTCGCTGCGCGCGACGGCGCGTGGCTGCGCCCCCGCCACAGCGTCACCGCCCACGACACCCCGGAGTCGGTGCGACGCATCGCGGCCTCGCGCGGCGGGCTCCGTGCGGCGAGGAACGCGCTCGCGAGCGCCGTCAAGCGCGTCCGCTAGCGACCCGGGAGCGATCGCGACGTCGGGCCCCATCGCGCCACGTGCATCCGACCACGGGTCTCGCGGCGCGGAGGAAGGCGGCGCGGCGGCGGGTTCTACGGCGCGATGGCCCTGCCGGCGCTGCTGCCCTGTGCCGTCGACATCTCCAGCGCCTGCTGGACGAGCTGCGCGGTCTCCTCCACCCACGGCTCCTCCATCATGTCGAGGTGCTCTCCCGGCCTGACATGCACCTGCAGCTCACCTTCGATGAGCGGGGTCCACATCGGTTCCGGATCGAGACCGACCGAGGCCTTGAGGAGCACCGCGGGCCCGGGGTACTTCCGCGGCTCGTACTTGGACACGAGTCGGACGGAGGTGTCGAGGAACATCTTCATCGTGTCCAGCTGCTCCTGCTCGTTCGGGAGGGAACGATCCTGGCGAGCAGCGTCGGCGAACCATCGCCGCATCCGGGCTCCCCGGCGCGTTCCCGTCGCGCGGCGGTACAGAGAGCGCGCCGTGAGCGGGATCAGCGCCAGCACCGCACGTGGGCGGCGCACGGCGCTCGTCAGGAGAAGACGCGGCAGACCCGACGGCGCGGTGCCGCTGCCGCCGCCGAGCCGCTCTGCGACGCTGCGAAGCGTCCGGGACGCATATCCCTCCCAATCCTCACCGGCCTTCCCGACGTAGGAGTCGAACAGGAGGATCGGCGCCGCGAGCGCTTCGCCGGCTGCGCGCAGCTGGTGAGCCATCTCGAACGCGACCACACCTCCGAAGCACGACCCGCCGAGGTTGTAGGGTCCCTCCGGCTGGATCGTCCGGATCTCCTCGATGTATCTGGCGGCGAGGTCCTCGATGCTGGTGGTCTGGTCGAATCGCTTCTGCTGTCGGTCGCGTCGGGTCGCGGCGCGAATCGCGTGGACGGGCTGCTCCGGACCGAGCCGGGCTGCGAGCGCTCGGTAGAAGAAGACGTACCCGCCGCCTGCATGGACGAGGAAGAGAGGCGTCCTCCCGCCATGCGGCTGCAAGGGCACGACGAGGTCCTCGGGTGGATGCAGCGCGTCGCGGAGCACGCGAGCGAGACCGTCCACCGTCGGGTCGGTCTCGAACGTCAGAGCCGAGATCCCTTCCGCCGCAACACCGAACTCCTGCCGCACCCGTGCCAGCAGCCGCACGACCTGGTCGTGCGTGAGGCGTGCTCCGCTCAGAGCGCCGTGCCGGTCCTCGGATCCCGTCGCCGATGCCCAGATGTCGCGGAGCTTCTGCTCGAGATCAGTGCCTTCCAGGATGACGGCTCGCAGTGCAGGCGTCGTCGCCATGAGCGTCTGCACACGTCGGCTGAGGGCGCGGACCGTCGGCGCGTCGAAGAGCGATTGCAGGGGCAGCTCGACGCCGAGCTCTTCGCCGAGCTGCGAGATGAGGCGAAGCGCGAGGATCGATTGGCCGCCGAGATCGAAGAAGTCGGCGTCCAAGCTGACCGAGGGAAGCCCCAGCACGTCGCAGAACGCTGCGGCCACCCGATCCTCGATCGGCGCGAGCGATGCCGACTCGCCGGCGGGCGCGTCGTGCGTCGGTTCAGCTGCAGGCAGCCGCAGCCGGTCGACCTTGCCGTTCAGCGTGAGCGGCAGCGACGTCATCGCGACGAATCGCGAGGGCACCATGTACGGCGGCAGCTGCTCGCGCAGGTGACGCCGAAGCTCGGCGGCGTCCACGGCATCGCTGCCCTTCGGGACGACGTAGGCGATCAATCGCGCACTGGCGGTGTGCGCGTCACGGGCGACGACCACCGCTTGCTGGACAGACGGGTGCGCGGAGAGCACCGCCTCGATCTCGCCGAGCTCGATCCGGAACCCCCGGACCTTCACCTGATCATCCAGCCGGCCGAGGTGCACGACCTCTCCGTCGCGGCGGAATCGCGCACGATCGCCGGTGCGGTACATCCGCACCGGTCCACGCGTTCCCTGCGGGGAGAGCTGCACGAACTTCTCGGCGGTGAGCTCTGGCCGGTCGCGATACCCGCGGGCTAAGCCGTCACCTGAGATCAGGAGCTCCCCCGCGATGCCGATCGGCACTGCGTGCAGCCGGTCGTCCACGATGTGGAAGCCGGTGTTGGCGATCGGTCGGCCGACCGTGATCTCGTCCCGAGCGGATACGACGAGCCGCGTGGACGACCAGATGGTCGCCTCGGTCGGCCCATACATGTTGTGGAGGGAAGCTGTCCTGTCGAGCAACGGCTGGACGACGTCGCCGGGAAGCGCTTCCCCTCCGATCAGCGCCTTCAGCCCGGTGGTGCCCGTCCACCCGACGTCGAGCAGCATCCGCCACGTCGCCGGCGTCGCCTGGAGGATCGTGAACATCCCGCTGTCGAGCTGGGTGCGCAGCAGCCTGCCGTCGGCAGCGGTCTCGCGACCCGCGATCTCGACGCGACCTCCGACGATCAACGGAAGGAACAGCTCGAGCCCGGCGATGTCGAAGGACAGGGTCGTGACGGCGAGGAGGACATCGTCCTCTGCGCAACCCGGCTCCTCGGCCATCGAGCACAGGAGGTTCGTCAGCGCCCGGTGCGAGACCTCGACGCCCTTCGGACGCCCGGTGGAACCCGACGTGTAGATGATGTACGCGAGATCCTCCGCGCCCGGTCGATCGCCGTCGACCGGCGCGGCGTCGTCGCGATCTGACGGGTGAACGGCGCCATCCACACTCACGAGCCTGCACCCACCGACATCGATGCTGCTCGAGAGCAGACGCTCGGTCAGGAGGACCTGCGCGCCTGAATCCTCCAGCATGTACTCCAGCCGCTCCGTCGGGAAGGCCGGGTCGAGCGGCACGTACGCGCCTCCGGCGCCGAGCACTCCGAGCAGCGCGACCGCGAGGTCGACCGATCGATCGACGAGGAGGCCGACCGTGACACCGGGGGCGACGCCGGCGTCCCGCAACCGGGCGGAGAGATCTCGTGCCCGTGCGCGCAGCTGCGCATAGGTCAGGCGCTCGTCGCCGCACGACACGGCGACAGCGTCCGGCCGTCGATGCGCCTGCGCCTCGAACAGGTCGACCACGGTCATGTCTCGGGGGTAGTCCCGCGCACCACCGTTCCAGTCCTCGAGCAGCTGCGTCTCGCGATCCGTGAGGATGGATGCGGAGCCCACCGTCTGCTCGGGGTCCGCGACCATCGCGGTGAGGCAGGCGACGTAGTGCGCGACCACCGCCTCGCGATCATCCGCGGTGAAGACGTCATCGCTGAAGTCGAAGGAGACGGTGAGGTCCTGCCGGCCGACGAAGTCGTGGACCTGCACGTGCAGGCTCCCGTCGCCGTAGCTCGGTCGGTACCAGTGGTGCTCGATCGGCACATCGGCGAAGGGGCCCACCTCAGCCTTGAGGTAGTTCATGCTGACGTCGTAGGCACGGCCTCCGAGACTTCCCGCGGCGTACGGCAGGTGACGCATCGAGCCGATGGCTTCTGCCTGGACCTTCTCGATGAGCGTCAGGAACGTGTCGTCGGGGTCGACGTCGACCACGAACGGGTCCTGCTCCATGAACAGCCCCACCGTGGATCCGAACCTGCGCGGGCGGTTGTGCCAGGTGCACCCGATCCCGATCCGCTCGTTGCCGCTCAGCTTGTGCAGATAGGCGATGAGGGCGGCGCAGAAGATGCTGTAGGTGGAGAGGTGACCCGAGAGGGAGCGCACGCCTTCGGCAGCAGCGAGCTCGCGCACTGCCGCCGTGAGCTCCGGGCCCAGCGTGCGATCCGTCCGGTGCAGGCGGACGACGGTCCGCGCGGCCGCGAAGCGCCCTCCGTAGAAGGTGACGGCGTCGGGTGGTGTGGCCAGCTTGGTCGTCCAGTACGACTCGCGCCTCCGATGCTGCTCGCTGCGCGCATCGGCGACCTGCTGCTGGACGTACTCCGCGAATCCCATCGCGTCGTCGCGCGCCGGCGCGATCGAGCCGGCGAGCTGACGATACCGATCGCCGACGCGCTGGTACACGAGGCCCATCGACGCGGCGTCGAAGAAGAGCTGATGGCACAGCAAGCCCCACGCGAACCTGTCGGGGGCGAGCCCGATGAGCGTGGAGTCGAACGGCCGCACGCTCAGGTCGATCGTGGAGTCCACCTTCGCGAGGGCCCAGCGGTCGAGTGCAGCGGAGACCTCGTCCTCGGTCGACAGGTCGAGGAAGTCCGACTCGTACGGCACGAGACCGAGGATCTCGGCGCGCGGACGTCCGTCGACCTTCGACACCCTCGTGCGGAGCACATCGAAGTCACCCAGCGTGTCAGCGAACGCCTGATGGAAGCGCGCGACGTCCAGCTCGTCGGGGATGATGTGGAGACTCAGCTCATTGAAGATCGGCTTGTCGCCGGCCGCCTCCTGCGCGAGCCAGATGAGGAACTGATTCCGCGTCAGCCCGGTGCCGTCGTTCATCGCGTCGTATCCGTCGGTGGACGGGCTCTCCGCACGGGGCGTGGTGAGGGCTTCCCGTGCCATCGATCACTCTCCCAAGCTTGCAACCCGATCCGCTGCGGTCCAGACTGCAGACCGTGCGAGCCCGCTCACCGTATAACAGCGTCATGGGCGCTCGAGGAGCGGTTCCCGTGGATCTGCTCCAAGCTGGACGGGTGGGGCTCGAACCGCTCTGGACTGCCATCGCATCCGCTGAGCGCGACCCGAGAGCGATGGGCATCGCGGTATGGCGATGCACGCTGCGCGCCGTGCACGGCGCACAGCTCGACGATGCCGTCGATCTCGGGTGGCTGACGCGCGAGGAACGGGCAGAGGCGAACCGCCGGATCGGCGCCACCGTGCAGAGCCGGTTCGCCTCCCGCCGCATCCTGCGTCGGCTCGTCATCGCGAGCGTCCTCGGAACGTCGCCGGCGGACGTGCGACTGGAGTCGCGATGCCTCCATTGCGGAGGCATCGGCCACGGGGCGCCGAGCGTGGTGCAGCCTGACGGCACAGGGCTGCACGTGAGCACGTCGTCCTCGGAGGACACGACGGTCATCGCGCTGGGCCGACACGCGGTCGGTGTCGACATCGAATCCGCGAGTCGGGCGAACGATGCGGGCGAGGCTCGGATGGCGCGTGCGTTGCCGGGTTGGCGCCATGTCGTCGATGCGTGCCGCCCGAAGGCTCCCGCCGTCGAGGTGTGGACAGCGTTCGAGGCCCTCTGCAAGGTGACGGGACGCGGACTGCTCGCATCGGAGCAGGAGATCGATCGAGCGGTGCAGGAGCACCGACTGCACTGGGTCACGGACCGACCCGATTCGGTCATCTGCGTCGCGACCGCGGCTCCAGAGCCCGGGATCACGCTCGTCGATGTGCCCGCGAACCGTGCAGTCGGCTGAGACCCGGGTGCGCACTGGCAGCGGGCCGCGGCGACTGCTCGGCCGGCGCCTCGGGCACGATGAGGCACCGCATCGACCCACGCGGACGTCCCTCGTGCGTCAACTCGCGGTCTTGCGAGTCCCTTCGCGCCGCGGTTAGCCTCCGGGGACCGGGGCGCGCAGATCGCAGGCTCACTCGTGGAGCATGTTCCCGAGCACGGATTCGCGGATGATCATGGACGAGTACACCCGGAGCAGCCTGGCCGCCTCGCGCCGCAGGAGCAGGGCGCGCGCGCGGATGAGAGCGTTCGCCATCGGCGTGCTGGCCCTGAGCGGCGTCGTCGTGGCGCCGGCGCTGGCGCAGGAGTCGCTCGACGGCTCCGCCGTGGAGCGGGCCGGCACGACCGCCGCCTCGGCCGTCGCTGCAGCCCACCCCATGCGCATGCCGCTCCCGGGTCCGGAACCCGCGGAGCCAGGGAGCGGGATCACGCTGCCGGGGGGCTCCACGACCAGTCCGACACCGACGAGCCCGCCGCCGACGGAGCCCCCGCCCGAGCCGGAGGGGATCATCGTCCAGGGACGCAGCTTCCCCTCCGCCGCCACCACGGGCGTGCCCGACGGCGTCACGTTGAGCCCCTACACGGGCCCGTGCACGATCCAGACGGACGACGTCGTGATCGACGCGAAGATCATCGACTGCGACATGCGGGTGCTCGCGCAGGGTCTGGTGATCACCGATTCGATCATCAACGGCCGCATCTACAGCGACGACGCCGGGAGCTTCAACGGCTCGTTCTCGATGACCGACAGCGAGGTGCGGATGCCGCCGTCCACGGGGACGGGTGTGGGCGACGTCAACTTCGTCCTCACGCGTGTCGAGGTCACCGGCGGCAGCCGCTCGGTGAACTGCGGTGCCTGCACGGTCCAGGACTCCTACCTGCACGGGCAGTACACCGACCTCCGCGGCATCGACCACGAGTCGGCGATCCGGATGGGCGCCGGCAGCTCCATCCTCCGCAACACGATCACCTGCGACGCGCAGCCGGTGCCGCCGGACGCCGGATGCTCGGCCGCCCTAACGGGCTACGGGGACTTCGGCGTCGTGGAGCGCAACACCATCGACGGCAACCTCATCGACGGCGGCCCGGCCGGCTCCATGGGGTACTGCGCCTACGGCGGCTCGACCCCGGGGAAGCCCTTCTCCGAGGGGGTCAACAACATCCGGTTCACCAACAACATCTTCGTGCGCGGCCCCAGCGGCCAATGCGGCATCTGGGGGCCGATCGTCGCCTTCGACTCCGCAGCGCCGGGCAACGTGTGGAGGAACAACATCTGGGATGACGGGACTCCCGTCCCGCCCGAGAACTGACCGCGGATCGTCCGGTCGAGCCGGGTCAGCGGGCTGCACGGGTCGACGATCGGCTGCGCGGTCGACCTCGACGGCCGTGATCCGCGCTTCAGCGAACGGAGCCGGCGGCAGCGGCGGGGCTCGGGACGTCGGGCGCCGGCGGGGCGCCCGCGGCGGCCGCGAGCGCTCCTCGACCGCGTCGGCGCCGCTCCAACAGCAGCACGCAGGCAACGGTCGCGCTCGTCCCGAGGGCCGCGATCATCCCCAGCGCGCGGGGACGGCTTCCGGTGACGTGCGAGATCACCGGCGACTCCGGCATCGGCAGCAAGGTGATGCGCTCTTGAGGGGCCGCACCCTGGCTCACCTGCAGCGCTTCGAGGGTGAGGACAGCCTCGTCCACCAGGTGGCGCTGCCGCGCGGCGACGACCTCCGCCGTCGGTCCGACGACGTCGAGCACGAGGCGCTGGCTCGCGAAGTTCGTCGCCCACTGCCCGCCGGTGTCGGGCAGGCGGAGCGACCAGCCGTCGCGGATCCCCGCCCCCGCCAGCGTGACCTCCGTCGACCCGAACTTCGGCAGCCCTGCGGGCCCGGTCATCTCCCTGGCGACCGCGCCGGCCGTGATGATGATGGAATCGGACTGCGTGCGCAGCGCGTTGGGGTTGGCGGCGCTCTGCGGCGCGAGGAACGCCAGCTCCGTGCGGGCGAAGTACACGCCGTCGGCTCGGATCGCGCCGTACCCGGCGACAGCGGTCGCGACCGCGCCGACGAGCACGACCGGCCAGAAGCGCCAGCATGCTCGCAGGAATTGCCAAAGACCCGTCATAACAGGGTTACACTACTGGCCACGCTGGCGGCCTGTCGAGGTCGCGCGGAGAGGAACGGTGACGTGCTGCTGAACGTCTTCCGCGTCATGGTGCGCCGCTGGTACATCGTGCTCGCAGGACTGCTGCTCACAGCAGGTCTGGCATACGGAGCGACCCTCGCCACGAGCTCGGAATACACGTCGCGAGCGCTCATCCTCGTGCTGCCCTCCGAGGAGGCCGTCGGCGAGGACGGGAACCCCTTCCTCGCACTCGACGGGCTGGAGCAGCCCGCCAGCCTGGTCACCGCCTACTTCACGAGCACGACCGCGCAGCGAGAGGTCGCCGGGCTGTCGGCGACGGCCACCTACATCGTCGCGCTGGACGAGCAGGTGCGTGGCCCGGTCATCCTCGTGCAGGTCACCGATGAATCGGCGGAGCGGAGCCTCGCGACGCTGGACTACCTGACCGAGCGGGTCCCGCAAGAGCTGCGCCGACTCCAAGACGAGCTCCGGGCACCCGAGTCGTCGATGCTCGGATCGATGCTCCTGGACAAGGACGTGGAGGCGACCGAGGACAACAGCACGGCGATCCGGCTGACCATCGCTGCCTGCGCGGTCGGGCTCATCGCGACGGTGTTCCTGGCCCACTGGGCCGACGGCCCGCTGGCTCGTCGTGCGACACGTCGGGCAGCGAAGCAGCGCGTCCCGGGCGAGCACGCCGCGGCACCGGCGGCCGACCAGCGCGGCGCCCCACCGGTCGGTCGGAGCGCCGCCGATCGCGCCCCCACCATCGCCGAGAGCGCGCCGCATCGCTCCCTGGAACCACAGACCGCGGGTCGATCGAGCGCCCTCGGGGACGGGTGATGACGCTGGCGCCTTCGCGGCCGGCATCGACGGCGGACGCTGTCGACGCCGTCAGCTGGCTGTCCGTCTACGTGGTCCTGCTCCTCTTCATCCCCTCCCGCTTCGTCGTCGGCCCTCTGGGCAGCGCCGGCGCTCCGTCCATGCTCTTCGGCGTGGCCAGCCTCCTGCTGTGGGCACTCCTCATCGTGGGAGCGACGCGGCGCGCGCGATCCGGCCCGCAGCCCATCCGCATCGCGCTCGGCGTGTTCCTGCTGTGCGTCGGCATCAGCTACGCGCTGGCCATGACCGGACCCATGAGCCCCGACGAGGTCAGCCCGGCGGACGTCGCACTGCTCGCCCTCGCGTCCTGGTCAGGAACACTGGTGCTCACGCAGGACACGGTCCCCTCGCGCAGCCGGCTGGACACGCTGCTCTGGCGAGTCGCGGTGTGCGGTGGACTCATCGCGCTGCTCGGCCTCGTCCAGGTCGTCACGCGGGAGCTCTGGGTGGACCAGCTCGCGATCCCGAGCCTCTCCAGCACACCCGGGTACAGCCTCTCCTCCCGCGGCGGCTTCCCACGACCGTCCGGCACTTCCACGCATCCGATCGAGTACGGGGTCATCCTGGCGATGCTCCTGCCGA
The DNA here is from genome assembly GCA_031178105.1 of Agrococcus sp. Taxonomy (GTDB): domain Bacteria; phylum Actinomycetota; class Actinomycetes; order Actinomycetales; family Microbacteriaceae; genus Agrococcus. The sequence goes on along the minus strand of JAPSJX010000001.1, from coordinate 17,673 downwards.
TCGTGCTGCACGTAGGGTTCCACCACACGCACCGCGGGGGCATCGTGCGCTGGCTGCCCGCGCTCCCCATCGTCGCGATCATCCCGTTGACGTCGTCGCGCTCCGCCTACGTCGGAGCGCTGATCGCGCTCGGGATCTGCTTCATCGGCTGGAGCTCCCGAAGGCGCCTGCAGCTGCTGGGCGTCGGCGTCGCCGGGCTGGTCGCGATGACGGTCGTCTCGCCGAACCTGCTGAACTCGATCACCCGCCTCTTCACCGGCGCGGCGGAGGACCCCAGCATCACGTCGCGCACCGACAGCTTCTCGCTCGCGGGTCAGTTCATCGCCCAGTCGCCGTTCTTCGGACGGGGCCTCGGCACGTTCCTCCCGAAGTACCGGATCCTCGACAACCAGTACCTGCTGCTGCTCGTCACCATCGGGATCGTCGGCACCCTGGCCTTCGTCGCCCTCGGCGTGACGGCAGCGGTAATCCTGGCCAGGTTGCGGTCCACCGTGCGGCATGAGGCCACGCGCGATCTCGCCATGGCGCTCGTCGCAGCGGTGTGCGCCGGGTTCTCCTGCCTGTTCATGTTCGATGCGTTCGCTTTCCCGATGACCACCGGGATGCTCTTCCTGGTGCTCGGCATCGGGGGCGCGCTCTGGCGGCTCGAGCAGCGGGTGCCCGTCGGCCTGGATGCCCTCCGATGAGCACGGAGTCGCTCGACGTCGCCGCGGTCGTCGTGACCTACAACAGCGAGGACCACATCGACCGCCTCCTCGACAGCATCGAGGCCGCGATGGCGGGCCTGTCGTACTCGCTGGTCGTCGTCGACAACGGTTCCTCGGACGCGACGCTCGAGGTGCTCCGGGGCCGGACGGGTTGCTGCGTGGTGCGCTCCGAGAACGTCGGTTACGCGGGCGGCATGAACCGCGCGGTCCGTGCCTCACCGCCGTCCGAGGCCATCCTCATCCTCAATCCCGACGCCGCGCTCGACCCGGGCTCCGTGCCCGCGATGCTCGCTGCGCTCCGCAGACCCGGGGTCGGCATCGTCGCGCCCCGCACGCGGGAGGCCGACGGCAGCCTCTCGCCGACGCTGCGGCGCGGCCCGACGATGGGTCGCGTCGGGGGCTTGAGCTTCACGGGCTGGCCGATGTTCGCGGAGCGCATCGAGGATCCTGCCGAGTACGTGACGGAGCATGCCGTCGACTGGGCCGTCGGAGCGGTCCTGCTCATCGATCGCGCCTGCTACGACGCCCTGGGAGGCCTGGACGAGTCGTACTTCCTGTACTCGGAGGAGACGGACTTCAGCCTCCGCGCGAGCGATGCGGGGTGGGCGACGGTCTACACGCCGGACGCGGGAGCGATGCACGTCGGCGGCGGATCGGGCGAGAGCGCCACGACGCACATGATGAAGCAGATCAACCGGATCCGCCTGTACCGCCGTCGCACCGGTACGGGCAGGGCGGCGATCTACTACGGGCTGACGGTGCTGACCGAGCTCCGCCGCGCGGTGCTCGGCCACGACGAGTCCTGGGCGACGCTGCGCGCGCTGCTGCGGCCGTCGCTGCGACCGCCGCTGCTGGGCGCGACCGATCACGTCCTCCCCCGCTGAACGGAGCGTCATGCCGAAGAAGGTGCTGCTGATCGCCCCCGCATGCGATGGGGAGGACGTCGGCGAGGCGTGGGTCGCCGCGCAGTGGGCGATCCGGCTCGCGGAGCTCGAGGACCTGACGCTGCTGACGACCTACAAGCGCGGTCATCGGCCGATGAGCGAGCAGCTCCCGGAAGCGCGCGTCATCGAATGGGTCGAGCCGCCGGTGGTCGGCCGGTTCGAGCGATTCAACAGTCTGCTCTTCCCCGGGTACTGGCCCTTCCACCGTCATGCTCGCCGATGGATCCGCCGCGCGCTCGCGGCCGGTGAGCGGTTCGACGTCGTGCACCAGGTGGCGCCGATCGCGATGCGGTACCCGTCGCCCGGCGTCGGCCTCGGCATCCCGCTCATCATGGGTCCCGTCGGCGGCAGCCTCGCGTCGCCGTCCGCGTTCGTCGAAGAGGAGGGCGCCACGTCGTGGTACCAGCGCCTCCGCGCGCTCGACGCGTGGCGCATGCGCCACGACCGCCTGCTGCGTCGCACCTACGAGTCCGCGGACGCGGTCGTGGGCGTGGCCGAGTACGTGCGCACGTTCCTCGCGGATGTGCGCCTCAAGCGGCTCGAGATCATGAGCGAGACCGCCGTGACCGAGGTGCACGATCCGGTCGACCGCAGCTCGCGCACGGGACCGGTCCGGCTCCTGCACGTCGGCAGGATCGTGCGCACGAAGGGCCTGCGCGATGTGATCCGGGCGATGGACGCGATCCGCGACCTCGACGTCGTGCTCGACGTCCTCGGAGACGGCAACGACCGCGCGGCGTGCGAGGCGCTGATCGCGCAGCTCGACCTCGGCGACCGGATCACCCTGCACGGAGCGGTGCCCCGGTCGACGGTGGACGAGTTCTACGAGCGAGCCGACGTCTTCGTCTTCCCCAGCTATCGCGAGCCGGGCGGGAACGTCAGCCTGGAGGCGATGTCGTGGGGGCTCCCCGTGATCGTGTGCCGAGTCGGCGGTCCTGGCGCGAACGTGGATGAGTCGTGCGCGATCACGCTCGAGGCGCACGATCCGCAGCAGCTCGCCGCAGACTGCGCCGCCGCCCTGCGCGAGCTCGTCACCGACGCCGACCGCCGCGTCGCGATGGGAGCCGCCGGCCGCAGCCACGTGCTGCGCACGCACCTGTGGCCGCAGCGCGTCGACCACATGCGTCGCCTGTACGACGGGCTCGCGCGCGTCAGCGCCTGAGCGTCCGACCCCGACGGCTCGGCGTCACACGAGCACCTCCGCGGGCGCCGGGTGGCTCAGGAAGGCCGTCGGGCTCGCCGTCAGCCCGTACGCGCCGGCCTGGAACAGGACGAGCAGGTCGTCGATGTCGGCCGGCGGCAGCAGCACGCCGTCGCCCAGCAGGTCGAGCGGCGTGCAGAGGCACCCGACCACCTGCACGCTCTCGGCATCCTCCGCAGCCACATCGAGGCGCGCCCCGACCGCCATCGGATAGTTGCGCCGGATGACCTGGCCGAAGTTGCCGGACGCCGCCATCTGGTGATGCATGCCGCCGTCCACCACGAGGAACGTCTTGCCTCGGGAGACCTTCCGGTCGACGACCCGGGTCACGTAGACGCCGCACTCCCCCACGATGTACCGGCCGAGCTCCATCACGACGTGCGCGTCGGGGAGCGCCGGTCGGATCCGCTCCCGCATCAGGTGCTCGAGGTTCGCCCCCACCGCGCCCAGGTCGAGCGGGCGGTCCTGCGCGTAGTAGGGGATGCCGAGGCCCCCGCCCATGTTGAGGTACGTCACGGGCGCCGACGCCTCGCCGGCGAGTCGGAGCAGGAGGTCGACCGTCTTCGCCTGGGCCTCGAGGAGGATCTCGGTGAACAGGTTCTGCGACCCGGCGAACACGTGGAACCCCATGAACTCGACGTCCGCCGCCTCCAGCTCGCGCAGCAGCGCCGGGACGTTCTCGGAGTCCACGCCGAACTGCTGGGCGCCGCCGCCCATCTTCATGCCTGACCCCTTGACGGTGAAGTCGGGGTTGACACGGATGGCCACTCGCGGGCGGAGCCCCACGCTCTCGCCGATCCGGATCGCGCGCCGCGCCTCCGTCTCGGACTCGAGCTCGATGATCACGCCGGCCGCGATCGCCTGCGTGAGCTCGACCAGCGACTTGCCCGGACCCGCGAAGCTGATGACGCCGGGCTGCATCGGAGTGTCGAGCGCCACGGTCAGCTCCGCGCCGGATGCGACGTCGAGGGCGTCGACGATGCCGCTCAGGTGCTGGACGAGGGCGGGCATCGGATTGGCCTTGACGGCGTAGCTCAGCTCGAGGTCATCCGGCAGCGCGGCGCGGAGCTGCGCCACTCGCGCGGTGAGCCGGGCGCGGTCGTAGGCGAAGAACGGCGTGCTGCCGACGCGCTGCGCGAGCCGGTCGATGGGGACCCCGCCGATCAGCAGGCCGCCGCCGGACGTCTCGAACTCAGGTCGATAGCTCATGATCCGCCTCTCACCACTCCAGCCCGACCAGCTCGCTGTAGAGGTAGTCGATCCTCCGCGCGGGCAGGGTGCTGCTCTTGAACATCTTGGGCCTCGATCGTCGCAGCGCGACCGCGCCCCTCGGGCGACCGCCCACCACGCGCTCCTCCACGAGCATCGCCGCCACGCCGTGGTGCAGCAGCAGGTGCGCGCCGATCTGGCGCACCGAGCGCTGGAACAGGCTCGCGTTGCCGACGTGGAGGATCGATGCGAAGGCGCGGATGCGCTTGCGCCTGTCGCGCCGGAAGATGATGTAGCAGTGCTCGTCTCCGGCCGTGACGACGAGATGCCGCGCCGCCGCCGCGTCGCGGTGGTCGGCGTGGATCCTCCGCTCGGCGGGTGTCAGCGTCGCCGCGAGGACATCCGGGTCGCCGGTGATGCGCAGCCCACGTCCGGGGAGCCACGGCACGTTCAGCAGCAGCGACGTCGCCGTGTCGAGGTCCGTGAACTTGAGCTTGCGGTTCAGCGGCACGACGTTGCCGCTCGGAGAGAAGTCGGTGAAGTGGTAGCCGCGCATGCGCAGGAGCGCCATCAGGAGCCGCAGTCCCTGCGCGCGATGCGGCTCCAGCACGCACCACGCACCGAGGTTGCAGAAGTGCTCGACGCGACCGTCCACCTCCCGATCGGAGAAATAGGCCAAGTACGCACCGACGATCCGCCCCTGCGCGCGGAGCATGAAGCCGTGGTGCGGCGCCGCTGCGGACCACTGCATGCGCAGCGCGTGCGCCCACCGCTCGGGAGCGATGTCCCGATTGTGGTGGTCGTGCATGAAGCGCGCGACGGACACGATGTCGTCATCCGTGATCGGAGCGAGCTCGACGTCCATTCAGTGCCCTCCTCGAAGCCGGTCGCTCGCGTGGCGGCCGCTTCCCGCAGCGCGCGCGGCGTGGTTATGCTCGACCCAGCATCGCCCTGCACGGGGACGCCTCCGCGGCGATCGCATCGGATCGCGACGCATGGGGGGCTCCGCGTGAACGGATTCGGCGACATGATCCTCGCCGCTCGAGGCGGCGCGCGCGATGCCGGCGTGGCCGACGCGAAGTCGCTGGTCAGCGACCGCGAGCTCATCGCGGCGGCCAGGGAGGTCGCGGCGGACGTCGCTCGCGGGAGCGATCGGGCACGTCCGGTGGTGGCGGTGTGCGTGCCCCTGTCGGTCCACGCGATCACGCAGCTCATGGCCGCGATCCTGGGCGACTACTCCGTGTGCTTCCTCGATCCGTCCGCGCCGGAGGAGCGCCGTGATGCGATCCTCGACGCGCTCGCCCCGCACGCGCTCGTGGACGCCACGGGGATCCATCGCCTCGACGGCGCGCGCGCCGATGACGTCGCCGGGGAGGGGGCGGGCTACCTCGCCATGTCGTCCGGCTCGACCGGCGGCGCGCCCAAGGCCGTGCTCTCGACGTGGTCCGCGCTCGCAGCGTTCGCCGGGCCCGGCGCCGAGTCGCTCGAGCTGGACGCGACCGGATGCTGGGGCGAGATCTCGCACCCCGCGTACGACATGGCGATGACGAACCTGCTCCTCGCCCTCGCGAGCGGCAGCGGCGTGCGGGTGTCGGGATCCCTCGGCGACCGCCTGCGGCCGCTGCGCTTCGCGGCCCGAGCGGGCGCGACGCACGTGCGGCTCGCGCCGCGGTTCGCCGATCTCGCCGCCTCCGAGCAGCGCCCCGACCACGGCCTGCGCGTGTGGGGATCCGGTGGTGATCGCTTCCAGACGGCGCACCTCTCGCAGCTGTTCGCGGCAGGCATCCCCCTCGTCGTCAACACCTACGGCACCAGCGAGACGACCGGCTTCGCGAGCACCGCGCGGCTGACCGCGACCGACGAGATCGCGGACCTCCACGGCAGCGTGCCGATCGGGCGCGGGATCGTGGGCGAATGGCGCACGGAGCTCACCGACGACGGCGCGCAGATGCTGCGCATCCGGTCGCCGCACCTGCCGAGCGGGTACCTCTTCGGCGAGCCGGGCGAGTACCCGCGGTGGGAGAGCTCGGATGCCGTGCTCACCGGTGACGTGGGCGCTCGCGTCGGGGACGACCTGTACTGCCTCGGCCGCGCGGGGCGCCGGGTCAAGCGCAACGGCAGCTTCGTCGACCTCGACGCGATCGACGCCGTGCTGCGGGAGGCGAAGGAGCTCGTCTCCTTCACCGTGGTGACGCGCTCCGGGGAGCTCATCAGCATCGTCGAGCAGCAGGAGACCCACCTCGTCGGCGTCCGGCGCGACCTCGCGGGTCTCCTGCGACCGGAGGTGCTCCCCGACGAGCTCGTCCCGGTGCGACAGCTCCCTCGGCTGGGCAACGGCAAGATCGATCACGTCGCCGCCCTCGCCCTCGTGCAGCCCGGCATCAGCTGACCCGCTCGCCCGCGACGGCCAGATTGGTGAGCAGGGCCACGGCGCTCGGCCTCGGCTCCCGCTCCCCGCGGAGCATCGATGTGAGCCACGCCTCGGAGAGGAACGGCAGGTCCGCGAGGCCTTCGAGGATCTGCGGCTGCGCGCGCCAGTGCGCGACCACCTTCGCGGCGAGCACGTCGCCGCCTGCGGGCGGGCGGTTGCCGTGCCGCAGCCGCTGCGACGCCTTCCGCACGAATCGCCTCCCGGTGCGGTACGCGCTCGCCGCGCGCTCCCAGGCAGGAGGCTCGGCGTAGGTCGCCGGCGCGGGGCGCCCGTCGAGCGGGAGCCGTCCGAGCTCCGGATCGAGCGCCATCTGGAGCCGGGCGAGGAACTTCGCGTTCGCCTTCTCACGAGGGTGCACGCCCGAGACGATTCCGAGGAAGGCCGGGTCGAGCATGGGGTTCACCACGACGCGCAGGTTGCTCACCGCGATGTCGGTCGCTCCCGCCCACCGCTGCATCCGGTGACGCAGGTACAGCGCGTCGGTCGCCCGGAACCACTCGTCGCCACCGGCGCGCAGCGCCGCGTAGACCTCGTCGACAGCACGCTCGTGCGCCCATGCCGCGAACTCGGGTGCGAGCATGCCGGGCTCCACCGCCTCGTTCACGAACATGCGCCAGTCCGCGAGTCGCAGCGCGTCCTTCCTGTCGTACTGCCGGTCGCGGACGCCGCCGACGTAGTAGAAGCCTCGAGCGACCTCTCCTCCGAGACCCGAGATCCGCACCCCCTGCGCGAACGCGCGCTCGGCGATGCGCTGGGCGGCGAGCGCGACGGGATCCGACATCCCGTCGAGCCGCGTCGCCTCGGCGCGGCATGCCTCCCACGCCTCCTCGGGGGTCAGGTCGTCGACGCCCGCGAGCCCGTGCACCTCGTGCGCCATGCCGAAGCGATCGGCGAGCGCGCGCGCGATCGCCACGTCGCCCGCCCCCGGCACGTCCAGGGTCATCACGTGCAGCCCGCGCCGTCGGGTCGGTGGGATGGCGCTGAGCAGGAGCCTCGAGTCCATGCCGCCGGTGAGCTGCAGCACCGCATCCGGGTGGTCATCGAGCAGGGACTCGAGCGAGCGCCGCAGGATGCCGGCAGCGTGCATGACGGCATCCGCTTCGGGGGCGCCGGTCGGCTGGGGCTCCGGAGGCGCGATCGCGATACCGCGCGCGCCCATGCGGCCCGAGGCGCCCGGCGCCAGCTTCCGCACCCCCTCGAAGATCGTCAGCGACCCGAGCTGCCACCCCAGCCGCGACTGCACGGCGACGCCGACCTCGTCGAGCGCCGCGTCCGCGAGCCGGCCCATGAGGAGAGCCGAGGTCGACGCCATGGCGACCCCCGAGCCCTCGGAGTGGAAGAGGTGCTCGAAGCCCATCCAGTCGGCGGTGAAGCGCACGCCGCCACCGTGGCCCTGCACCGCGCCGAACGGCGGCAGCAGGTCCTGCAGCCGTGCGGGACCCGCCGCCACGGCGTCGGCGATCTCGCTGTCCGGCACTGCGCCGTCGGTGCGACGCACCACCCTCGACACCACGAGCGTCACACGATCCGGGCTGTCGTCGTCGACGGGCGAGCGCCCCCACCGCGTCAGGGACACAGCGCCGTGGGTCGTCCGCGTCGCGCCGCTCGGCGTGCCGGCATCCGGTCGCGGCAGGCCGACCGCGGCCAGGAACCCCGGACGCAGCGCCGACTCGATCACGACCTCACCCCGCGCGCTTGGCTTCGACGAAGTCTGTGAGGGCTCCGACGTTCTCGAAGAGCTCGGCCCGGAACTCCTCGTCCTCGATCGAGATGCCGAACCGGTCCTCGAGCTCGGCGACGACCGCGACCACGCCGAAGGAGTCCAGCTCCGGCAGCACGCCGAACAGCTCGGTGTCGCGGTCGAGGTCCGCCGGGCTGTGCGAGAGCTCGAGCGTCTCGATCAGGATGTCCCGCACGGTGTCGAGCGTCGTGGTCATGCTCATGGTCGTCCCTTCCTCATGCCCTCACGGGCGTCGTGTCGAGCCACGCCTGCAGCTCGATCGCTCTCGCGCGCCAGGAGTGCGCGGCGGCGGCGCGCCTGATCGCCGCGGCGTCCCTCGGGGCCGCCGCGACCTCCGCGGCGAGCGCCGCGAACGCCTCGGGTGAGCCCGCGGTGTGCACCCAGCGCCGATCGAGCCCCTCGGGCGCTGCGACGTCCGTCGCGACGACCGGCACGCCGGCGGCCAGGTACTCCACCGTCTTCAGCGGGAAGCTGCGTCGATTGAAGACGGTGTCCCGGTAGGGCGTGAGCCCGACGTCCATCGCCCGCATGTGGTGGATGAGCTGGTCGGCCGGGACCTCGCCGGTCCATCGCACGCCCGGGTCGGCGATCAGGCGCTCGAACGCCTCGTCGTCCTCGCGCGAGGAGAACGAGCGGGGGCCGACCAGCAGCAGGCTCAGGCCCGTGGCCCTCACCGCGAACAGGCAGTCGAGGTCGGTTCGCGAGTTGAACTGGCCGACCACCCCTGCGATGGGACCTTCGAGACCGGCGGAGGCAGGGGATGCGTCCTCGATGCCGTCGAAGCGCGAGACCTCAGCGCCGTTCGGCAGCCACCTAGAAGGCGTCCTCCCGCGCTGCAGATGCCGCCCGAGCTCTCGGGAGACGGAGAGCACGAGATCGGCGCTGCGCAGGTTGCGCTCGCGCGCGGCCCTGAGGTAGCGCGGGCTCACGCCCCAGATGCCCGCGGCCTCCACGAAGTCGTCCGTCGCGTAGTACACGCGGCGACCCGGGAGGTCCTTCACGAGGTCGAGCATCGGTGCCGTCGTCGAGGCGATCACGACGCTGGGGTGGAGTCCCTTCGCCGCGAGGTACCGGCGTGCAGCGCGCGCTCGACGCCGATTCGCCAGATCCCGAAGCAGCGGACGCTGCACGCCGGCGATCGTGCTCGCCCTGAGCCTCACGATGTTCGGGTGCGGATGGGTGACGGCCGCGACCGCGCGGTCGCGCGCGCGCAGCACCGAGTGCGGCGTGTCCACCCAGACGATCGGATGCTGCGCCGCGAGCTCCACCGCGAGGTGCCGGTCGGTGCCCGCGAGCGTGTCCCAGCCGACCCCGGGGAACCACAGGATCGGGCCCTCGGAGGGAGTTGCAGCGACACGTTGGGCGGCTGGAGCGGACGCCGCCACCGGCGCGGCGTTGAAGTCGTCCGTGCGCCGGACGCCCCGCGCTCGGCTCACGAGGTCGCCGCTGTAGTGGCGGGCGAGCGCCGAGAACGACCGCGCCGCCTCGCGCCATTGCCGCTGCTGCTGCGCTCGCGTCGCGGAGGTGTCGCGATAGATGGCGAGCTGGCGCTCCGCGGCTCGCTGCAGCGAGAACTCCTCGACGAGGCGCCGACCGAACGCTCCCAGGTCAGCGCGTCGGCGCGCATCCGCGAGCAGCGGCGCGAGCGCATCGCTGAGCCGGGCGGTGCCGTCCTCCGGCGACTCGCCCACGCCGTACCAGCCCTGCCAGCGGAACTCGTCCGCAGAGTCCTCGGTCAGGGTGCGGAAGTACCCGCGCTCCCCCTGCACGACGAGCGGCTTCGCGAACGCGAGCGAGCGCAGCGCGGAGCCACCCATGCCGAGCATGACGTCCGCTGAGGCGTACGCCGCGCGCGGGTCGGCGAGCTCGCCGGTGAAGACGATCGCGGCGCGGCCGAGCCGACCGTTGACCGGATCGGCGGCCGCCTCCATCGCGGCCCGCGCACGGCCATCGCCCACGATGAGGAGCTGGAACGGGGTGGTCGCGTCGAGGGCCTCGACGGCGGCGATCGCGGCGAGGATCCCTTCCGCCTTCAGCTCCGGCACCAGGCGACTGACGACCGCCACGACCGGCAGTCCGCCGAGTCCCCAGTCCGCCCGGAACCTCGCGACGTCGGCCTCCGCCACGGTCCCGTTGTGGTCGAGGTCCACGGGCGGCTCGATGAGGTGCACGCGGCTGCGCCCGCGCTCCTGCTCGAGCGCGCAGATCTGCTGGGTCCCGACGACGAGCGGCACGGACCGCGGGAGGAACGGTGCGACGGCCATCGACATCACGGTGCACACGGCGGCCGCGTCCGCCGTGCCCTGGACAGCTGCGGCCGCCTCGAGCCCGGGCGGCCACTCGTAGCCGTGCACGATGTCGATGTCCCGCTCACGGATCAGCCTCCGCAGGTCTCGAGCGATGCGCAGCGAGGGGCGCCGACCGGGCTCGGGGGCCTCGATGAACTCGAGGCCGAGCTCGTCGATGCGTGCGCACAGCGATCCCCGGCGGCCGTAGACGATGCATTCATGGCCGAGCGCGGTCACGGCGGCGGCGAGCTCGATCGCGTTGGTCTGGCTCCCGCCCATGTTGAGGTCGTGAGGGTAGACGACGATCCTCATGTCGCCTCCCTGCCGCGCACTGCGGCCCGGAGCAGCCGCAGGTCCGCACGGTGCCGCAGGCAGAGGACCCCGACCATCGCGAGGGCGACGAGCCCGCTCGCCGAGGCGGCCGCGAACGGCATCGGCACGCTGCGGCTGAGCAGCCACGCCGCGCCCCAGGTCAGGAGCCCGGCGATGAGCGGCATGGCGACCGCCCGCAGCACCGCACGGGCACGGACGCCGATGCGGCCGAGGCTCACGAGATACATCGGTGCCACGATCACGAGGGCGACGCAGCACTGCACGGCCGCGACGCCGCCGAGCCCGTACGGCTCCACGACGAGGAGCATGAGCGGCAAGGCCGCCACGAAGGAAGCTGCCTGGATGATGAGCACGGTGCTCGACCTTCCAGCCACCACCAGGTAGTCGTACGACAGGTCGAACCAGATCTTCAGGGCGGCGAGCGCAGCGAGCCAGAGCAGCGGCTCGGCCGCCGGGAGCCACGCCTCCCCGTAGACGAACGCGACGATGGGCTCGGCCGCGCCGCTGAGCGCGAGGCACACCGGGACTGCGACGCAGGAGAGGAGCGCGAGCACGCGGGTGAAGTTCTTCGTCATCCGCTCGGGCTCGCTCTTCATCGCGGCGAACGCGGCAGGCGCGACCATGCGCAGCGGGAGGGAGAAGATCGAGACCGGCCAGCTCGCAAGGCCGAAGGCGAGCACGTAGAAGCCGAGGGCCTGCGCGCCCAGCAACGAGCCGACGATCATCTGATCGGCATGCCCGGAGGCGAACACCACGATGCTCGCGGCGGCGAGCGGCAGTCCGAAGTGCAGCAGCCGGCGCGCGATCGCCGGATCCCAGCCGAACCGGTACGGCACCGGCGACCAGCGGATGATCATGATGCCGAAGACGATGGCCGCGACCAGCCGGCCGACGGCGAGGCTCATGGCTCCCCATCCGAGGAGCACGAGCAGCAGCGACAGTCCCGCTCCCAGCCACGTGTTGATCTGGTCGGCGATCGTGCGCTGCTTCTGCAGGAACTCGCGCTGCATCGCCGCAGCAGAGGTGGCGACCAGGCCGTTGAGCAGGATCGAGATGGCGATCACCTGCACGACGGGGGCCGCACGCACGTCGCCGAGCATGGCCGAGATCCACGGCGCCCCCACCAGCACCGCCGCGGTGAGCAGCGCGCTGCTCGCCACCGCGATCGTGTTGATCGTCGGGGCGATCGTGGCCGGGTCATCGCGCCAGCGGATGATCGCGAGGCTGACGCCCAGCTCGTTGAAGCTCAGCACGGCAGCCAGGACCACCGTGGCGATCGCGAAGATGCCGAACTCCTCCGGACCGAGCATGCGCGCGAGCGCGATGCCGATGGCCAGCGTGCCGAGCTTCAGGAACAGGCTGTTGCCGAAGCTCCATCCGAAGGCGCGCGACGCGCGCTGCGACACGCTCGCCTCGGCGGGCTCTGCACTCATGAGCTCGTCCGCGCCGCGCTTCGGAGCGCAGGCTGCAGCGCGTCCGCCACCCGTTCCTGCTGCGTCGCGGTGAGATGGGGGAACATCGGCAGCGAGAGGATGCGGTCGGCCGCCGCCTCGGCGACGGGCAGCTGCCCGCGCCGGTAGCCGAGCGAGCCGTAGGCCTCGGTGAGGTGCACGGGCGTCGGGTAGTGGATGGCGGCACCGATGCCGGCCTCGCCCAGCTCGGCCAGCACCCGGTCGCGCTCGTCGACGCGGATCACGTACAGGTGCCAGACGTCCTCGTTGCCGACGCGCGAGACCGGGAGCCGCACGCCGACGATGCCGCCGAGCAGCTCTGCGTAGCGGTCCGCCGCGGCGCGTCGCGACGCGTTCCAGCCGTCGAGCCGGCGCAGCTTCGCGCGCAGCACGGTGGCCTGCACGGCATCCAGGCGGGCATTCATGCCCACGCGGTCGTGCACGTACTTCGTGCTGCTGCCGTGCCCGCCGAGGTTGCGCACGACGTGCGCGATCTCCGGGTCGTCGGTCATCACGGCGCCGGCGTCGCCAGCGGCCCCGAGGTTCTTGCCCGGATAGAAGCTCGTCGCCGCGACGCGGCCGATCGATCCCGCACGGCCCGCGGGCCCTGATGCTCCCTGCGACTGGGCGGCGTCCTCGACGACGACGAGGCCGTGCCGCTCGGCGATCGGGACGATGCGCTCCATCGGCGCGGTCTGGCCGAACAGGTGCACCGGCGCGATGACGCGCGTGCGCGGCGTGATCGCCGCCTCGATCGCCGCCGGATCGATGAGCAGGTGCTCGTCGTCGACGTCGACGAACACGGGCACCGCGCCGAGCCGCGACGCGGCCTCCGCGGTCGCGATGAACGTGTTCGCGGGCATGATGATCTCGTCACCCGGTTGCACGCCGACGGCGCGATACGCGAGCTCCAGCGCATCGGTGCCGTTCGAGACGCCGACGACGTGGCGCACGCCGATGTACTCGGCGAACTCGCGCTCGAACGCATCCACCTCAGGGCCGCCGATGAAGCTCGCGGACTCGAACTGGCGGCGCCACACCGGCAGCACCTCGTCGGCGATCTCGGCCTGCTGGGAGGCGAGATCGAGGAACGGCACCCGCATGGTCACGCGAGCACCTCCGCTGCGCGAGCCGGGACGCCCACCCACGTCTCCCCCGGCGGGACCTCGCGCAGGACGGCCGCGGCCATGCCGACCGTGGCCCCCGCCCCCACCATGACGCGCTGTCGCACCGAGGCGTTCATCCCGAGGTACGCCGCCTCGCCGACCGTCACGCCGCCGCCGAGCGCGACGCCTGCGGCAAGCGTCGCGAAGTCCTCCAGCACGTCATCGTGCGTGATGGTGCAGTTGGGCATGACGACGACGTGCTCGCCGATCCGCGCATCCGCGGTGACGACGACGCCGTCGAGGAGGATGCTGCCCCGGCTCACGCTGCTCGTCGCGCCGATCGACGCTGACGGTGCGATGAAGGTCGCGAAGCGCGCGTCGGCGACGCCCAGGCCGCGCAGTCGACGCACGACATCGCGCCGGCCCCGGCTCAGGCCCACGCAGACGAGCAGCCGCTCCTCGCGCTGCAGCGCCGCCTCGATCCCGCCGATGACGGGCACGCCGCCCACCGACGTCCCGAGCAGCGCCGCGTCGTCGTCGAGGATCCCGACGACACCTACGGCGCACGCCGCGAGCACCTCGCGCGCAAGCCCGCTCGCGCCCACGAGCAGCAGTCCCGCGCTCATGCCGGTGCTCCGCGGGGTGATCGCAGCACGGCGATCACGCGATCCTGATCCGCCTCGGTCAGCTGGTGGTAGACGGGGAGGATGAGCGTGCGGTCGTTGAGGCGCTCCGTCACCGGCAGGCCCGCCTCGGGCGTCAGCGCGCGATACGGGGGCTGGCGGTGGGCCGCCATGATCCCGCGACGCGCGGAGATGTCCGCCCCGGCCAGCGCCCGGAGCAGGCCATCGCGGTCGGTCGAGTACGCCGGATCCGCCTCGACCCAGAACGACTGGAAGTTGCTCGTGCCGTGCCTCGGGTCCGCGACCGCGCGGAGGCCCGGGATGTCGGCGATCGCCGCCTGGTACCGCGCCGCGATCGCCCTGCGCCGCTCGACGATCGCCGGCAGCCGATCGAGCTGGACGAGCCCGACGGCGGCCTGCATGTCGGTCATGCGGAAGTTGTAGCCGACCTCGGCGTACTCCTCGGCGGGGGCGAGCGTCGAGGCGTGCCGGTCCGCAGCGGAGACGCTCATCGCGTGCTCGCGCAGCTGCCGGGCTCGGTCCGCCCAGTCCTCGCGCTGCGTCGTGATCATGCCGCCCTCGCCCGTCGTGAGGAGCTTCCGCGGGTGGAAGGACCACGCGGTGATCGCGGCGCCCGCACCCACCGGGCGGCCCTTGTAGGTCGACCCCGCGCCGCAGGCCGCATCCTCGACGACCACGATGTCGCGCGGGTCCGTCACCGCGAGCACATCGTCGAGGTCGAGCGGCACGCCGCCCTGGTCGACGGCGATGACCGCGCGGGTGGCGGGCGTGAGCGCCTCGGCGATCGTGCCCCCGGTGAGGTTGCCGGTCACCGGGTCGACGTCCGCGAAGACCGGGTTCGCTCCGACGTAGCGCACGGCGTTCGTCGTCGCGATGAACGAGAACGACGGCACGACGACATCGTCGCCCTCGCCGATGCCCGCGACGATGAGCGCCAGGTGCAGCGCCGTCGTGCAGCTGCTCGTCGCGACGGCGAACGGCGACTGCATCGCGGTCGCGAACCGCTCCTCGAACTGCGCGACCCGAGGTCCCTGCGCGACCCAGCCGCTCGCGATCACGTCCGCGAGCGCATCGGCCTCCTCCTGCCCCAGCCAGGGCAGCATGACGTTCACACGGCCGGTCATGCGAGCGCGACCCGCCGAGCCCCGGCGATCTCGCCGCGCAGCGGCTGCCACCACTCGACCAGCTGGCGCAGGCCCTCCTCGAGGTCGATCGTCGCCTCGAACCCGAGGTCCCGCTTGGCTGCGGTGGTGTCCGCGAGTCGCCGCTCCACCCCGTTGACGGGGCGCTCCGGTCCGTGCTCGACGCCCAGGTCGGAGCCCATGACCCGCAGGAGCGCCTCGGCGAGCTCCAGCAGGCTCGTCTCCCGGCCGCTCGCGATGTTGTAGTCGCCGTCGACGATGTCGCTCTGCGCGGCCAGCACGTTCGCCCGGGCGATGTCGGGCACGCAGACGAAGTCCATCGTCTGGCGCCCGTCGCCGAAGATGATCGGCGGCTTGCCGTCGGAGATCCGCTCCATCCAGCGCACGAGCACCTCGGTGTACAGGCCGTGCACGTCCATGCGCGGCCCGTAGACGTTGAAGTAGCGGAGGATCACGTAGTCGAGCCCATTCATCGCCCGGAAGCTGCGGATGAGGCCCTCGTTGAACGACTTCGCCGCGCCGTACAGCGTGTCGTTGTTGTGGTGGTGGTGGCGCTCCGACGTGGGGAACTCCTCCGCCATGCCGTACACCGACGCGCTCGACGCCGCGACGAGCTTCGAGACCCCGTGCCGGGCCGCAGACTCGACGACGTTGAAGGTGCCGTCGACGAGCACCTCGAGCGCGAGCCTCGGCTCCTCGGCGCACTGGGTGATGCGGATCGCAGCCTGGTGGAAGACGAGGTCCTTGCCCGCCGTGAGCTCGTCCACGAGCTTCGCGTCGCGGATGTCCCCGTCGACGAGGGCCACGCGTCCCGAGGCGAGCGCGTCGTCGAGGTTGGCGCGGCGCCCGCGCACCAGGTTGTCGAGCACGTCGATGCGTGCGACTCCGGCGTCGAGCAGCCGGTCGACGACGGTGGATCCGATCGTGCCTGCTCCACCGGTGACGAGCGCGGTCGACCCCTCCAGCTGCGTCATCGTACGAACCCCTCCTCGAGCGTGTGTGTGGCGATGGGCTGCGGTGCGCCCGCGACCGCGAGGCTCGCGGTCGCCGCCTCGAGCACCGAGAGCACCCGGAGGCCCGACTCGGCGCTCGTCCGCGGCGCGCGACGCTCGCGGATGGACGCCGCGAACTCAGAGACGACACCCGCGAGCGCCTCGCGCTCCGGGAGCGCCGGCGCCCACGTGTCGCCGAGCCGGTACGAGATGTTCGCGGCGCGCGCGTCGGCGGCGGTCACCTTCGACACCGCGGCGATGTCGACGCCGCGGTCGTAGATGCTCACGCGCTGCTGCGGGTTGAGGTCGTCCCACACCAGCGTGCGCTCGGTGCCGCCGATGACCATCTGACGGATCTTCGTGGGGCTGAGCCAGTTGACGTGGATGTGCGCCATGGCGCCGCACTCGAGCGGCATCGCGAGGTAACCGACGCACGACTTGCCGGTGCCGAGCGGATCCGAGCCGTGGGCCGAGACCGTGGTCGCCGCCAGCCCGTCCGGCAGCACGAAGTCCATGATCGACAGGTCGTGCGGCGCGAGATCCCAGAAGACGTCGACGTCCGGCTGGATGAGCCCCAGGTTGATCCGGACGCTGTCGATGAAGAGGATGTCGCCGAGCACGCCGTCCGCGATGAGCTCGCGGATCTTCAGGACGGCCGGGGTGTAGCAGTAGGTGTGGTCGGCCATGAGGACGAGTCCCTGCTGCCGCGCGACCGCATCCATCTCGAGCCCGCGCTCGCGCGTGTCGGCGAGCGGCTTCTCGACGATCACGTGCTTGCCCGCCTCGAGCGCCGCCAGCACGATCGGGTGGTGCGTGCGCGCCGGCGTCGCGATCGCGACCGCGTCGATCGTCGGATCGCCGAGCACCGCGGCGAGATCGGGTGTCACGGGCGCGCCGCCGACCTTGTCGGCGACGCGCTGCGCCCGCTCGACGTCGAGGTCGCAGATCGCCGCGAGCTCCCAGTCCGCGCTGGCCCGGAAGTTCCGCGCGAGGTTCGGGCCCCAGTAGCCCGCGCCGACGACCGCGACCCGCAACCGATCGTTCATCTCGATCTCCCCCAGCGCGTCATGAGCTCCCCGTCCGCGGACGCTCCCGCGAACGAGCGAGGGCGCTCATGCACAATGTCGTTTGCGGCAGACTTGCCCGCGCTCGGAATGTAGCCCGGCGATCGGGGCGGTGTCAGCGGCCTGGGCGGCACCTGGCATGATCTTGAGGATTGAGGAACAGTGTTCGAGAACCAGGAGGCTCCCGTGCCCGATGACCCCGTGGTGCAGTCGACCGCCGATGTCGCGGGCAGCGCCCGGCTGGGCGCGCGCACCCGTGTCTGGCACCTCGCGCAGGTGCGCGAAGGCGCGCGGCTGGGCGACGACTGCAATGTCGGACGAGGCGCCTACGTCGGTCCCGATGTGGTGATCGGCAACGCCTGCAAGCTGCAGAACTACGCGCTCGTCTACGAGCCCGCGCGGCTCGGCGACGGCGTCTTC
>JAPSJX010000079.1 GCA_031178105.1 Agrococcus sp. | reverse complement strand
TCCTCGAGCAGCACGAGCGACACGAGGAGATCCCGCTCGCCGACGCGGCGCGTGCGATCGGCGTGAGCTACGGCGCGGCGAAGACGCGCATCCACCGCGCGAAGCAGCGGCTGCGCGGCCACCTCGAGGCGGCCGGCGCCGGCACGCTCGAGGAGGTGTCGGCATGAGCGACGAGCGCCAGCCCGGCATGAGCCCGGACTTCCGGGCGCGCATGCGCCAGGGCGTGTCGACGATGGCGGTGCGCGAGCGGGTGCGCGAGCGACGTCGCAACCGGGCGGTCGCGGGCGGTGCCGTCGCAGCCGTCGCCGCCGCGGTGCTCGGCGTGGGTGTCTGGCAGTTCTCTGGTGTGCTCGACCCGCGCGTCGACGAGGCGGCGCCCGCGCCCACGACGACCCCGACGGCGATCGAGCCGAGCGTGACCCCCGAGCCCACGGTCGCCGCGACCGAGACGCCCGATCCCGGGCCGACGCCTCCGCCGGGCTTCGAGGGCGTCGCCGCGGGTGAGCCGATCGTCACGGCATCGGTGGAGAGGGGCGAGTCCGGCGACACCGGCGCCGCCGGCGGCCCCGGCATCGAGCGCATGGTCGACGTCTACGTGCTCTGCGAGGGCACCGGCACCGTCAGCTTCGGCGGCGCCGTGTGGATCGACTGCGCCGACTTCGAGGCCGGTACCGGCTGGGCCGTGCTCGGCGAGGCCGACCTCGTCGGCGACGGGGACCCGCAGTACACGACGAGCGACGACTTCGACGGGCAGCTGCAGGTCGTCGACGCGGGCGTCGCGCCCCAGGGCTCGGCCCAGGCTGCCACGGCGACGGTGTACTACGACTGCGGACCGTCCGTGACGATTGGCGGCGTGCTGTTCGACTGCTCTGACCCGACCTCGATCGACGAGCTGGCGGCGTGGGGCGTCCCGATCGGAGCCGGGTCGTTCGCCCCGACGATCGCCCCGGGCGACGACGCTTCGGGGCCGCCCTCGCCGGTGCGATGGGTGATGGAGCGATGAGGAGGCTGCTGTCGCGCACGGCGCTCGCGTCGCTCGCGCTGCTCTCGCTGCTCGTCACCGCGGGCTGCGGCCCGATCGGCGCGCTCGACCCGAGCGAGTCGCCCTCGCCGTCGAGCTCCCCGAGCGCCGACGCCACAGCGACGCCCGTCGCGACCCCGACGGCGGGTCCTACGGAATCGCCGGCCCCGGCAGCGACGCCGGCCCCGGCAGCCGAGCCGCGGACGCCACCCACCCTGCCGCCGCGGCCCATGCCGTCGATCACGGCGACCGAGGTCCCGACCGTGGGTCCGGAGCCCCAGTACGGCTCGCGCTACGACTCCCTCGTCACGTGCGACCCCGGCATCCCGATGTGGCTCGACGACGGGGACGGCCAGTACACGGGCGCGTCGACCGACCGGTGGATCGCGTGCGAGCAGGGCCAGGTCGCGATCATCGCGATGAGCGTCCGCTTCGAGGAGGCGCGCCTGCTCACGCTGTACGAGGAGGATCTCGGCGTGCCGCTCGCCCACCGGACGCTCACGCTGACGGGCTTCGACGCCGCAGCCGTCGACGCGGTGCGCGCCGCCACCGGTGCGAACGAGGTCGACGTGCGGCTCTCCTGCTACGAGGGGTACATCGGGTTCCTCGAGCTGGGCGACCGGTTCGCGAACTGCATGGAGGCATACGATGTCGCGACGCTGACGGACGTGCCCCTCGCCGACGCGCTCGGAGACCTCGGCATCGGCCCGAGCTTCGAGCGGAACCTCGATCTGCTCTCCTCATGACGAATGCGTAACAACTTGAGCGCCTGTCACCTCCGCGTCGTACAGTGGTTCCGACTCGCGGAGTTGCCCGACCGGCAACCATCTGCCGCGAGGCGCCGGACGGAGGGGGATCACGATGCCCGAGACCGAAGCGCGCGGTGCAGTGCCCGAGCCCAGCGTCTGGGCCGGCTGGCCGCCTGAGAAGGCGGCGGCGTGGGCCGAAGCGCTGCTCGCGTACGACCGCCACCGGTTCACCTCGACCGCGAAGCACATGCTCCTGCACGCGCTCTGGCACGACTGGCACGAGCGCGGCGCGCTGCCGGAACTGCGTCGTTGGTCGGAGCTCGCCTGCCGCTTCGAGGCGAAGGGACTGACGGCCGACGCGTTCGAGCGGATGCACCGCGATGCGGGTGCGCAGCCCTGGTCGCCCGCGGTCGACCGGCGCTGCCCCAAGGAGGACGCCGCCGCGCTCGCGTCCAACGCCTGACCGCGGCCCGCTCCTACTGGTCGACGAGCACGCTGAGGGCGCGCGTCTCGAGACCGCTCGCGACACGCGCCTGAACCGTGACCTCCGGCCCGTGATCCCGGCATCCTGAACGCACACCTCCGCAGGCGGCACGCATACCCCCGGGTGGTATGGTCTGCCGCGAGAGGGGGAGCGGCAGATGCGCGGTGGCGTCCGGTTCGACACGGCTCAGGGCCGTCGGCTCTCCCCGCGCGCCCTCCTCGTGTTCGCCGGCATCGTCGTCCTGCTCATCGCGGGTCTGCTCGGCATGCACGTGCTCGGCGGCGCGGCTGGCGGCCACGCCGGCCACGGCGCGAGCAGCGTCGCGCTCGAGACCGGGAGCATCAGCCCGGCGGAGC
The DNA here is from genome assembly GCA_031178105.1 of Agrococcus sp. GTDB lineage: Bacteria > Actinomycetota > Actinomycetes > Actinomycetales > Microbacteriaceae > Agrococcus. The sequence continues at coordinate 4,033 of JAPSJX010000079.1, read as the reverse complement.
ACACGACCCACCTCGCAACGGCACAGCACGGCCATGAGACGGCCTCGCTCACGAAGGCTGCGGCGTGCCCATCGACGTGCGGCGACGACAGCCCGCTCGCTCCCGGGCACGCCGAGCTCATGGCGTGCGTCCTCGCGCTGCTGGTGGGGCTGCTCGTGCTGGTGCCGCCCACGCCCACCAGGGGCTCGTGGGCGTCGATCGTGCTGGCGCTCGCCCGGATCGACGCATCCGCCGTGCTCCTCGTGCCCCCAACTCCATCCTTGACTCTGCTCTCGATCAGTCGGACGTGATGGGTCCGCCTGGCCATCGGCCAGGCCGCCGGCGCCGCACGCGCGACGTCGCAGATTCACCCATCCCACTGATCGAGAACAGGACCATCACCATGAAGCAGATCCACCGCGCGCTCGGAGTCGGCGCGCTCACCCTCGCATTCGTCCTCACCGGCTGCTCGGCAGGCGGCGCTCCCACGGGAAGCGCTCCCGCCGCCTCGTCGGAGGCGACGACCGCGCCCGAGTCGACCGGGTCGACGTCGACCGAGTCGACCTCGTCGGAGGCCAACGCCGCGGACGAGGCGTTCGTCACCGGCATGCTGCCGCACCACGAGCAGGCCATCGAGATGTCCGACGTCGTGCTCGACAAGGACGGGGTCGACCCGCGCGTGCTCGACCTCGCGCAGCGCATCAAGGACGCCCAGGGCCCCGAGATCGAGCAGCTGCAGACGTGGCTCGACGACTGGGGCGTCGAGGCGGAGGCTGGCCACGGCGGCGGCCACGGCGCCCACGGCGGCATGATGTCCGAGGAGGACATGCAGGCGCTCGAGGACGCCGACGGCGCCGACGCCAGCCGGCTGTTCCTGCAGCAGATGATCGTGCACCACGAGGGTGCCGTCGAGATGGCCGAGACCGAGGTGGCCGAGGGCCAGCACCCGGAGGTCGTCGCGCTCGCACAGCAGGTGATCGACGCGCAGGCGGCCGAGATCGCAGAGATGGAGCAGCTCCTCACCGAGCTGTAGCGAGGCACGCCCGGCCGTCGCAGTCGCTCGCAGCCCGCCCGCCGAGGAGCTCCTCCTCGAACCTCCTCGGCGGGCGCGCGCGACGGCCGGGCGCCCCGTCCTGCTCGACCGACCGACTCCGACCAAGGCAGCCACACCATGCGTCATCCCTCCCTCGCCGCGCTGGCGGTCACCGCCGTCGCCATCGTCATCACCGCATGCGCCCCGCAGGCGGAACCACAGGCATCCGCCCCGTCGCACCCGGCGATCGCGCACGTGCACGGGATCGAGAGCGACCCGAGCGGCGGCGGCATCCTCGTCGCGACCCACAGCGGCGTGTTCCGGCTCACCGGCGACGCACTCGACGGGCCGCTCGGCGGCCACGACTTCGACGCGATGGGCTTCACCGTCGCGGGCACGGCGCTCTTCGCATCCGGCCACCCCGGGCAGAGCACGCCACCGGAGCTCGGCACGCCGAACCTCGGGGTCATCCGCAGCGACGACGGCGGCAGTTCCTGGACGCCCGTCGCGTTCACCGGCGAGTCAGACTTCCACGTGCTGACCGCCGGCCCCGACGGCACGCTCTACGGCATCGCCACGCACGCGCCGGAGCTGCTCGTGAGCCAGGACGCGGGTGAGAGCTGGTCGGCGACCGCGGCGCTGTCCGCCGTCGACCTGGTGGCCACCGAGCAGGGCCTCGTGGCGGCGACCGAGCAGGGCCTGCAGTCGAGTGCCGACGACGGGGAGACCTTCACGCCGCTCGAGGCGTCGCCGCTGCTCTACTCCGTCGACGCCCTCAGCTCCGGCGCGCTCGTCGGCGTCGACACCGACAACGCGGTGCGGCGGCAGGCGCCCGACGGCAGCTGGGAGCAGGTGGGAGAGGTGGTCGGCGTCGCGTCAGCGTTCAGCGTCATCGGGGGAGACCGCATGCTGCTAGCGGACGACCGGGGGATCGTCGAGCTGACGGAAGAGGGCGCGGAGGTCTTGCAGCCTGCCCGCTGAGCAGGGCGGCGGCCGCCGAGCGGCGCTCAGCCGTGGTGCGGCCGACGCCGATCCCGGTGGGGGTCAGACGGCTGCGCCGGCCGCGCGGCGTCGCGGGTAGGCCAGCATGACCGCGCCGCTGAGCACCCAGACGGCACCGGATCCCGCGAGCAGCAGCAGCGGCTCGACGCCCGCGAGGGCTCCGGCCACCGCGGTGCCGCCGGCCGCCGCTGCGGTCCGCAGCGCGGCGCCCACCGTGAACACCTGCGCGACGACATCCTCGGGGCTGTCCGTGCGCCGCAGCATCAGCATCGCGGCGGTCGGCGCCGCGGAGCAGAGCCCCGACACGGCGACGAGTGCGATGGTCCAGCCGATGCCGAACCCGAGGGCTGCCGCCAGGGTCGCGAGCCCCACGAGCGCGTAGCCGATGCCCATGGTCGCCTGAGCGGAGAGGGTCTGCCGGCGCAGCGGCTCGAGGGCAGCGCCCACGAGCGCACCGACCGCGAAGCCGGCGACGATCAGCGCGCTGACAGCAGCATCGCCGGTCGCGGCGAGCGCGATGCCGATCGCGGCGATCGGCATGATGCCGCGTCCGAACTCCGCAACGGTGCCGGAGAGCGTGACCGCCGCGAGCGCGCGGCGCGTCGACATCGCGACCATGCCCGCGGTCAGGGAGTGCAGGAGGCCCTTGCGCTCGGCACGGCGCGGCTCCATCGGCAGCAGCGGGTAGGCCGCGAGCGAGCACAGCGCGATGACCGCCATGGCTATGAGCGCCGCACGCGGCCCGAGGGTCGGCGCGAGCACCGCGACGAGCGCGGGTCCCGCGACGCCGCCCACGTTGTAGCTGAGCGCGTCGAGCGCGTACGCGCGCCGCGCATCCGCACCGGCCGGGGCGACGAAGCTCGACAGCCCGCCGAAGCCGAACGGCGTCAGCATGCCGCTGATGATGAGCGCGACGGCCACCACCCAGACGGGCACCGGCCCGATCGCGGCGGCGATGCCGTACGCGGCGGCCGTGCCCGCGGCGGCGGCCATCATGACCGCGCGCGGGTGGCCGGTGCGGTCGAGCAGCGCGCCGACGAGTGGCGCGGCGACGATGGCCGGCACCAGCGCGAGCGCGACGAGCGCGGCGCCGAGGCCGATGTCGCCGGTCGTCTGCACGACGAGGATCGGGATGGCGATCTGCGTGCCGCTCGCTGCGGTGCGGATGGGGACGGACGCAGCGAGCTGCCGCACACCGCTCGTGGGAGCGATGCGCGGCAGCTCGCCGGTCGAGGGGCCCGGTCGCCCCTCAGAGGTCACTCGGTGCCGGGAACGATCAGGCCGCCCCACGTCTCGAGCATGTAGGCGTCGGTCTCCTCGCTCGTCAGCAGCTCGAAGAGCGTCGCGATGCGCGGGTCGTCCTGCAGCTCGGGCGTCGTCGCGAGGATGTTGAAGTAGTTCGAGTCCTCGCCCTCGGTGAGGATCGCCTGGTCCTGCGTGAGGCCGGCGGGCAGCGCGAACGAGGCGGTGACGAAGACGGCGTCGTTGTCGGGCAGCGCGAGCGGGAGCGTCGCGTTCTCGACCTCGGTGAACTGGAAGTTCGACGGGTTCTCGGTGATGCCGTCGAGGTTCGTCGCGCCCTCCTCGATGCTGATGAGGCCCTCGGCGGCGAGGATGCCGAGCGCACGGCCCTCGTTCGTCGGGTCGTTCGGGATGGCGATGGTCGCGCCCTCGCCGAGCTCGTCGATCGACGTCAGCTCCTCCGAGTAGAAGGCGGCGGCGGGCAGGTAGACCTCGCCGACCGAGACGAGCGAGCCGCCGGCCTGCGAGTTGTACGTCTCCATGAACGTCGAGTTCTGGAAGAGGTTCGCGTCGGTCGAGCCGTCGGTGAGCGCCGGGTTGGGCGTGTTGTAGTCGGTGAACTCGACCCACTCGATGTCGAGGCCGGCCTCGGCGGCGAGGTTCTCGTCGACCCAGGTGAGGATGTCGCCGGCGGGCACGGGCAGCGCGCCAACGCGGATGGTGCCGAGCGAGCCGTCAGTCGCGGCCTCGGAGGCCTCGGGGGCGGCTGCAGGGGCG
>JAPSJX010000078.1 GCA_031178105.1 Agrococcus sp. | reverse complement strand
CACGACACGCCGTCGCCTGGGGCGCCGCGCGGCGTGTCGTGACCACCCCGCGGACGCCGCACGGCGTGTCGTGACCACCCCGCGGACGCCGCGCGGCGTGTCGTGACCACCCTCGGCCAGTGCGTTCTCGGGGGCCGAGTGCGTCAGCGGCCACGACCCGCCTGCAGCACCAGCCAGATGAAGTACGGGATGCCGACGAGCGCCGTCATGATGCCCGCCGGCAGCTGCGCGGGCGCGATGAGCGTGCGGCCGAGCGTGTCGGCGAGCAGGGTGAGCGATCCGCCCAGCAGCGCCGCGAGCGGCAGCAGCACGCGGTGCCTCGCGCCGACGATCGCCCGCGCGGCGTGCGGAGCCACGAGCCCGACGAACGCGACGACGCCGATCGCCGCCACCGCCGTCGACGCCAGCACGACCGAGAGGGCGAGCGCGACGATCTGCACGGCGGTGAGCCGCACGCCGAGCAGCCGCGGCGTCGCCTCGTCGAGCTGCGCGAGGTCCAGGTCGCGGTGCATCCACGTCAGTGCGAGCAGCGAGAGCACGACGGCGACCGCGACGGGGATCACGTCCTCGAAGCCGCGCCCGTACGTGGAGCCCGAGAGCCACACGATCGCCTTGCCGCGATTCCACGGGTCAGTGACGACGATGAGCAGGCTCGTGAGCGCCGCGGTGCCGGCCGAGAGCGCGAGGCCCGTGAGCACGAGCCGCAGGCTGCCGAGCCTGCGCCAGCCCACGAGCACGAGCACGAGCACCCCGACGACGGCGCCGCCCGCGAGCGCGCTGCCCGCCACGAGCCAGCCGGTCGCGACCGGCACCAGGGTGATGATGCTCACCGCACCGAGGCCCGCGCCGCCTGCGACGCCGAGCAGGTACGGCTCGGCGAGGGCGTTGCGCGCAACCGCCTGCACGAGCGCGCCCGACAGCGCGAGCGCGACGCCGGCGAGCACCGCGGCGGCGACCCGCGGCGTGCGCGTGTCGAGCGTCACCCGCACGGCGTCACCGGCCCGGCCGGCGAGCCAGTTGCCGACGTCGCCGAGCAGCAGCATCCGATCGCCCAGCAGCACGGCGGCGATCGTCATCGCCGTGAGCACGACCGCAGCGATGGCGATCGGCAGCCAGGCGCGCCTCGCGATCGTGCGAGCACCGAGCACCGCCATCGACTCGGTCTCGGCGGCGCCCGCCACGGTGCGCGCGAGCACGATGATGCAGACGGCGCCCACGAGGCTCGTCACGACGCCGGTCGGCACGTCGAGCGACGCCGAGCCGGGCAGCACCGCGCGGAGCAGCACATCGGCGCCGACGACCAGCACGGCTCCCGCGAGCGCGGCGAGCGGGATCGCGACGACGTGGCGGGCGGCGCCCGGGACGCGGCGGGCGAGCATGCGGATGACGATCGGTGCCGCGAGGCCGACGAACCCGATCGGTCCGGCGATCGCCACGGCGGCCGCGGCGAGCGCGACCGACGCGACGAGCGTGCCGAGGCGCAGGCGGCCGACGCCGACACCGATCGTCGTCGCCGCCTCCTCGCCGAGCGCGAGCACGTCGAGCCGCCGGGCGAGCACGACGAGCACCGCGATGCCGACGAGCACGACGGGCAGGAGCTGCGCGACGGTGCCGATGCCGTTCTGCGACAGCCGACCGACGCCCCAGGCGTAGAGGCCCGCGGTCTCCTGCTCGTTGAGGATGATCGTGACGGTCGTGACGGACTGCAGCGCGAGCGCGAGCGCGGTGCCGACGAGCACCATCTGCGTCGTCGACCCGCGCCCGCGGCCGATGGCCACGACCGCGAGCGCGGCGATGAGGCCGCCGACGAACGCGAGGCCGGCGCCGCCGATGCCGGGCAGGCTGATGCCCGCGACGGCGGCGATCGCGACCGCAGCGCTCGCGCCGCCGTTGACGGCGAGCGTGTCGGGCGAGGCGAGCGGGTTGCCGGTGAGCGTCTGCATCGCGTAGCCGGCCGCGCCGAGCGCGAACCCGACGACGATCGCCGCGGCGATGCGCGGCAACCGGCTCTCGACGATGACGGACGCGTGGCTCGCGTCGCCGCCGAGCCAGCCGAGCAGCTCCGGCAGCCCGAGGTCCGTCGTGCCCTGCGTGGCGTGCCAGCCGGCGAGCACGACGAGGCCGACGAGGAGGGCCGCGCCGAGCGCGAGCCCTCCCGGTCGGATGCGCGTCACGGGGCGGGCGAGAGCGACGCCACGAGCGCGTCGAGGTAGGCCGTCATCGAGTCCACGCCGCCGAACAGCCAGATGCCGTCCGGGAGGCGGTGCACATTGCCCGCCTGGACGGCCGGCAGGTCGGTGTAGATCGCGTTGCTCGCGAGCTGCTGGGTGAAGACGTCGCGGTCGCCGACGGTCATGTAGACGATGTGGGTGCCGTCCTCGAGCGCCGTGAGACCCTCGACGTCGGTCACGCCCAGCCCGTACTGATCGTCGCCCTCGCCCGGCCAGCCGTTGACGAAGCCGATCGACTCGAAGGCGGCGGGCAGCAGCGCGCCGTCGGCGTACGGACGGATCTCGACCTGGCCGCCGTTCTCGTAGCCGTCCATGTGCGCGAGCGGCGTGCCGGCCAGCCCCGCCTCCTCCACGGTCGCCCTGAGCTCCTCGACGTGCGCCTCGTACTCGGTGATCGCCGTCTCGACGGCGTCCTGGCCGCCGACGGCCTCGCCGACCAGGCGGAGGTCCGCGTACATCGTGCCCAGCGGGTCGGCAGCGTCGGCGCCCTGCAGCACGAGCACGGGAGCGATCGCCTCGAGGTCGGCGTAGGAGGCGTCGTCGCGCCCCGCGACCGCGACGATGAGGTCCGGAGCGAGACCGGCGATCGCGTCGATCGACGGCTCGACGCGCGTGCCGATGTCGGTCGGCTCGCCCTCGATCGGTGCGCCCGTGCCCGCCCAGTCGGTGTAGCCGGCGAGGTCGGCGACGCCCACCGGCGGAACACCCGCGACCTGCAGGTGCTCGACGGCCGCCCACTCGAGCGCGACGACGTCCTGCACGTCAGCGGGGATCTCGACCTCGACGCCGCGCGCGTCCGTGAGCGTGACCGCCTCGCTGGACTCGGCTGGGGCGGCGCTCTCGGCGGGCGCCTCGGTGGTGCCGCAGGCGGCGAGCGCGAGCGCGGTGAGCACCGCGGCGCCGGCCAGGATGGGCCTCGCGGCCATGGGTCGCTGGGACATGGTCAGCCTTCCTCGGCCCGGGGCGACGCCTGCGGGCCTGATGTGGAGCGGGTCACGCGGCGCGCGACACGGTGAGCCGGCGGCGGAGCCGCTGCGGCCGGATGCGCAAGCCCTCTGCGAGGGGCTCGACGTCGATGGGCACCTCGTACGCGGCGCTGAGGCGCTCGGCCGTCAGCACCTCCGCGGGGCTGCCGGTCGCGATGATGCGCCCGTGCACGAGCAGCACGACCTCGTCCGCGACCTCGGCGGCCTGCTCGAGGTCGTGCAGCACGATGCCGACGGCGACGCCGTCGTCGGCGAGGTCGCGCACGATCTCGAGGATCTCCCGCTGGTACCGCATGTCGAGGTAGGTGGTGGGCTCGTCCAGCAGCACGATGCCGGTCTGCTGCGCGAGGCACGTCGCGAGCCAGACGCGCTGGCGCTGGCCGCCCGAGAGCTGCGACACCGGGTGTTCGGCGAGCTGGGCGATCCCGGTCGCCGCCATGGCGCGGTCGATCACGTCGGCGCCGTGCGGGTCGCCGGCGCGGAAGCGGCCGCGGTGCGCGAAGCGGCCGTAGGCGACGACCTCGCGCGCGCTCACGCCGGAGGGCTCCGGATGCGACTGCGCGAGGAGCGCGATCCGGCGGGCGAGCTCGCGCTCCCCCAGCCCGGCGGCGTCAGCGCCGTCGGCGAAGACGACCCTGCCGTGCGTCGGGCGGTGCAGGGCGGTCAAGCCGCGCAGCAGCGTCGACTTGCCGCTGCCGTTCGGGCCGACGAGCGCGGTGACCGATCCGGGCTCGAGTGCGATGGACGCGCCGTGGACGATGCGCTCTCGCCCGTAGGCGAGGCTGACGTCGGAGGCGCGCAGGGCGCCGGGTCGCGTGGAGGTCACAAGGTAAGGATAGCCTTACCTCAGCCACCGGAGCAATCCGAGCCCGCCCCGGCACGCGATCAGGCCGAGAGCTCCTCGATGTCGTCCGCCGTGAGGATCACCGGCGACTCGGAGCCCGACACCGACTCCTTGGTGACGATGACCCGCTCGACGGACTGCCGCGACGGGACCTCGAACATGACCGGCGCGAGCACGGTCTCGAGGATCGACCGCAGTCCGCGCGCACCGGTCTTGCGCTCGACGGCCAGGTCGGCGATCGCCTCGAGCGCCTCGGCCTCGAAGTCGAGCTTCACGCCATCGATTTCGAACATCCGCTGGTACTGCTTGACCAGCGCGTTCCGCGGCCCGGTGAGGATCTCGACCAGCGCCGACTGGTCGAGGGGCGAGACCGTCGCGATCACCGGCAGCCGCCCGATGAACTCGGGGATGAGGCCGTACTTGTGCAGGTCCTCCGGCATCACGTCCTGGAAGACGTCGAGGTTGGGCTTGAGCGACGCGACCGGGGCGCCGAAGCCGATGCCGCGCTTGCCGGAGCGGTTCGCGATGATGTCCTCGAGCCCGGCGAAGGCGCCGGCGACGATGAACAGCACGTTCGACGTGTCGATCTGGATGAACTCGGAGTTCGGGTGCTTCCGGCCGCCCTGGGGCGGCACCGAGGCGACCGTGCCCTCGATGATCTTGAGCAGCGCCTGCTGCACGCCCTCGCCGGAGACGTCGCGCGTGATCGACGGGTTCTCGGCCTTGCGCGCGACCTTGTCGATCTCGTCGATGAAGACGATGCCCGTCTCGGCGCGCTTGACGTCGTAGTCGGCGGCCTGGATCAGCTTGAGCAGGATGTTCTCGACGTCCTCGCCCACGTAGCCCGCCTCCGTGAGCGCGGTGGCGTCGGCCACCGCGAACGGCACGTTGAGCTGGCGCGCGAGCGTCGCCGCGAGGTACGACTTGCCGCAGCCGGTCGGGCCGACCATGAGGATGTTGGACTTCTGGATCTCGACGCCGTCACCGGCCTTGTCGGCCGACTCGAGCTGCTGCATCGCGGCGATGCGCTTGTAGTGGTTGTAGACGGCGACCGCGAGCGACTGCTTGGCGCTCCGCTGCCCGACGACGTACTCCTCGAGGAACGCGAAGATCTCGCGCGGCTTCGGCAGGGTGAAGCCCTCCTGCGCGGTCGTCTCGCCCGCCTCGGCCATGCGCTCTTCGATGATCTCGTTGCACAGCTCGACGCACTCGTCGCAGATGTACACCGCGGGCCCCGCGATGAGCTGCTGCACCTGCTTCTGGCTCTTGCCGCAGAACGAGCACTTGAGCAGGTCGCCGCTCTCTCCGAGTCGCGCCATGTCGCTTCTCCACATCGTCGTAGGCGCAGGCCGCGCCTGTGCAACGAGCCTAGAACACCCCGCTGACACGGGCGACGCCCACGCCGAGCGCATGCGGATCCGTTGCGCGTACGCTGAGCCCATGCTCGCCGCCATCGCCATCGCCGCAGTCGCCGCCCTCCTGCCCGCCCACGCATCCGTCATCGGGTCGACCCCGGAGGACGGATCGACGTTCACCGAGCAGCCCGGCACGCTCAGCGTCGTGCTGAACGAGGCGATCGTCGACGTGCCCGGAGCCGAGAGCGGCAACGTGCTCGAGATCACGGACGCGGCGGGCCTCTACTACGGCAACGGCTGCGCGGCCGTGGACGGCGACACGATCTCGCTCGACGCGCAGCTGGGCGCCGCGGGCGACTACACGCTCGCCTACCAGGTCGTCTCGGCCGACGGCCACCCGGTCTCCGGCGAGATCGCCTTCGCGTTCGAGCCCGTCGACGGCGTCGGCGGCCCCGACGGCGCGACCGCGGCGCCCGTGTGCGACCAGGCCGCCCCCGCCGCCCCGGCCGCGACCACGGAGAGCACGGCGACCGCCGCGCCGAGCTCCGCCTCCGCCGCGCCCATCGTGACTCCCTCCTCCAGCGGTGAGGTGGCGGCGCCGCAGACGACCGCGACCGGCCCGGACGAGCCCGAGTCGACCGACGCCCCCGGCGTCGACCCCGGCACCGACGCCTTCGGAGCGCTCCCCGCGGTCGCGGTCTTCGTGCTCGCGGCGCTGGCCGGGCTCGCCTTCATCGCGTACCGCGTGAACCGCAATCGCAAGGATCGTCGCGGCGCCTGACGCGCGTCGCGCACGCAGTAAGGGCCGGCTCCCCCGGGAGCCGGCCCTTCTGCGTGGGGTCGTGCGTCAGCCGAGCAGCTGCGGCGCCGTCTTGCGGCTCGTCAGCACCTGGTCGATGAGCCCGTACACGCGCGACTCCTCGGCCGAGAGGAACGTGTCGCGCTCGATGTCCTTCGACACCCGCGCCACGTCGTGGTTCGAGTGCTTCGACAGGGTCTCCTCCAGCCATCCGCGCATCCGCAGCACCTCGCGCGCCTGGATCTCGATGTCGGATGCCTGCCCGCGGCCGGCGTCCGAGGTCGCCGGCTGGTGGATGAGGATGCGGGCGTTCGGCAGCGCGAGGCGCTTGCCGGGCTCGCCGGCCGCGAGCAGCACGGCCGCCGCGGAGGCCGCCTGGCCGAGGCACACGGTCTGCACCGCGGGACGGATGTACTGCATCGTGTCGTAGATCGCCGTCATGGCCGTGAACGAGCCGCCGGGCGAGTTGATGTACATGACGATGTCGCGGTCGGGGTCCTGCGACTCGAGCACGAGGAGC
>JAPSJX010000077.1 GCA_031178105.1 Agrococcus sp. | reverse complement strand
GCGAGCGCGTGGGGGTACGAGTTCGAGGTGATCGAGCTCACCCCGGCCGGATGGCGCGACGAGCTCGCTGCAGCACCCATCGACCTGCTCTTCGTCGAGTCGGCCTGGGCGGGCTCGGGCGGCGCGTGGCGCTACCAGCTCACCGGCTCGAAGGCGCCGAGCCACGACCTGCAGGCGCTCGTCGCGCACTGTCGCGACCACGGCATCCCCTCGGTCTTCTGGAACAAGGAGGACCCGCCCCACTTCGACGACTTCCTCGACACCGCGCGCATCTTCGACCGCGTCTTCACGACCGACGCGGCGCTCGTCGACCGCTACCGCGAGGCGCTCGGCCACGACCGCGTCGAGGAGCTCGCCTTCGCGGCGCAGCCGGCCCTGCACCACCCGATGCGCCAGAAGGGGCTGCACCAGGTGCGCGACGTCGGCTTCGGGGGCAGCTACTGGTCGCACAAGTTCCCCGAGCGGCAGGCGCAGATGGACCTGCTGCTCGGTGCTGCGGCGCACGTCGCCGAGCGGCGCGACATCGGCTTCGACATCTACTCGCGCTTCGAGAACGACCCGAAGTACCGGTTCCCCGAGCGGTTCGAGCCGTTCGTGCGCGGCTCGCTCGACTACGACCGGATGCTGACGGCCTACCGGGCGCACAAGGTGATGCTCAACGTCAACTCGGTCGTCGACAGCCCGACGATGCTGGCACGACGCGTGTTCGAGATCCTCGCGAGCGGCACGCCGGTCGTCTCGACGCGCAGCGCGGCGGTCGAGCACTGGTTCCCGAACGGCGAGGTCGCGATCGTCGACGACCAGGAGGAGGCGGAGCTGACGCTCCGCGCCCTCGTCCGGTCGCCTGAGCTGCGCGACCGGCAGGTGCACCTCGCGCAGCGCCACATCTGGCGGCAGCACACCTTCTCGCACCGCGCCACGCAGGTGCTCGAGTCGGTCGGGCTCGGGGATCCCGGCGCATGGACTCGGCCGCGGGTCAGCGTGATCGCGCCCACCATCCGTCCGCACCTCGTGCCGGGCATCATCCGCACGGCGGCGCAGCAGGTCGACGTCGACGTGCAGCTGCTGCTGCTGCTCCACGGCTTCGACGCCGACGAGGCCGAGCTGCAGGCGCTCGCCCGCGAGGTGGGGCTCGCCGAGCTCGTCGTGCTCCGGGCCGGCATGGATCGCTCGCTCGGCACGAACCTCAACACGCTCGTCGCGGCGAGCGACGGCGACGTCATCGCCAAGTTCGACGACGACGACTTGTACGGCGCGCACTACCTCTCCGACGCGTGCTTCGCGCTCGACTACTCGGGCGCCGAGCTCGTCGGCAAGGAGGCGCGCTACCTCTACCTCGAGTCGATCGATGCGACGGTCCTGCAGCACCCGCATCGCGAGCACCGCTGGGCCGACCTCGTGGGTGGGCCGACGATGGTGGGGCCGCGCCCGACGTGGGTCGATACGCCGTTCGACGACCGCACGCTCGGCGAGGACACGACCTTCCAGCGCGCGATCCTTGCGGCAGGCGGCGGCATCTACAGCGCCGATCGGTTCAACTTCATCCAGATGCGCGGCGCTCGGGTCGGCCACACGTGGCACACCGAGGACGAGCGGATCCTCGCGAACAGCGATGTCGTGAGCTTCACGCTCGCCGACGGGCACGTGGTGCTCTGACAGCCCGGACTCCGGCGAGCTAGCCTTCGACCGACCGCCCCAGCTCGAGGAGGCGGTCGGCCCACCACCCGTTGGCCGAGTCGACGAAGCGATCCACATCCACCCCCGGTCCCCCGGCGTGACTAGCCGTCCCACGACTGCCGGGCGGCGTAGAGAGCGCGGTCGAGCGAGGGAGGCGAGAGCCCGATGTCCCGCGGGACGCACGAACCGCAGGTCGTTCGAGAGGGCGCCTGCACTGGCCCACGGCCGACGCTGGCCGACTCAGGCTGTCGCCTCGTCGAGCCCGCGGACTCCTTGGTCCTCTCGCAGCTGCCGGAGCAACTCGCGGTACACGTCGGGTGTGTAGTGGAAGGGAGCGAGTCCCCAGCGATGCCCGGGATCGGCGAGTACCAGCTCGGCGGGCAGCCCGACCATGCGGAACCCCCGGTCGCGCAGCAGTCCGTAGTAGGCCTCGTACGAACGGTTCGCATCCTTCGCGCGCACGCCCATGCTCCATGGCGTCGGCGACCCCTCGACGGTGAGAACCGCCCACGGTACCTCGAGCACGACGGTGCGGTCGAACAGGTCGTGCTCGTGCAGCAGCGCCGTCAGCTGCGTCACGTGCTCCGACCAGATCGCGAAGTGCTCGTCGGAGCCGTAGGGGATGTGCTGTGCCTCGGCGAACCGTGCCTCGAACTCCGGCATCTTCAAGGTGTCGATGCTCCGCGTCGCGATCGAGCCGTCGGCGAAGCGGTAGACCCCGTGACGCTCGTCGGCGAGGTCCCAGAGCAGCAGGTCGACCTCTCCCGCGGCCTTCGCGATGCGACTGAACAGCGAGCCGGAGAAGTCAGCCATGATCATCCGCCGTTGGAAGGCAGAGGTGACCGACATCGCTTCGGGCAGGTGCGCTGCTGCATCGCTGCCGGCGGAGATCAGCGACTGCCGCGCGATGTACCCGCGCAGCTCCACGCTGTCGGCCGCTGCGAACTCGACGGTGTCGCGTGCGACGCAGCTGCCGTACACGAGGACACGGGCTGCGCCGCCATCGCTCTCGCTCACGGCACCTACCTCACATCGCGCGACCGTGTGCCCCGCGTCCTCCGAGGATACCGCGGCCGCCTCAGCTAACGGACGCGGATCGCGCCCGTGGTGAACGGCTCCAGCTCCTGGCCGACGCTGTCGCGGACATGGATCCGGAGTCGGTGCGGGCCTCGGCCCTCGTAGGGGATGCGATGCGAGGCGCCGTCTGCATACGGCAGGGACAGCACCTGTTGCTTGCCCTCGAAGACGCGCACGGCGACGGACGCGCTGGGGATGTCGAGCACCTCGACGACGAAGCAGCGCGAGCGACGATCGTAGCCGGCGAGGTAGCGCGCCTCCGTTCCGCGCTCAGATTCGAGCGCGTTGCGAAGCACATCGGAGAAGCGGTCCTCGGCGTCCGCCTCGAGCATCTGCGGCATCGCGTGCCGCTCGAACGGCGCCGTGCCCAGGATCGTCACGGCGCGGTCCGCGCGCTGCTCTCCTGCGGCCGTCACGACGAGGCGGATCGCCGGATCGATCGCGCCCGCACAGCGTCGGTCGTCCAGCGCGTGCCTCAGTCGCGCTGAGTCGACGTCGGTGACGCGCGGCAGGTCGGGGTCGAGCGCGACCAGCGGCGCGCCCGTCGCGAACGAAGCCAAGGCGCCGGCCGCGAAGGCGGGGCCCACCGTGCCGATGAGCGTCTCGATGCCGCGCTGTCGCTGGCGTGCGACCAACACCTGGACGGCGTGCGATATCCGCTCCACAGCGGCGGCGCTGCGGTCCGGCGTCGCAGCGGCCGCGGCCTCGGCGTGCGCCCCGGGCACCACCCAGTGCGGCACTCCGCTCTTCTCGAGCTCGGCGACGAACCGGTCCCGATCTCCGGGGGACTCGCTCGGCATGAGCAGCACGACGGCACGATCCGAGCCTGCGGCGACGGGCGCGGACCAGGCCGGCACTGCCGGGCCGGCCTCGACCAGCGCTCGGAGGCCGCCGCGACCCTCAGCGCCCCAGGCGAAGTCGCTCAACCGCATCTCGGTCTCGAGCTCGACGTCCTGCTGCCAGCAGTCGACCGTGAGCACGGGCGCCGGGACACGCTCGCCGAACGCTGGGTGGTACCAGCCCTGAGGGGACGACCCTTCGTGGGCCTCGACGACGTCGAGCGCGAGGTCCGCTGCGGTTCGGATCTCCAGCTCCATCACCTTCTCGTCACCGTCGAACAGCTCAACTCCCCGTGGCCGGAGCAGTACGCGAAGTCCTGGCGCGAAGTGCCAGAGGAATCGCAGGTTCGCTGCTCCGACGGTCGAACGCACCTCGTCCTGGATCGTGATGCGCGTCGCTGACGGTGTGTCGCCATGCTGGACCCTTAACCTGCGGCTCCACGTGCGACCGGGATAGCGCTCGGTGCTGCCGGTCGCGTCGAGCTCGTCGTCGTCAGCTGCGTCGACGAGCATGCGGTCGAGGCGCGTCGGGCCAGCAGCGCCGTCGAGCGCTGGCTCGGTTCGCGGGAGCCCGATGCCGTTCACGAGCATGGTGCTGTGCGCTGCGGATGAGTACGCGTACTTCGTGAACGGATCCTTCCAGTTGTAGCCGTATGCGCCCGCCTCACACAGGAGGTCGCGACCGTCAGACCGGAGGAAGATGCTCAACTCATCGGAGTGCTTGTGGTAGTCGGCGTTGTAGGCGCATGAGAAGTAGACGAAGGTGGCTGACTCGTCGCCCCATGCCGAGCGAGTCATCGCATAGCCGGAACCAGGAAAGCCAGCGCTGCGGCTGTGCGGCCGCCGTCCGCGCTCACCGCGGGTCGCGGCGTACTCGAATTCTCCCCCTGGGAATGCGCTCAGGTTCGAAGGCGAATCGAGGGCGCGGCGCTGGGTGTCCGAGACCGGGGGGAAGCGGCCGTCAGGCGCGACGCAGTGCACGGCGTATCGCTCCGCGCCGGACTGCAGTGTCTCGAACAGTGCGGACGACGGCGATCCGGCGCTTCGGAAGAGCTCAGCGAGCATCGGCAGGTAGCGAGCGACCATCACGTGGTACGTCGGCGTGTTCTCCACGTGCACGCCCTCGCTCGTGAAGCACTCCTGGAAGTATGCGACGAGGCGAGTCTCTGCGTCGTGCCACGCACGGTCGCCTGCGGCATCGTCGGGTGCCGCGACGAGCGCTGCCCATGCCAGCAGCGCGAGGTCCTGGAACATGCCGTGGTTGTTGAGGCCGCTGTGGAAGCCGGGCTCGGCCAGGATCGATGCGGTGCGGCCGCCGAGCGCGGTGAGGTCGGCCCGTTGCGCTCGGTCGAGCTCCAGGAGATCGGTCGCCGCGACGAGACTGAGCAGCCGCTGAGCCGTCGTCTCGTCGTGATAGGCCATCTCGGGCGCCGCCGCACGGTTGGCGCCGAAGCGCACGTCCCATGCGAGGGCGGTTGCGTGGATCATCTCGTGGAGCGCGGATCGCTCCTCGGGTGTCGCCAGTGGGTCGGCCCCCACCCAGTCTGCGAAGAAGGTGAAGCCGTGCGCGTGTCGGCCCCGCCCGCGGTCGCCCGTCTCTGCCCAGAGCTCATCGGGGTCCAGCGAGGCGACCTCATTCGCCCCCAGTCGTGCGGTGCGGTCACGCAACGACGTCCGAGCGCGGTCGAGCACCCATGCGCCCTGATTGATGGGGAGGAGCCGACGCGCTGCGGCTCGCACGCCTTCGCCGGCGCGATCCATCACGCCCTGACCCGCTCGAGGAGGATCTTCGAGAACCGGTCGAACACCTGCGGCGCGTCCATGGATCGGACCTGCTCACGCAGATCGTCGAGGCGACGCGCGCGCGCGCCCTCGTCGAGGACACCGTCGGTCATGCTCGCGATGTCCGCGAAGAGGATGGAGCGCGGATAGATCAGATCGGCACCGGCCCATGCGAGCGAGACGGCATCGCTGCCGCTGGCCGCGCCATCGGCGAGCGTCAAGTGGAATGACTCGAAGTCGCTCGTCGAGACCACCGTGCCGATCCCGCGATACCAGTCCGCCATGTTCCCGTCGTGCGGGTCGAAGGCCACGACGTCGCGCCCTGACCGCTCGTTGATCGCTTCGATCCGCTCGTACTGCTCGGAGTAGAACGCCATCTCCGTGGGGCGATCCGTCATCCAGTGGTACTCCTCAGGGCGGTGGCCCTTGATCCTCAGCCGGAAGCGGTCGTCGACCGCGCGCAGCCGCTCTATGAGGTCGACCGCGAGGTCGAGGCGCTTGCGCTGCGGGACGATGCCGACGAGGCCCAGGGTCCAGCGTGCATCCTCGGTCTTGGGGCGCCGCAGCGCGTCGCCGAGGACGAAGTTGGGGATCACGAGGCTCCGCTCGGGCGGCACGCTGTGGCTCTCGACGGCGGCTCGGCGGATGAGCTCGCCCACGAACACGAAGGTGTCGACCTTGGCCGCGTCCACGCGCCGCAAGTACGGCAGGTCGAGCTCCTGGAGGTGCACTCGGATCACCAGCGTCTGGTCTGCCGAGACATGCCTGGAATACCAGACCGCGTTGCCGAGACCCCATTCGCACCAGATGACGTCGGCGCGCCGCAGCAGGCTCCGCGACAGCTCCTCGTCATGTTCGTTGTGCGCGGTCCAACGGTCGATCAGCACCTCATGGCCCTGAGCGCGGAGCGCCTCGACGTAGGGTTGCACGAACTTGAGGTCGTGACCGGCGATGAGGACCGTGCGCGGTCCGAGCGTGAGCGTCTGCTCAGTGTCGGACGTGAGCGGCAGCACGGGCGGAGCCGGGG
The DNA here is from genome assembly GCA_031178105.1 of Agrococcus sp. GTDB lineage: Bacteria > Actinomycetota > Actinomycetes > Actinomycetales > Microbacteriaceae > Agrococcus. The sequence continues at coordinate 382 of JAPSJX010000077.1, read as the reverse complement.
GCAGCAGCAGCTCGAGCCCCTCGCCGTCGTCACCGATGACCGAGCGCAGCTCGCCGATGCGCGCGCCGACGCCCGCGATCGCATCGAGATCGCTCGTCCCGATCGCCAGGAGGCGCGAGTCGACGAGCGCGGTCGACTCACGTGCGGTCACTCGAGCGTCGCCGCGGAACCGGCTGGCGATCAGCAAATCCTCCGCGAGCGTCCGCCTCGGTGCGCCGTCGAACTGGATCACCGCGTCGAGCGCGAGCTCGCGCGCGGCCTCGTCGGCACGGTCGGTGTCCACGACGGGCAGCTGCAGCCGATCGGCGAGATCGGCGGCGTCCGCGATCGGCATCGCGATGGCGCTGGGGGGCGCCGACTGCCGCAGGACGGCCTGCACGGT